>JANYDH010000124.1 GCA_025359865.1 Actinomycetes bacterium | reverse complement strand
CCTGCACCTCGTTGCGGGCCCCAACGGTGCGGGCAAGACGACGTTGCAAGACAGAGTCATCGAACCAGCGACGTCTGCTGTTCATCAACGCCGACCTGATCGCCCACGACCGCTGGCCTGGCGAGGAACTCGAACACGCCTATGAGGCCGCAGCGATCGCCGCTGCCGCCCGCGCGGAGTGCCTGGCACAACGCCAGTCGTTTGCCACCGAGACTGTGTTCTCCCACCCGTCAAAGATCGCACTGCTGCAGGCGGCGGCCGATGCCGGGTACCGCACCTACTTGCACATCGTCTTGATCCCCGAGGCGCTTGCCGTGGCGCGGGTGGCCGAACGAGTCGCCGGCGGTGGCCATCGGGTCCCGGAGGACAAGGTGCGAGGACGCTTCGCGCGCTTGTGGGGGCATCTCGCGGTCGCGATCGAAGTTGTCAACGAGGCTCGCGTTTACGACAACTCGGATCCACGGACCCCACTGCGACTCATCGCCTCGCACATCGACGGCCAACGGGCTGGTACCCCCGTGTGGCCGGCATGGGTCCCCGACGAACTCCGCACAGCCGGGCACTGAACACGCGCAAAGGACGACAGCGCGTGGCGCTTGTTGGAACGGCGAAGTTAACTCGGCGCGATCAGCGATTCGAACTCGCCACGGCGGAGACCCGGTCCCCAGCTGACTTCCTCTCAGCCGCGCGTACCACCACGTCAGCCCGCCGACGATCACAACGCGGCACCGTGGACGAACACATCGAGCGTGCCAACTCAACACTAGTAGCGTGGGTCGGTACTGGTGGGTGTGTTGTGGTGTGGCGTGCGCAGGGCTGGCGTGCCGATGTGCAGCCACGGCCGAAGTGACGAACACAACGCGCGAAAGTGCCATCTCGTTCTGCACTTCGCGACTCCACGTCGCATGATTTCGCTCACCCTCGCCTTCGTTGCGGCGGTGCTCACCGTTGTGCTCCGAGCCACACCGAGTCCCGGGGTGGGTGAGTACAGCGGTTGGGCGGCATGGTGCAATCACACCGCCAGCAGAAGGGTCTCGCCCCTCGGACAGGGCGGCCGAGACGTCAGGGGGTCGGGTCGCCGATCCGGCCGACGAACAGGATCGCTTCGGTGCCCCGGTCGCGGATCGCGAACACGAACGGCCGGTCGAAGGTGAGCTCGAGCGGTGGTTGTGGTTCCGGCATCGCACCGGCGCCAGTCGCAACGGCGGTAGCGGCGGCGGCTTCGGTGCCGTTTTCATCGACGGTGATGTTGGCCTGGTGGATCACCGCGCCGATCATCAACGGTTCCTCGGTGGTGATGCCACTGAAATCAGCCCTTGTGGTGAACGCTTGGTTCATCCCAAGGTGTTGTAGCGCATCGGCGAGCGAGAACGACGACGTGATATCGAAGCGCGGAAGACGCAATACCACCTTGGTCGGCGAGAGATAGCTCGTTGCATCGCCAACGACGAAGGTTTGCTCGAACTCGGCGAGCGTGTCCTTCTCCGGAAGAAAGATGAGCATGGTCAGATGGTCGCTGTCGTACGCCAGTTCGATCGCCTGGAATCCGTCGCCCGAGGTGTAGGGCAGCGTCTCGCTGAGCACCATCATCGGCACCTGCTTGACCGAGCCGTCGGCGGTCGTGAATGGCCCATCGACGGTGCCTGCGGCCGCAAAGGTCTGTAACCACGGTGCCTTCATGTAGACCGCGTTGACCAGTGTGAGCCGAGCATCGGGAGTGGTCGCTCCCTTACCGAGCAGTTGTGGGATGCGTCCCTTCGTCTCGTTACCGACCCAGGTGTTGATCTCGGTCCGCGCCGCTTCCGCATTGGACTTGTAGTCGACGAGGTTCAGTCCCGCCGCGTACTCGGCCGCCAGAACATCGAGGAACGGTTGTTGAAACGCGACACCCTGTTGCGCCCACAGCGAGTTGGCGATGGAGATGGCTACCTTGTCGGTCTCACGTGAGGCCAACTCGACGAGCATCGCGTTCATCGCATGGTGGATGGTGGCCGGTTCGTCGATGTGTACCGTCGCGACCATTTCCGACAGCGTGGCGGCCCTTGCGCCGGCAGCCGTCATCGTGAGCGCAACAGCAATGCTGGCCGGAGAAAGGACAAGATTGCCAACGGGTTGGTTGCCGGCGAGCAAACGGAACAGGTCCATACCGAGCGCATTGACGGCGCTCGATGCCTCGAGCGCATCGTCGGGTGAGGTTGCCGTGCGGGCCAGGTTGCTGCGCGCGACACCGGCTGTAGGTGGGTTCGAGGCACCATTGTTGGACTTGTCGCTACATGCTTGGATGACCGCGATCAGAGCAGGTGTGGAAAGTAAGGCGAGGAAGTTGCGGCGCTCCATAGTGCTCCTATGACGTGACGCGCACCGGGTTGGTTCCCGTGTCCGGCGATGTCGTGTCTGGGGTGGTCGTGTCTGGGGTGAGGTCGATGATCACCACGTCGCCGACCACAGGATTGACGCCTGCGGGAGGAGGCGCGAGTTGCTCGACATCGAGCGTACGACCGGTGCAATCGGTGAACTGGCGGGTGTGTTCAATCTGGCTGACCTTGCAGGTCGGCTGACGGTCTGCGGGGTGTGCAAAGTACACATGCCAACCCTGCCTGATGTCATTGCCGGTGTGGTCGAGCACGATGCTGCGGTCAGCTGACGACCCGACCAGGCCTTGGAACAGCAGTGGCCCTTCGTCAGCAATGAGCGATGCGATGTTTGCGGTGTTGCCGACTTCGAACGTACTGCGGGCGAGGTTCTCGTTGAGTTGTTGGGGATGACGCCCGACCAGGGCGGCGATGCCCCAGGTGACAAGACCGAGGAATGCGATGAAGCCCAACCCCCCTGCGACTGGCAGTACGGCACGTTGCAGCGGAGATCGAGGCGGGGTGCGGCGGGGCACTTCAGCAGTCTGGCCCACCTTGCGTGCAACCCCAACACGGCGCGTCGCGACCGGCGAGCCGCGCCGTCGGTTGGAGTTGGAGGGTGGCACGCGCAGTAGGGTCATCTATTCGTGAAGCGGACCTACCGAGTCGTCGTTGCCAAGCCAGGGCTCGATGGCCACGATCGCGGTGCCAAGACCATCACTCGTGCCCTGCGCGACCATGGTTTCGAGGTGATCTACACCGGGTTGCACCAAACTCCCGAGCAGATCGCCGAGACGGCTCTACAAGAAGATGTCGACGCCGTAGGGTTGTCGCTGCTGTCCGGGGCGCACCTCACCTTGTTCCCGAGGGTGATGGCCGAACTGCGCACTCGTGATCTCGGTGACGTGCTCGTGTTCGGTGGCGGCGTCATTCCCGATGGCGACGCGCGGGCGTTACGTGAACAGGGTGTGGCCGAGATCTTCGGGCCCGGCTCGTCGCTCAAAGCGATCGCCCGGTGGCTCGAGACCGAATTGGACCAACGCGAAGATGACAACGCATCCGGCGCCTGACGCCGGATCAACAACTAGATCAATGTCGGCGTCACGTCGTCAGAAGGGACACATTCAGTGGATCTGTTCGAGTACCAGGGTAAGCAGTACTTCGCTCGTTACGACATCCCGGTGTCGCCGGGAGGTGTTGCCTACACCGTTGACGAGGCGGTCACGGTGGCGGCGTCAGCCGGTTACCCCGTCGTGATCAAGGCGCAAGTTCAAGTCGGTGGCCGCGGCAAGGCGGGAGGCATCAAGCTCGCCGAGAATGCCGATGAGGTGCGTCTGCACGCCACAAACATCATCGGGATGGACATCAAAGGACACGTTGTGAAGCGTGTCTGGGTCGAGCACGCCAGTGACATCGCCGAGGAGTACTACGCCTCGTTCACCCTCGACCGCGCGGCCAAGAAGCATCTGCTCATGCTCAGCGCCCAGGGTGGCGTCGAGATCGAGGTCGTGGCCGAGTCGAATCCTGAGGCCATCGTGCTGCACCACATCGACCCTGTCGACGGGTTGACGCTCGACCAGGCCCGCGCGGTTGCGACCGAGGCCAAGATCAATCCGATTGCGATCGAGGGAGCAGCCGACATGCTGGTGAAGCTGTACGGCTGTTTCACCCGTGGCGACTGCGACCTCGCCGAGATCAATCCGCTGATCCTGCGCCCGGACGGTGGCGTGCACGCGCTCGATGCCAAGGTAAGCCTGGACAACAACGCTGCCTTCCGTCACCCCGAGTGGGATGAGTACCGGGCCACCGAAGAACTCGACGATCGCGAGCAGTTGGCGCGCAGCCACGACCTGCAGTACATCGGCCTCGATGGGACGGTCGGCATCATCGCTAACGGTGCCGGGCTCGCGATGAGCACGCTCGATGTTGTCAATCAGGTCGGCGGTTCAGCGGCCAACTTCTTGGACATCGGTGGCGGCGCCAACGCCGACATGATGGCCGCCGCGCTCGAGGTGATCAACTTCGACCAGAACGTGAAGAGTATCTTCATCAACATCTTCGGCGGAATCACCCGTGGCGAGGAGGTTGCCAAGGGCATCGTCGAGGCGCTCGGCAGGGTCGACCTGCGTGCTCCGATCGTCATCCGACTCGATGGTACCAACGCCGAGTTAGGCCGCGAAATCTTGGCCAACGCTGGCATTCCCGAGTCGACACTCATCTCCATGCCAACCATGTTGGAAGCTGCCAGAGCAGCAGTTGCCATCGCCAATGCTTCGACCACCGAGAACGGAAACTGATCATGGCCATTTTCGTCAACGCGGATACCAAGGTGATCGTCCAAGGCCTCACCGGCGGGCAGGGCAAATATCACGGCCTGCGCAACCAGGCGTACGGTACGCAGGTCGTGGGCGGTGTCACGCCCGGCAAGGGCGGCACCACCGTCGACATTCCAGAAGGCGGCAGCATCCCGGTGTTCAACACCGTCGCCGAGGCCGTCGCCGCTACTGGCGCCACCGCATCATTCATCGCCGTGCCGCCAAAGGCCGCGTCGGCCGCCATCCTCGAAGCAGCTGCAGCCGGTATCGCGTTCATCGTGTGCATCACCGAAGGGATCCCGGCTCAGGACGAGGCCAAGGTGTTCAACACCTTGGTTCGCAATTATCCGCATACTCGGCTGCTCGGGCCGAACTGCCCGGGGATCATCAGCCCAGGCAAGTGCAACATCGGTATCACCGCTGGCGAGATCGCCCATGTACCGAGCGCGGCGGGCCCCAACGTGGGCATCGTCAGTCGCTCCGGCACGCTTACCTATCAAGCGCTGTACGAACTTCGCCAGCGCGGTATCGGCGTGTCCACCTGTGTCGGGATTGGCGGCGACCCGGTGCCCGGAACGAACTTCATCGATTGTCTGCGCGAGTTCCAGGCCGATCCCGAGACCCATGCGATCATGATGATCGGAGAGATCGGGGGCTCTGCCGAAGAAGAAGCAGCAGCGTTCATCAAGGAGCATGTCACCAAGCCGATGAGTGCCTACATCGCCGGGGTGACGGCACCCGAGGGGAAGAAGATGGGCCACGCCGGGGCGATCGTGTCGGGTGGCAAGGGCACGGCTCAGGGCAAGATGGACGCACTGCGTTCTGCAGGAGTGAGGATCGGACTCAACCCCACCGAGGCCAGCGACCTGATGGCCGAGATCGTCGCCGCACTCTGACTTTGCTGTCCGGGTCAGTCGCGGAGGTCGTCCAAGAACGACGTGACTTCGTGGCGGAGCAGTTCGGCCAGTTGCGAGAGGCCCGTGAAGTCGTTGCCGCCGTCACGGGCGCCATCGACAGCAGCAGCGATGTCGAGGACCTGTCCGTGCATGTCGCGAACGGTGCGGGCGATACCTTCCAAAACGAGACCCGATTGGCTGGCGGCCGCCTGTACGGCCCCCACTTCTTGTTCGATCCGTTCGGTTGCTGCGGCAGTCTGGCCGGCCAGTTCCTTGACCTCATGGGCAACGACCGCGAAACCCTTGCCGGCCTCACCGGCCCTGGCAGCCTCGATGGTGGCGTTCAGCGCCAACAGTCTCGTCTGCGCGGCCACCTGGTTGATCAACGTGACTACCTGGCGGATTCGTTGTGACGATTCGTCGAGCGTGGCGATGGTGCCGGCTGCCTGATCTACTTCGTGAACGGCCGCGCCAGCCGATCTGGTGAGGCCGGCCGCGGTTGCGCCGAGTTCGGTGCTGGCCGAGGCGACCTGCTCGGTGGCGGCTAGTACCACCGATTGGAACTCGTCGGCGAGAGCCTGTCGCCGTTGCTCCGCATCGGCAAGACGAACCCCGGAGTCCTTGATCGCCATGCGGGCCCGGTCGACCGTGCGGGCCCCTTCACGAAACGAGCCGAGCATGCCGTTGGGCAGAAAGGCGCGATGAAACCGGCCTTCGCTTGCGGCCTGAAGCGAGGCTCCCGCTTCCCGCACGAACGCATCCGTCAGGTCGAGCAGATGATTCAGCGAGTTGCGCACGGCGTCGATCTCTGCGCCGCCGACGAGGATCGGTACGCGGGCCTCGAGGTCGCCTTTTCCGGCGCTTGCGCACACTGCGGTGATTGCCGCGAACGCGGCGCGGTATGCATCCAACTCGCTACGGTCGAGATCAACGGTCTTGGTCTCTGCTGCGTTGGAATGGGTCAGTTCTGCCAGGTCGGTCATACCGCCACCTTTGTGATCGACCAGACGAACTCGTCGTAGGTCACGTTGTTGTCTGCGAGTAGTTGCCCGAGTAGCGCTGTCGACGCGTCGATCGCGTCCTTTGGCCGACTGTGCCGGCGCTCTTCGGCGACGAGTTGGGCGTAGACCCCGGTGATCGCCTCCACTGCTGACGGGTGGGGTAGACGCCGATTCGAGTGATAGCCGATCATCTGGCTGCGGTGGTATGACGGTGTGACATGCGCGAATACCCAGTAGTGGGCACCGTCTGCGGCCAAGTTCTTCACATAGGCGAAGATCTCATGACCCTGCTGGATCTCCCGCCAGAGCAGCCCGAACACCGCTCGGGGCATGTCGGGATGGCGGATCATGTTGTGCGGTTTACCGATCACCTCGTGCTCTTCGTAGCGGGCGACGCGCAGGAACACATCGTTGACGTAGGTGAGTCGACCCTGCAGGTCGGTCTTGCTGACGATCACCTCGTCGTCGCCGAAGGTGCGGTTCGTCCCGCTCTGTGTGATCGTCGATGGCCGCATCGGTCGAGTCCTCCTGGCCTGAACTGGTCCACGGTGGACCTGGGAGCAGACCGTTCGACGGCTCGATGACTGTGCCAGCAGCAGCGACACATTTGGGACTTAGGTCCCGAAACCGAAAGCGTTGCGAAAACGCAACAAGGGCCCACTCCGGATGGAGTGGGCCCTTGTTGGTTGAACCGTGTCTTAGCGACCCGGGGGCGGCGGCGGCGGGGGCGGGACACTGCCTCCGGGCGGCGGCGGGGGAGGCGTCATGCCGCCGGGCGGAGGGACGCTGCCGGGAGCACTGCCCTGGGGCATCGAGACCATTTTGTTGCCCATCCCGAGGAGGTCCATCACCGAGCCGGCGGCCATCGCGAGCGAGCCGATCAGCATGAAGATCAGCCCGAGTCCCTTGTCTCCGCCACCAAAGTCGGCGATGAGCCATGCGATCATCATGCCTGCGGCGGCGATACCCCAGGTGGCGTTGATCTGCTTCCAATTGAACGTCAGGATCTGGTCGGGCAGCTTGGTGCCAACCAGGTTGAGTACTGCGACAACTGCCATGGCGAGCCCCAATAGTGCGGGGATCGTGGCGATGGGGAAAAACCCTTGACTGCTCCACGCGCTCGCCGAAAAGCTGCCGAATTTGGTGAACGCGAGGAAGGAGAACAGAAACGTGACTGCCCCCCCTGCGAGCATGACGAGACTTGCGACCGTGATTTGTTTCTTCATGGCTCCCTCAGTTCAGTAGTACCTGCCTGAATGGTACACCCTCGGCGCAAGGCGCTGTGCGATGCTGGCGCATGCCTTCAGGTCGACCCGCTGCTCTCCTTTCGGTCTACGATAAGACGGGGGTGGTCGAACTCGCCTCCGGCCTGGATGACCTCGGATGGCGGCTCGTCAGCAGCGGTGGAACGGCCCGAGCCCTGGCCGATGCGGGTCTCCCGGTGACCGACTTGGCGGAACTGACGGGATACCCGGCCATTCTCGGCCACCGTGTGGTGACGTTACATCCGGTGATCCACGGCGGCCTGCTCGCAGATCTCGACCTGTTCGAACATGTGGCGGAACTCGACCAGTACGGCATCGAACCGTTCGCCCTCGCGGTGGTCAACCTCTATCCGTTCACCACCGCGCCTGGCATCGAACTGATCGACATCGGCGGGCCCACCATGGTGCGTGCGGCGGCGAAGAACCATGCTCATGTGGGTGTGGTCGTCGAGCCGGTGCAGTACCCGGCGGTCCTCGCTGAACTTCGTGCCGATGGGGTGCTCTCGCCGTCAACGCGGCGTTCGCTCGCGGCTCACGCGTTCACCCGGATCGCGGCGTATGACGCCGACATCGCGAACTGGTTCGCGGCGGGCGAGCAGGCCGAGGCCAGTGAGGCACTACCTGCATCGCTGCACCTTTCGCTCGAGCGAGTGCAATCGCTGCGCTATGGCGAAAACCCGCATCAGCACGGAGCGCGTTACCGGATGCACGGCGCCACCAGCTGGTGGGATAGCGCCGTGCAGCACGGCGGTAAGGACCTGAGCTACCTCAACTTGTACGACACCGAGGCAGCATGGCGACTGGTTCATCAGTTCGATCGGCCGGCGGTGGTGATCGTGAAGCATGCCAACCCGTGTGGTGTCGCCGTGGCGGCGACGGCGTCCGAGGCGTACCGACTGGCCAACGCGTGCGATCCGGTCAGCGCGTTCGGTGGAATCGTCGCCGTCAACCGCGAGGTCGACGCGGATCTGGCCGAGTCGTTGGCCCCGGTGTTCACCGAGGTGGTCGTGGCGCCATCGTTCACCGATGAGGCGCTGGCCGTGTTGGCCGCCAAGTCGAACCTGCGTGTGTTGTCTGCTGAGGCGCCCGCGCCACGTACCCTCGACCTGCGCTCGATCGAGGGCGGGCTGTTGGTACAGCACGCCGATACTGTCGATGTCGATCGCGCTCACTGGCGTGTCGTCACCGACACCGTCCCAGCCGAGGCCCAGTGGGATGATCTGGTGTTCGCCTGGCAGGTATGTGCGGTGGTCAGCAGCAATGCGATCGTGTTCGCAAAGGACGGCCAGGCGTTCGGCATCGGAGCAGGGCAACAGAACCGTCTCGACAGCGCCCGTATCGCGCAAGAGCGCAGCGCCGGCCGTGCTCAGGGAGGGGTCTGTGCCAGCGACGCGTTCTTTCCGTTCCGTGACGGTCTCGATGCTGCTGCCGCAGCGGGCATCAAGGCGGTTGTGCAGCCCGGTGGCAGTGTGCGTGACGACGAAGTGATCGCCGCTGCGAACGAAAACGGCATCGCGATGGTGTTCACCGGTGAGCGCCACTTCCGTCACTGAGCGGCCCTGATTGTTGCCGATTTTCGCCAGCGTTCATGGTCTGGTAGATACCGCCGCGTTGACTCATCGTCGGGTGTTTCGTTACGTTCATACCATGACGAATCCTGATGCCTCCCCGCGCGACTTGTGGCAGGCGGCCTTCGATGCCTCGCGCACCCGCGATGCCGACTATTCGACGATGTCGGGCATTCCCCTCGCTCCCGTGTACGGCCCTGCCGATGGAAGTGGCGATTATCCGGGGCAGTACCCGTACACCCGCGGGCCGTATGCCTCGATGTACCGCTCGAAGTTGTGGACGATGCGGATGTTCGCCGGCTTCGGCACTGCCGACGATACGAACTGGCGCTTCAAGGAGATCATCCGCTCGGGTGGCGACGGGTTGTCCACCGCCTTCGACATGCCAACGCTCTTGGGCCTCGACAGCGACGACGAGATGTCGCTTGGCGAGGTCGGCCGGTGCGGCGTCGCGATCGACACGCTCGCCGACATGGAAGATCTGTACGCCGGAATCGACCTGGGCGAGATTACCACCTCGATGACGATCAACTCGCCAGCGGCGCCGATCTTCGCGATGTTCATTGCCCAGGCTGAAAAAGTCGGGGTGCATCGGTCGCGTCTTGGCGGCACTCTACAGAACGACATTCTGAAGGAGTACCAAGCTCAGAAGGAGTTCGTCTTCCCCCCACGGCAGTCGATGCGCCTGGTGCGCGACACCATTTCGTTCACCGCAGCCGAGATGCCGCGCTGGCACAGTGTGTCGATCTCGGGCTACCACATCCGCGAGGCAGGTTCTACCGCCGCAGAGGAATTGGCGTTCACACTGGCCAACGGGTTCGCGTATGTCGAGCTGGCCATTGCAGCGGGACTGCCGATCGATTCGTTCGCGCCCCGGCTGTCATTTTTCTTCAATGCCCACATCGACTTCTTCGAAGAGATCGCGAAGTACCGCGCCGCGCGACGAATCTGGGCGAGATGGATGAAGGACCGCTACGGCGCACAGCTCGAACGGTCGATGCAGTTGCGCTTCCACACGCAGACCGCCGGCGTATCGCTCACCGCGCAGCAACCCGAGGTCAATATCGTTCGTACCGCGATCGAGGCGCTTGCCGGGGTCTTGGGCGGCACACAGAGTTTGCACACCAACTCCATGGATGAGGCGCTCGCCCTACCCACCGAACGTTCGGCGCGCATTGCGCTGCGCACGCAACAGGTCATCGCCTACGAAACCAACGTTGCCCATGTGGCAGATCCGCTCGGCGGTTCGTACTACGTTGAGTCGTTGACCGATGAGATGGAGCGCCAGGCCGAGGAGATCTTCGCCTATCTCGACACGTTGGGCAGCGGTTCGATTTTGGAGGGCTGCATCACCGGAATCGAGGAGAACTGGTTCCAGGGACGAATTGCCGATAGCGCATACGATCTCGAGCGCAAGTTCAACCGGGGCGAGCGGATCATCGTCGGCGTCAGCCGGTTCACCGAGGGTAATGACGACAGTGAGCTCGAGTTGCTCGAGATCACCAACGAGGACGAGGCGCGTCAACTGAAGCGACTCGATCAGGTCCGCGGCGATCGCAACCAGGCCGCCGTCGACGAGGTTCTCGCCAAGCTTGCCATCGAGGCGGCCGACCCGGAGATCAACCTGATGCCCACGCTCATCGAGGCATCACGGACGTACGTCAGCCTGGGCGAGATGATGAACACGATGGCCACCGTCTTCGGCCGCCATGTCGAGGTCCCGACGATCTGAGTTCACCGGCGCGCTGCCAGCGTCGCCAGCACGCGACATTGCGGTCGGCTTGCAGCGCACCGACCGAAGAGACCTAACGTCATGTGCATGCGCGCATACGAGAACATCTACATCAATGGCAAGTGGGTCCCGTCGGCCGGAAGCGGCTCGCTCGAGGTCATCGACTCCGCTACCGAAGAAGTCATCGCGACCGTACCGAACGGCGCTGCCGCCGATGTCGATGCCGCTGTCGAGGCTGCAAGGGCTGCGTTCCCGGCCTGGAGCGAGCTGTCGAAGGAGGAGCGGGCCGCCTACCTGATGAAGATCCACGCAGGTCTCGAGGCCCGCACTGCGGAGATCGCCGAGACCATCGCCAAAGAGGTCGGCATGCCGCTCATGCTTGCCAATCTCATCCAGGTCGGCCTCCCCAAGGCCAACTTTGCAATTGCTGCCCAGTTGCTCGGCACCTACGAGTTCGAGACGCAGGTCGGCAACTCGTTGATCGTGCGTGAGCCCGCCGGCGTGGTGGGTTGCATCACCCCGTGGAATTACCCGTTGCACCAGATCGCCCTCAAGGTCGCCCCGGCTCTTGCTGCCGGCAACACCGTTGTCGTCAAGCCGAGCGAGGTGGCGCCGATCAACGCGTTCATCCTCGCCGAGGTGATCGACGAGGCCGGTCTGCCGGCCGGTGTGTTCAACCTCGTCACCGGCGTCGGTCCCGTGGTTGGCGAGGCGATCGCGGCTCATCCCGATGTCGATGTGGTCAGCTTCACAGGCAGCACCCGCGCCGGCAAGCGCGTTGCCGAAGTCGCCAGCCAGACGGTCAAGAAGGTCAGCCTCGAACTCGGTGGCAAGAGCGCGAACGTGATCCTCGACGATGCCGACTTCAACAAGGCGGTCGCCGACGGCGTTGGCAAGTGCTTCTTGAACTCCGGCCAGACCTGCACCGCGCTCACCCGCATGCTGGTGCCTCGTGAGCGGATGGCCGAAGCCGAAGGCATCGCTGCTGCTGCCGCCGGTGCGTTCACCCCCGGTAACCCGTTCGAAAAGACCAGCCGCCTGGGGCCGCTCGTGTCGGCCGCTCAGCGCGACCGTGTACGTGGTTTCATCCAAACCGGCATCGACGAAGGTGCCACGCTCATTGCTGGCGGCACCGCTGCGCCAGAAGGCCTCGAGACGGGCTATTACGTTCAGCCGACCGTGTTCTCCAACGTGACGCCCGACATGACCATCGCCCGTGAAGAGATCTTCGGGCCCGTGTTGTCGATCATGCCGTACGACAGCGAGGAGCAGGCCATCGAGATCGCCAACGACACGATCTACGGCTTGGCGGGTGGCGTATGGAGCGGCGATCCCGAGCGGGCCAAGCGGGTCGCCCGCAAGATTCGCGCCGGACAGGTAGAAGTCAACGGCGGCGCGTTCAACGTGATGGCGCCGTTCGGCGGCTACAAGCAAAGTGGCCTCGGCCGTGAGGCCGGCAAGTTCGGCCTTGAGGAGTTCCTCGAGGTCAAGTCGCTGCAGCTCTGATCTCCCGCTGCCACCAGTTTCGGTTGTCGGCCTGAAAGAATCATGGGCCGATGACCGACTGGTCCCCACCTCGCACGCCCAAGGGGCAGATCAGCCGTGTTCCGCAGATGTCGGGACTCGACGGTATGCGCGCGCTTGCGGTGGTGGCCGTGATGGTCTACCACGCCAACAACGCCTGGCTACATGGTGGGTTCCTTGGCGTCGAGGTGTTCTTCGTGATCAGCGGGTACCTCATCACGTTGTTACTCATCACCGAACACGAGCGCAGTGGGCGCATCGATCTAAAGCAGTTCTGGCTTCGTCGCTTCCGCAGGCTGCTACCGGCGCTGTTCGTGATGCTCGCATTGCTGACGGCGTACATGGCGGTGTCGTACACGCAGGCGCGCGGTCGCGTTCGCGGCGACATCCTGGGAGGCGTCGGGTACATCAGTAACTGGTATCAAATCTGGGTAGGTGCCGGCTATACCGCCGGGGAGGCGTTCGCCCCGCTGCGGCATCTGTGGTCCCTGGCGGTCGAGGAGCAGTTCTACCTCGTCTGGCCACTGGTGATGGTCGCCATCTTGTGGAAGGGCCGCAACCGACTTCCGAGGATGGCACTTTGGCTGTTCGGCCTCGCGGCATCGATTTCGCTGCTCGTTGCTGTGCTGTTCGTTCCTGGCGACATCGACTCGGTGTGTCGCCCGGAGTTGATGACCGGGTACTGGCGCATCGCCGGTCGCTGCATCAGCATCAACGATGCCCTCTACCTCAGCACCATTACGCGAGGTGGCGGGCTGTTGCTCGGCGCCGCCTTCGCGATGGTTTGGCGACCAGGCGCGATCATGCGCAGCCCAATGCAGAACAAGGGTCCCTTGGTCGATCTGGTCGCTGTGATCGGGCTGGGTCTTCTCGGTCTTCTCATGTGGCGCACTCACCTTGCGGGGCCCGCAGAGACCCAACTCACCGGCTCCCGCTTCGATCCGGTGTTGTTCCGCGGGGGCCTGTTCGCTTCGGGCCTGGCGACCGTGATGGTGATCGCTGCGGTCACGCATCGGCGAGCGATCATCGGCAAGATCCTCGGCAATCCGTTGTTCAGATGGATCGGCACGCGCAGCTACGGGATGTACCTGTACCACTGGCCGATGTATCAGATCATCCGCCGCGAGGCTGGCGTGCCGTTGAAACCGTGGCAGTTCGCGTTGGCGATGGCGATCACGTTGCCGCTCACCGAGGCGAGTTACCGGTTCATCGAGATTCCGATCCGGCGCGGCAGAGTCGGCGACTGGCTGCGCGCCGATCGTCGTCGCCCCTCACCCGAGGTGGCGGCCCGTCGGCGGCGCGCCGCGGTGGCCGGACTGGTCTCGGTGATGGTGCTGGGTTTCGCAGGGGTCAGTATCGCGATGGCGCCCAACCGATGCCTCGGTGCAGTCGAATGTGCCAACAGCGAAGGTGCCGCCCTCGTCGCCTCGCAGACCACGGTTACTCAGCCCGCACCCGTCGTGGTGGCCGCTGCGACGACCACTGTCGCCGCGGCGGCACCTGTGGAGCCGGCCACCCCGACGATCCCGGGCCAGACAACGATCCCGGGCCAGGCGACGATCGTGCCGCCGCCGACGGTGCCCCCCACGCCAGCCCCAACGGCACCACCGGTACCGATCGCCCCAATTGCTGTTGGCGAGTCGGTGATGCTCGGGGCGATCCAGCAACTGCAAGCCGGCGGTTTCAACGTGTATGCACAGGAAAGCAAGCAGGGCAGCTGGATCGCCCAAGTGATCGGCGAGTTGCGCGCAGGTGGCCAGATCGGTGACACGATCGTGATCCAGACCGGCACCAACGGGCCGGTCTCGGCCGACATGTTTGCGCAGATCATGGCGCTGCTTCCGGCGGCAGATGTGCCGCACGTGGTGTTCCTCACCGTGAAGGCGCCAAAGCCGTACATCGACGCCAACAACGCGCTGATCTGGTCATTGCCGGCTCAGTACCCCAACGTCACCATCCTCGACTGGGCCGGGTTGGCGTTGCAGATCAATGGCGAACTGAGCGGCTCGGACGGCGGAGTTCATCTCCGAACCACGAAAGCGAAGCAGTTCTACGCGAACTACATCTTCGACAGCATCGGCCACCGAGAGCGGGTCCTTCCGTTGCCCGAATAGTGGCTGTGAACAGGCTGTCGCACAATGCTGTGTGGTGGTGTGGCGGGTGAGATTGGCAGTCCGGTCGTGTTGTCGGCAACGGCGTGATAGTTGTCGCTGAACTCGTGGTTGTGCCGCAGAAGTCGGCTCAACGTCGGCGACTGACAGCCCACCCGCCGGGCCCACCCGTTGTTGCGCTGCCGAGTCGCGTCGAGTTATCGGCGCTGGCGACATGAAAGTCGACGCGATCCTGCCCGATCGGGGTCGGGGTCGGGGTCGGGGTCGGGATCGGGATCGGGATCGGGATCGGGATTGGGATTGGGATTGGGTACCGCCACCCCACCCGCATTTTACGACAGCCTGTGACCTGCGATGAATACCGCTACGGACGGCGGGCTTGGTGGTACGTCGACTCGGAAGCGTACGCTCGCGACATGACCACTCCTGTTCGTGTTGCCGTTACCGGTGCTGCTGGCCAGATCGGCTACAGCCTGCTGTTCCGTATCGCGTCCGGGTCCATGCTCGGGCCCGATACACCTGTCATCTTGCAGCTGCTTGAGATCACCCCGGCATTGAAAGCGCTCGAGGGTGTTCGGATGGAACTCGACGACTGTGCGTTCCCGTTGCTCGCCGGTGTGGTCTGTACCGACGATGCCAACGTTGCCTTCGGTGATGCCGATGTCGCCTTGCTCGTCGGTGCGATGCCGCGCAAGGCAGGGATGGAGCGCAGTGATCTGCTCACCGCCAACGGCGGAATTTTTAAGCCGCAAGGCAAGGCACTCGGCGAGAGCGCGAAGAAGGACATCAAGATCCTGGTGGTCGGCAACCCGGCCAACACCAACGCGTACATCGCTCAGCAGAACGCGGTCGGTCTCGACGCCGGACGGTTCACCGCGATGACGCGCCTCGACCACAATCGGGCCATCAGCCAGCTCGCCGCACGGGCCGGAACTCCGGTAACCGCGGTGAAGAAGATGACCATCTGGGGCAATCACTCCGTCACGCAGTACCCCGACCTGTTCCACGCAGAGGTCACCGTCGACGGGCACAGCAAGAACGCCTACGAACTCGTCAACGACCATGCGTGGGTGGACGGCACCTACCTGCCGACGGTGGCCAAGCGCGGCGCGGCAATCATCGAAGCCCGCGGGGCTTCGTCGGCAGCGTCGGCAGCGAATGCTGCCGTTGACCACATCCGTTCGTGGGTTCTCGGCACGCCCGATGGTGACTGGGTCAGCATGGCCGTGCCGAGCGATGGCTCGTACGGCGTGCCGGAAGGGCTGATGTCCAGCTTCCCGTGTGTCTGCAAAGACGGTGCGTACTCGATCGTGCAAGGCCTCGAGATCGATGCTTACTCGCGTGGCAAGATCGATGCGTCGGCCGCCGAACTGGCCGAAGAGCGCGACGCCGTGCGAGAGCTCGGCCTCGTCTGACAATCCCACCGCAACCACTAGCTTTGGTCGTGAG
>JANYDH010000109.1 GCA_025359865.1 Actinomycetes bacterium | reverse complement strand
CACTCGATCTGACCAACCCGCTCAACCGGTGCACCACCGCGAACGGCGTACCGATCGACCCGCACGACATGCTCATCGGCGCAGCACTCGGACACGTCCGACGCGCCGTACTCGACTCCACAGGAGTCGTACTCGACATGGGCCGCCGCAAACGCCTGTTCACCGGCCCGCTACGCGACACAGTGATGACCAACCGGTGGTGCATCTGGCCCGGCTGCGCCCGACCCGCCGCACACTGCCAAGCAGACCACCTGCTCCCATGAGGTCATCAAGGCCCAACCACATCCGGTAACGGCGGCCCAGCATGCGGGCATCACAACCGGTGGAAATCAACCGGGTACCGCACCTGGCACGACCCACAAGGCCACTGTCACCACTACCGGCCAGACGGAACCGAAATCGGCTGGCGCGCCGACCTCAACACCACCAGCCCGGTCACCCCCCAACACCCCAACGCAACCCACAACCCCGCCGCCTAGCGCTCGCGACCGGCACCTGACGCCTCATGACCGCAATCGGCTTCGCGAAGGCGTGCACCGGCGTGATCGTGGGTTGGGTTGCCTGTGCCTTCGAGATCACGCCGCGCTCCAGCGCGTCGACAGTTCTTGCAAGGTGCTTACGCTCAGACGGATCGCGAACGGTCAGTCGCTTGCGGCGCGGCCGAGATCCTCGGCGGCTTGGCGGACCTGCCAGTCACGGTCGATGAGTGCGGCTGTGAGAGCGGCCTCCACCTCGGCGCCGTCGAACGGCGCGAGTGCCAGTACAGCGCGCCGCCGGACGGCAGGCTGGTCAGTGCAGCCGGCGAGGATGGCGGAAAGCCCGCGTTCGTCGCCGATCGCACCGAGCGCGGCTACACACGCCTCGCGTATAAGCGCAACGTCGCTCGACCCTGCGAGGTCGATCAGCTTGGACAGCACTGCATCGCTGACGATCTCGTGCTCACCGCACGCCCATGCGGCCAGCTCGACGACCGATGCGTCGTGGTCGTCGAGCACTGCGAGCAGATCTCCCGCACGGTGGTGGGCTGACAGCTGAACGCCTCGGCGCCGAACGGCTGGCTCAGGGTCGGTGAACGCTCGCTCGATCGTGTCGCCATGAATCAGCCCGAGCCGGTCGAGCGCCCCGAGCGCCAGCGACCGAACGGTCGGATCGGGGTCATCAAGTGCTGCCAGAGCGGTGTCGGCGTCGCCCTCGTACCCGGCGAGCACCACCTGTCGCCAGCGTTCGTTCATCGTCGCAGCATGCGGGTGAGGCTGATCACACACCAGGCAAGCGCTCCCGAGAGCACGATTGCGAACACGGCACCCATCACCATGCCGATTACGCCGCCTGCGAACACGGCCCAGATTCGCCTCCAGATCGGCGTACGACGCTGGATCGGGGTGGGCACGGAGGCGATCGCGACGGGGGCTCTGCGAGAAGTTGGTTTGGGGGCGCGTGCCGGATTGGCTGTGGCTCTGGCAGGCTTGCGCCACCCGGCAGCCACAAGGGCCACGATGGCGAGACCGGCAATCCAGGCCGAGGCGGTAGTGAGTTCAGTGAGCGACACGCAGAACGAGATCGTAACGACGGCGACGCCTGGCGTCAGGGCGCCCGCCGCAATCCACCGCACTTGGGCGATTCCTCTCGTGGTCATTGCCTTCGCGATCGTGACGGCACTGCTTGCCACCAGCATGTTGCCGGGCAGTTTGGTCGCTAGTAACCCATCGAATGTCGAAGCGCCATACGGGCTTGTTCCGGCCGACGCTGAGCAGGTGGCACCCCGACTGTCGTTCAAGGCGGTGCCTCGCTATCCGGCCTCGGCCCAACTGCTGTTCGTCACGATTCGCGAACCCGCGATCAGCGTCCTCGACTGGTTTGTGAGCGAGCGCCAAGACGAAGTCCAGTTTCTCAGCCACGACGACAAGTTCGGCGTGCAGACCGCGAATCAGCAACAGCAGTTCAACCAGCAGATGATGCGTACCGCCAAAGAGACAGCCGAGTACGTGGCGCTCACCAAGCTGGGCTACCCGACCAGCATCATCCCAGGCGATGTAATCGTCAACAATCTTGTTTGCTTGAAAGCCAACAAGGAACAGACCGAGTGCGAGGAATTCGCGCCCTCTGACGACGTACTCGATCCAGGTGACAAGTTGTTGAAGGTCGACGGCGTCGCACTGAGCATTGTCGACGACCTCACCCCTGTGCTTGCCAAACACAAGCCGGGCGACAAGGTCACGGTCGACTTCGATCGGCCCGGTGTCGGCAAGCGGTCAGGCGAGGTCGAGTTGATCGCCTCGCCCGATGATAGTGCGCGCACGATCATCGGATTCGTTCCGTTCGACACGGCAACGGCCCAATTGCCATTCGACATCAACATCGACAGCGGGGCGATTGGTGGGCCTTCCGCAGGTCTAGCGTTCACGTTGACGTTGTTGGATGAGCTGACGCCGGGCGAGTTGACGGGTGGAGGCAGGGTTGCGGTTACCGGGACCATTGCCATCGACGGCACTGTCGGTGCCATCGGGGGCTTACCCTCCAAAGCATCGGCGGTACGGCAAATGGGGGCCCGCGTGTTCCTGGTGCCCGCCTCGCAAAGTGCTGAGGACCTCGCAGCAGCACGCCGCGTCGCCGGCTCTGAACTCGAGATCGTTCCGGTGGCCACACTCGATGAGGCGTTGAGCGAGCTGGCCAAGCGCGGCGGTAA
>JANYDH010000120.1 GCA_025359865.1 Actinomycetes bacterium | reverse complement strand
TTCGCGGTCGTGAGATGTCGTCGAGCGACATCTCACGACCAAAGCTCGCAGAATGGGACCAGCGCACCGACGATCGTATGCTCACTGCGTGAGCCCTCAGCCGCAGCCCAGGGAGCGAATCCTTGATGTCTACGGAGCATTCGCCCGACGGGTTGGTGGCTGGTTGGCCGTTGCGGACCTGATCTCGCTGATGGCGTTGTTCGACGTCGACGAGCAAGCGGTGCGTTCGGCCACGTCGCGGATGAAGCGCAGTGGGCTGCTCATCACCGAGCGCCGTGGAGCCTCAGCCGGCTACCGGTTGTCGCCCGAGACCGTCGAACTGCTTGCCGACGGCGATCGGCGGATCTTTCGGGCCGCCGCCGATGAGTCGGTACACGAGGGCTGGGTGCTCGCCATCTTTTCGGTTCCTGAAACCCAGCGAAAGCACCGCTACCTGATCAGGTCAAGGCTGTCGTGGTTGGGGTTCGGGCAGGTGGCGTCGGGGGTGATGCTCGCCCCGCTCGGGCTTCGGCGCGAGGCTGAACACATGTTGCAGCGCACCCACCTCGATGAGTTCGTCACACTCTGGGAATCGACATTGGTCGTCCGACACGACGAACGCGCGATGGTCGCTCGGGCATGGGACCTCACCTCGATCTCGGACGCCCACCACGACTTCATCGCCGAGTTCGAGCCGGTGGCGAGTCGGTGGCGCACACCGGCAGATGCCTCACCCGCTTCCGCATTCGTCGACTACGTCGACGGACTCTCGCATTGGCGCCACCTGCCATACCTCGACCCGGGCCTACCGCAGGAACTGTTGCCGGCCACGTGGCCGGGGGCAGCGGCTCGTGCGTTGTTCAGCGACATCGTGGAACTGTTGGAGTATCCCGCGTTTCAGCACTTCGTTACCGTGGTCGGCGCCTCAGCGCAGGTCTCGGGCCACTGAAGCCACCGCTTGTTGCTCGCGACGGCGGGCAGTCATACCGGCCAAGTACGGCTTCGGCCACGCGACGGCGGCGATGCCCTGGTCGATGGCCGCGTTCAGCGTCCAATACGGGTCGACGAGATGGGGTCGGGCCAACAGGCACAGATCAGCGCGACCGGCGAGCAGCGCGGTGTTGACATCGTCGATCGACGCAATCGCACCGACGGCCATCGTGGGAATGCCGACATCGTTGCGGATTCGTTCGCTGAACGGCATCTGGTACAGGCGGCCGTACTGGGGCACCCCGGAGGGATCTACCTGCCCCGTCGACACGTCGATCACGTCGACCCCCGCCGCCTTCAGCGCTCGGGCCAAATCGACAGCCTCGTCGACACCGAAGCCGCCGTCGAGCCAGTCGGTTGCCGAGATGCGAACCGACATCGGCCGTTCGCTCGGCCAGGCACCGCGAACCGCCGTCGCAACCTCGACCGGGAATCGCATTCTTGCCTCGACCGAGCCGCCGTACTCGTCGATGCGCCGATTGGTGAACGGCGCAAGGAACGCGCTGAGCAGGTACCCGTGGGCGGCGTGCAACTCGATCAGGTCGAATCCGGCCGCAGCACCTCGCTCGGTGGCCTCGACGAACTCGCTGATCACCTCGTCCATCTGCGCACGGGTCATCTCGGCCGGCGCTGGGTGAGCCTCGGTGTAGGCAACCGCCGATGCGCTGATGGTCGGCCAGGCGCAGTCGACGAGCGGCACCTCCTCGCCGCCCTCCCACCCCAGCGCGGTCGATCCCTTGCGTCCCGCGTGGCCGATCTGGAGCCCGATCTTCGCTGGAGTGTGCTCGTGCACGAAGTCGACGATCCGCGCCCATGCCGCCGCCTGATCGTCGTTCCAGATGCCGGTGCAACCAGGCGTGATCCGGCCCTGTGGCGACACACATGTCATTTCGGTGAGTACCAACCCTGCTCCGCCAACGGCGCGGCTGCCGAGGTGGACGAGGTGCCAGTCGCTCGGCATGCCGTCGACCGCTGAATATTGCGCCATCGGCGACACGACGACCCGATTCGGCAACGTCAGATCACGCAACCGGAATGGAAAGAACATCGGCGGCACCGAACTCTCGGCGGCACGCTGATCGATCGGGCGTGTCTCCCAGAACCACTGCTTCAACCGAGCCATCCACGCCGGATCACGCAGCAGCAGGTTCTCGTAGGTGACCCGTTGCGAGCGGGTCATCAGCGAGAACACGAACTGGTCGTCAGGGAGCGCGATGTGGCGGTTCACCTGTTGGAACCATTCCTCACTCGTCGTGGCCGCGCGTTGAGTACTTTCGACAATCGGGCGCCGGGCGGCCTCGTACGCCTCGATCGCAATCGCTGGCTCATCGTGAGCGCACAGCGCGTCGGCGAGAGCTATCGCATCTTCGAGCGCCAGCTTGGTGCCAGAGCCAATCGAGTAGTGCGCCGTGTGCACCGCATCGCCGAGCATGACAACATTGCCGACCCGCCACCGTCGGGCGGAGATCCGCGGGAACTGCAACCACTTCGAGTTGTTGCCGATGAGCGGGTAACCGTGGAGATGGTCGGCAAACAGCGTCTGACAGAACGCCAGCGCCTGCGGGTCTGACACGCCGGGAGCGAATTGAGTGATGCCGTCGAGACCAGCGTTTGCCCACGTGTCATCACCCATTTCGATGATGAACGTGGACGTGGTGTCGTCGAAGGGGTACACATGGGCCTGCACCCAACCGGCCGGACAGTGTTCGAAGATGAATGTGAATCGGTCGAACGGCGCCTCGGTGCCCGTCCAGATGTAGTGGGCCGGTTGCGGCACGATCGACGGTTGCAGTTCGGCCTCCAACCGTGCACGCGTCGCACTCCGCACACCGTCGCCAGCAACGACGACATCAAACTCATGTCGTAGCGCATCGAGATCGCTCACGTCGTGCTCGAACCGCACATCCACGCCCAGTTCAAGCGCCCGCGCGGTGAGAATCTGCAACAACTCGACTCTACTGAGAGCGGAGAAGCCATGCCCGGTGGTAGTGGCGGGGATGCGTCCGGCGACACGGACCTCCATCTCGCTCCAGTGGCGAAACCGGCGCTCGATGGCCTCGATGCTCTCAGGATCGGCGGCCGCAATGTTGGCAAGCGTATCGTCGGAGAACACCACACCAAAGCCGAACGTGTCGCCGAGTCGGTTGCGCTCGAACACCACGATCTCGCTGTCGGGACGGCGGCGCTTCATCAAAATGGCGAGGAAGAGCCCGCTTGGACCGCCACCGATACATGCGATGCGCATGGTCACTCCTTCGTTCGGATCTCGTCGAGTACGTCGAGCCGGTCTCACGCACCGGCCGATGGCTGGCATGCTACTCTGCTGACGATCGCTGATTAGTCGACATGTAACTTCAGAAAGAGGGCACGCGTGGCCAACAACGACAATCGCCAGGTCGCCGATTGGCACGCTGAATCGTTCGAGCTCGATATCCACGGCCCGGTCGCCGTGGTGAGACTCGCTCGACCCGAACGCAAGAACCCGCTCACGTTCGAGTCGTACGCAGAGCTACGTGAATTGTTCCGAGCAGCGGCGTACGACCGCACGGTGAAGGCGTTCGTGATCGAGGGCGCGGGCGGCAATTTCTCCTCCGGTGGTGACGTGTTCGAGATCATCCAACCGCTCACCACCATGACCATGCCGGAGCTACTCGACTTCACGCGCATGACCGGCGACTTGGTGAAGGCAATACGCACCTGCCCACAGCCGATCACCGCCGCCATCGACGGGATCTGCGCTGGCGCCGGCGCGATCTTGGCGATGGCATCCGACTTCCGTATCGGTACACCCCGAGCAAAGGTCGCGTTCTTGTTCACGCGTGTCGGTCTCGCCGGATGCGACATGGGTGCCTGCGCGATCTTGCCACGGATCATCGGGCAAGGGCGTGCTGCGGAGTTGCTGTACACAGGACGCGCGATGACGTCCGACGAAGCACTCTCCTGGGGCTTCTTCAACCGTGTGGTCACCGACGATGTTCTGGCCACCGAGGCGCTCTTCTTCGCCGCGTCACTGTGCGCGGGCCCGACGTTCGCACATGGCATGACCAAGACCATGCTGCACCACGAGTGGAATGTCTCGATCGAACAAGCCATCGAGATGGAGGCCCAAGCCCAGGCGATCTGTATGCAGACCGATGACTTCAAGCGGGCGTTCGAGGCCTTCGCGGCGAAACGTCAGCCCGTGTTCCGAGGCGATTGAGATGGCCATCCGGAGCGGGCATGTCGACACGTTTGCTCACGACGGACTACCGCCTGAGCATGTGTGGCCCGTATTGCTGCTCACGGGGGTCTTCGCCTACCCCGATCGACTCAACGCGGTCACCCGTCTCCTCGACGATGCCGTCGCAGAGGGCCACGGTGACCGTGTCGCGATCCTCTCGGAAGCAAGTGACTCAAGCAACTACGACGAGATCACCTACGCCGAACTCAAACGACACGTCGACGCGCTCGCCCATGTGCTCATCGATGACCTCGGGCTGATCCCGGGCAACAGAGTGCTGTTGCGAAGCGCCAACTCGCCGATGCTTGCCATTGCCTGGCTGGCCGTCTTCAAAGCGGGGATGGTCGCTGTTGGCACCATGCCGCTCCTGCGCGCGAAAGAGCTCATCGCGATCGTCGATAAAGCTCAGGTTCAGGCCGCGTTGTGCGATGCCCGTCTTCTCGACGACCTCCTCGCCACACGTGAGGCATGTCCGCAAATGGCCACCATCGGCGTGTGGGGCGAAGCAGCCAACGGGCCTGCGCGCCTCGCGGATCGGCCTCTGGTCGACGTGCGACTCGCGATGTCCACAAAGGCGGCACCGTTCACGACGTGCGACACTGCTGCCGACGACGTAGCGCTCATCGCCTTCACCTCTGGCACAACTGGCCAACCCAAGGGATGCATCCACTTTCATCGCGACGTTCTGGCGATGTGCGACGGGTTTGCCGCTCAACGTCTCCACGCCACGGCTGACGACCGATTCATCGGCACTCCCCCGCTTGCATTCACGTTCGGACTCGGTGGGCTGCTTGCCTTTCCGCTCGCGGCGCGGGCAAGCACCGTATTGTTGGAACGCACTACGCCGAGCGGACTGCTCGATGCAATCGCTCAAACCCGGTCGACCATTGTGTTCACTGCGCCCACCTTCTACCGACAGATGGCCGCCGCGGTTGCAGCGGACCCGACCGGTTTCGAGGCGTCGTCGCTGCGGGTCACGGTGTCGGCCGGCGAAGCACTTCCCGAAGCGACTCGAGTGGCCTGGCATGACGCCACGGGCCTCGAGATGCTCGACGGTATCGGTGCCACCGAGATGATCCACATCTTCATCGCCACGCCGGCCGCTGAGCGCGCTGGCACGGTCGGCACCGTCGTAGAAGGATTCGAAGCGCGGGTCGTGGACGACGATATGCACGACGTTGCGGTGAGCACCGTCGGCCGTCTCGCAGTCCGCGGGCCGGTCGGCTGCCGATATCTGGCCGACCCTCGCCAGACCGTCTACGTGCGAGACGGCTGGAACCTCACCGGCGATGCGTTCTCGGTGGATGCCGATGGATACTTCTCGTTTGTCTCGCGCACCGACGACATGATCGTTTCGGCCGGATACAACATTGCCGCCCCCGAGGTCGAGGACGCTCTCATGGCCCATCCGGCCGTGCTCGAATGCGCGGTCGTCGGCCAACCCGACTCTGGCCGTGGACAGATCGTGAAAGCTTTCGTCGTCCGCCGCGTCGAGGCAATCGGCATCGATCAGGCCACCTTGGCGGCCGAACTACAGACGTTTGTCAAGGCGACCATCGCCCCGTACAAGTACCCGCGCGTGATCGAGTTCCTCGACAGCCTGCCGCGCACCGAGACCGGCAAGCTGCAGCGGTTCAAGCTGAAAGCCGAATCCACAGGAGGGTCATAGACCATGCATGAGGTACTCCAACCCGACGGTTGGCCGCGGCCACGCGGCTACTCCAACGGCATCGTCGCCACCGGTCGTACCGTGTTCGTCGCTGGCACCATCGGTTGGAACGCACACGAGCAGTTCGAGACCGACGACTTTGCTGGCCAGGTCCGCCAGGCACTACACAACATCGTCGCCGTGCTGGCCGAGGCCGGTGCGAGTCCGGAACACATTTGCAGGATGACCTGGTACGTGGTCGACAAACGCGAGTACCTCGCCGCTGCGCCCGAGATAGGACAGGCGTATCGAGAGATCATCGGCCGCAACTACCCCGTGATGGCAGCCGTTCAAGTGACCGCCCTGATTGAAGACCGCGCCCGAGTAGAGATCGAAGTCACTGCGATGGTGCCCGACTAGCCGCGTCCAGGAACGCCGAACTCTCACACCAGCCGGAGGGCGCCGAGCGATGGTGGACCGATCACCGTCACTCCCCGAGTGATCAGTGCGCCGGTGTGGTCTGTAGCTGGGTTCGACCGCGCATCGGCCAAACGTCCTGAGCCGGATCTTGCGAAGATCGCAATGGCACACGGATTGCCGGGCACGTGTCGGGGTGTGAATCGGAGTCCACCGAGCACCTCGGCAAATGCCGAGGCCCAGCGCCGCGAGAGCGTGTAGTCGGACGTCGACGCGAGCTCACCCGTCACGCCGAAGGCGAGCGCACCGGCGCTGGACAGGTTGGCGACTTGCGTCCGTTTCGAGGTGAAGCGGGTGACCGAACGCTCCGCTAGCCATCCCGAAGGGAGTCCCTTGTGCTCGACGATCTCTGGCCCGGCACACTCGATCAGCGCGTCGACCGGGTCGGTCGCGGCGTACAACGTTCCACCGGGCCGCACGAGATCGAATCGCCCTTCAGCGTTCGAAGACCACCATCCAGCCTCGTTCGCACTGCGATGCACGCGGTACAACTTGCCCGGAGCCGCTTCACTGGGAAACCCGGTGAGATCACCGGGCGACCGCAGCTGTCGTCCCCGGCTCAACCCGCCCACCGGGCGGCCGTACGTTGGACAGCGACGACCATCTTGGCCGTCGCGGCAGGATCGCCCCCTACGAACACCTCGATCGGTGAGCAGTCCCGCTCGCGTCGCGATGCCAACCACGACAGGACTGTCCATGGGTCGGCCGTCGCCTGGCGTAGAACACGAGCGGCCTGCACGAGGGCTACCGGCACGCTGCCGTCAGACCGGAACTGAGACGCCGGATAGATCCAATGCCCATCACTGGTCTGTGCCGCAAGGAGGGTCCCCGCCTTTCGCCGACTCTCGACCGCCTGACGACTGCATCCGAGCCGCGATCTGAGCGTCTCGGTCGTGTACACCGGACCGAGTAGCTCGGCCCACGGACCTTCCCGCAGCGGCATCGACGCGATGACCCAAGCAGCGGTAGCGACCGGATCTGGGAGGTCGACGCCCTCGAGTTTCGGAAGTAGGGCCGCAACCAGCGAATCGGCCCATACCACCTCGGATGACAGAGTCGACGGAACCGGAGCTCGCATGTGGTCAGCCTACCAAGGCAAGCACGTCAAGGCAAGCACGTCAAGGGCTGCAGGTCACAGGCCGCAACAGAACAAAGCAAAACCGTCTGACGTTTGGCGTTTGGCTGTCATTGACAGGCTGTCGCAGAATGCTGTTTGGTTGGCGGTACCCGATCCCGATCCCGACCCCGACCCCGATCCCGACCCCGGCCGTGCGGGCAGGATCGCGTCGACTTACATGTCGCCAGCGCCGATAACTCGACGCGACTCGGCAGCGCAACAACGGGTAGGTCCGGCGGGTGGGCTGTCAGTCGCCGACGTTGAGCCGACTTGTGCGGCACAACCACGAGTTCAGCAACGACCATGACACCGTTGCCTACAACACGACCAGACGGCCAACCTCACCCGCCACACCACCAAACAGCATTGTGCGACAGCCTGTTGACAACAACCCAGCGCCAAACGTCAGCCTGAGGGCGGGCTCCGTTCGCTGAAGCAGGTATCCACCACGCGCGATTCACACTCAAAGAACTTGTGGTCGATGCACTCGCGTCGGTGACGCCCGCGGCGCACCTCAGTTCGGATGGGTAGCCGAAACACCTGCCAGATCGAGTGCTGCTTCGGTGGCCGACCGACCGACGTCGATCATGTCCGCAGCGCGGTGAAAGTCTCGGCTCCGACATGCATCGCGTGGAATGGACACGAGCACATCGGGTGGGTATCCAGCCAATCGGTAGCGGGTGAGCACGGTCTGCATCGCCTCGATCGACTGCGCGATCACGTCGCCCTTGCCAAGGCCGGGCGGCAGCGCCTCGAACAGATCATCCACCTCGACGTACATCTCGCTTGCCGAGCTGGAGACACCACTGCTGAACCGACCCGTGATCGACCGGATCACATCTCGGTCGAGCAGGCTCGACGCGGTGCGACGGAACCGATCGGCCCACTCCTCGACCGGTCGTTGGGCAGCAGTCTCCTTCACCGGCGGGCCGGGGGGCGCTTCGCGTCGTTCGCCACCCAAGGACACGGCGATGGTGGCATCGGCCTGCGATGACACGGTGGGAGCGATCGGCACCGGGTTCATTAACCCGCCATCGGCGAGCAGCCGTCCGTTCAGCACGACGGGAGTGATCACACTCGGAATCGCGATCGATGCTCGCACCGCGACAGCGACCGGACCGCTTTGAAACCAGACCTCCTTGCGAGCGAGTAGGTCGGTGGCAACGGCAGTGAACGGAATCGCCAGATCTTCGATCAACGCTCCATCGAACAGGTCACGGACCTTGGCGAATATCTTCCCGGCCCGAATCGCGCCCGGTGCCGAGATCGAGGGATCGAGCATCCGTAGCACGTCGAGTTGGTTCAGGCCCCTTGCCCATTCGGCAAACTCCGACAATTTGCCCGCCGCGTGAAGCCCGCCGACCAGGGCGCCCATCGAGGAGCCAGCGATGCAGATGATCTCGAAGCCGCGTGCCTCGAGTACCTCGATCGCACCGATATGGGCATACCCACGCGCACCACCACTACCGAGCGCCAATGCCACACGAGTGCGAGACGGCACGAGAACATCCACGGGACCAGTCGTCATCGCATCATGCTAGAAGCGCACGCCGGTCACGGCGATAGCTTTCGACCGATGCCGCTGACGGATGCACCGAATGATCGTTTGGCGGCCATCGCCAAACTGCCACCCGCCGAACTGGCGCGGCTCCTCGTGTTGCAGCCACACGTCGCAGCATGGTGCCTGGGCACCGGCACCCTGATCAGACTCATGCGGCCCATGGCCGGACGTCCTGACCGGGCGCGACTGGCGGCGGCCCTAGCCTCCCCGGAATCCATCCGGCTTACACTGCTCATGCTCGAACCTGCCGCGCTGCAACTGATCAGCGTCGCAACATCGCAACGTGGTGTCCTCAGCCGTGAAACCGTCGACCGAGAACTCGCACCGCTGCCACCTGAAGAACGTGAGCGTCTCGTCAACTCGCTGACCGAGCGTCTGATCATCGACCCGAAACTGGGCTTCGTCGCACTGCGCCCTGGTGTCTCGGAACTGATCGGGCTACCCGGCCGGCCACTCGACCGGCTTCTCCTCGATCAAAGCATCTCGAGCGATCACCTGGCGACGTGGTTGAAGAACTTGAACATCCGCCCCATTCCGGCCCGAAAGAGCGAGCGAATCGCGGCGATCCATACCGTGTTCGCCAACCCACGAACCGTTCAAGAGTTGATCGAATCACTCACTGCCGAACAGACTGCCATGCTTCAGACATTGGTCGATGCCGGTGGTGGTGGGATCTCGTCTAGACGTCTCGGAGTCGATTGGTGGCAACTTCGCCTCCGCTCGAGCGTCTTGCCCCGCTCGCCGCAGCCCGGCGAGGTACCTGGTGCCACGAGTGCTCTACGCTCGCTCGTCGACCTCGGCCTCGTCTGGACCGACGACATGGCGCAGTACGTGGGACTGTGGCTCGAAGTGCTCACCGCCATCAATGGGCGCACGTACTTGCTCTGGTCCACCGCGACGCCTCCAGACCCGCGCCCGCTGGAACGAACCGACAACCTCACGCCCGCCCCACTCGGCCCATTGCAGAGCCTGTTGCGCCAGGTTGCCGACGAGCCGGTTCCCGGATTGAAGGCGGGCGGCATCGGCGTGAAGGCAATCCGTGACCTGGCCAGGCGAATCGGTCAACCCGAGGCGCAGACTGCGCTCCTCGCCCGGCTTGCGAACGGCACCGGCCTGATGCCGGCGACAACCGAACCAGTCGGAAAGGGCCGCCAGCAGACATGGATCTACCGGTATGAACTCGATCGCGGCGCCGTCGCCGAGTGGAGCGATACCGATACGGCTGGGCAATGGCGAACGCTGGTCAATGCATGGCTGGAGGGGGTCGACGTAGAGTCCGAGGCGTATGAACTGATCATCGCGATGCGACGCCAAGTCGTGGCCGACCTGCAGGCTCTCCCCCCGCATCACGGCGTGAATCGCAACGACGTGGCCGTTTGGATCACCGAGTCGCACTTCGCCGCCGACCGGATCGACGTAGACGCGCTCATCGCGGAACTCGCGATGCTCGGACTCGTCACCGAAACCGGACCCGTCGGCCTCACATCGCTCGCTCGAATACTGCTCACCGATCCGGCGTCGCTCGCCGAGCTGCTGCCTGAGCACGACGTCAACATCGTCGTCCAGACCGATCTCACCGTCGTCGCGCCACCCGCGCTCGATCCCACCATTCGCTCACGCCTCGATCAACTGTGCACCGTCGAGTCATCCGGTAGCGTCACCGTGCTGCGCCTCGACCGTGGCCGTATTGCGGCAGCGCTCGCTGCCGGCGAGACATCAGCAGCACTCCTGGAGTTCCTCCACACGCACTCCTCGGTACCCGTTCCAGCCGTAGTGGCACGAATGCTGAGCGATGTCGAGCGCCAACGCGGCGGCCTCACCGTGCTCTCGGCCACCACGGTCGTCACCGCCCACGACGTGCTCGGCCTCGCCGCCGCTGTCAAGGTGAAGACCGCCAGACTCACGCTCATCGCACCGACCGTGGCCATCTCCGACCTTTCGCTGGCCAAGGTGCTGAGCGCGCTCAGGGCGAAGGGCCTTGCTCCGGCCAACGGCACACGACTGCCAGCCAGTGCCGAAACAGCACGCAGTGGCCCCAGCTCCAAGGGCCCCAACTCCACTGGCCACAACTCCACTGCACACGCACTGCGTTCCAAGGTCGCGCTTCACCCTCAGATCCAGCAACTCACCACACTCGTGGAGTCGTGGTGACCGACCCGACCAATCCCCTGATCGTGCAGAGCGACCTCTCTGTCATGCTCGAACTCGCCAGCCCGCACGCGGATGCGGCACGGACAGCGTTGGCTCGTTTCGCCGAACTCGAAAAGGCACCCGAACACATCCACACATACCGCATCACCCCGCTCTCGCTGTGGAACGCTGCGGTAGCGGGAATGTCCGCCGGCGAGGTGGCATCTGCCCTCAGCGGTTTCGCCAAGTATCCGGTGCCATCCGGGGTGTTGGCCGAAGTCCACGATCAGATGGGCCGCTACGGCCGCTTGCGACTCGTTCGCGACTTCGACTCCGGTGGCCTGGCGCTGGTGAGCAACGAGGTACCCCTGCTGGTGCAAGTGGCCCGCGACAAGATCGTCGGGCAACTGCTCGGCGAGCGGCTCGATGGCAACCGCTGGGCCGTTCGCCTTGGTGACCGCGGCGCCCTGAAGCAGGCACTGCTGCACCTCGGGTGGCCGGTCGCCGACGAGGCGGGATATGAGACCGGCAGCGTGCTCGCCGACTCCGAAGTCACCTGTGAACTTCGCGGCTACCAGGCCGACGCAGTATCAGCCTGGTGGCAAGGGGGCAACGATGCTGCAGGTAACGGCGTGTTGGTGTTGCCATGTGGTGCTGGCAAGACGGTGATCGGGCTCGCTGCGCTGGCGGCTGCCGGCACACACACGTTGATCATCGCTACCAACATCACCTCTGCCCGGCAGTGGATCCGCGAGATCATCGACAAGACCACACTCACAGCAGACCAGGTCGGCGAATACTCCGGTGATCGCAAAGAGATCAAGCCGGTCACCATTGCCACCTATCAGGTGCTCACCTGGTCGCCGCACCGCCGCAAGGATCGAGACGGACTCGATGCCGTTGACACTGGCCTCGATGCTGGGGTCGCCGCACCGCACCCGATCGATGTTGCCGATCATCCTCCCGATGTGCTGCACCACCTGTACCCGCATCTTGCGCTCTTCGACCGCACCGAGTGGGGGCTGATTATCTATGACGAGGTGCACCTGCTGCCAGCGCCGGTGTTCCGTGCCACGGCCAGAATCCAAGCCGTCCGCCGCCTCGGCCTCACCGCCACCCTTGTTCGCGAAGATGGTAAGGAAGCCGACGTCTTCAGCTTGATCGGCCCGAAGCGCTTCGACATTCCCTGGAAAGAACTCGAGCTACACGGATGGATCGCGCCAGCCGTGTGTACCGAGGTTCGCGTAGTGCTCCACGAGGACGCACAGATGGCATACGCAATGGCAGAACCATCGCAGCGATACCGACTGGCTGCGAGTACGCCCCGAAAGACAGAAGTGGTTCGCCATCTCGTGAGCCGGCACGCGGGCGACCGGATACTCATCATCGGCCAGTTCGTCGATCAACTTCGCATCATCGCTGCCGAACTCGATGCGCCGCTCATCACCGGCCAGACCGCGCAAAAGGTGCGCGACGCCCGATTCGAAGCCTTTCGAAACGGCGCCATCCCCGTACTCGTCGTCTCGAAGGTCGCCAACTTCTCGATCGACCTCCCCGAAGCAAACGTTGCCATTCAGGTGTCGGGCACGTTCGGCAGTCGGCAGGAGGAGGCCCAACGTCTGGGACGGATCATGCGTCCCAAGCATGACGCCGGCCAAGCCAGCTTCTACTCGATCGTCACTCGCGACACCGTCGATCAGACCTTTGCCGCCAACCGCCAGCGATTCCTCGCTGAGCAGGGTTACGACTACCGCATCGTCGACGCTCACGATCTGATCTGATCTGATCTGAGCACAACACCCCTCGATCAGGCCGTCGGCGGCGATTCGGGGATGCTTGACAATCGCCGTCGACGGGTGAACAGTGTGCGCCACCACCATGACGGGTGGTCACTAATCAGTACTGGAGAGACCTGATGTCGATGAATGCCCAAACCCCGCCTGCGGCGATGAAGCCCGACCCCGGCTTCATGCATTTTCTACGATTCCTCGGCGTGTGGATCTTGATGGGACTCCTCTCCGCAGTCCTCATCGGTCTCATCTGGTTGGCGATCGCACTGTCGAGCACCGGACGCCGTAAGCGTGACCTGTTGATGTTCTTCATCCCGGTGTGGAACATCGTCGTCCAGGTCCAGACCATCTGGCGGTACACAGCCAAAAACGTGTACTGGAAGCCACGCGACGATCGTCCATCGAAGTCGTTGTTCTCCGGTTCCTGAGTCACGCTGTCGACGTCTTGGGCGCAATTCCAGCCATAAGACGTCGACAGTGAACCGTCGCCGCATGCGGTTGCACTGTTATGCAAATGCCTTGCGAATCGGAACCCGCCGAGCTACACCTTGCCCATGACCACTGCAGCAACTGCTCGGGTACTGCACACGGCGTGCACTCTCGACTGCCCCGACGCCTGTTCCCTCGCCGTCACCATCGACGATGGCCGCATCACCAACGTCGATGCGTCGCCTGACAACCCCCTCACTGGCGGCTGGATCTGCGCCAAGGTGAAGCGCTACGCGCGACGCGTGTACGCCCCCGAGCGAGTACTCACTCCGCTCATCCGGTCCGGCCCGAAGGGATCCGGAGCGTTCCGCGCATCGTCGTGGGATGAAGCGAGTCGGTTGATTGGCGACCGCATGACCGCTGCCATCGCCGAGCACGGCCGCGAGTCGATCGTCGCTTACACCTACAACTCGTCAGCGGCGGTCGTCGAGCGCGACAGCGCGACCGAGGCACTGTTCGCAGCAATCGGTGCCACTGTTGCCGAGCACACGATCTGCGCGCACACGATGGGCGTGGCATGGGACAGCGTCTACGCCACGATGGCGTCAGCGGATCCGCTCGACGTGGTGAATGCCGACTTGGTCGTCATCTGGGGTGCCAACCCAACGGTGTCGAACACCCACTTTCCACCTCTTGTTCAGCAAGCTGTCGCCCGAGGCACCAAGACCGTGGTCATCGATCCGCGGCGAACCGCAATGGCCAAGCGGGCCGACCTCCACCTCGCCATCAGGCCGGGTACCGACGCAGTGCTCGCGTTCGCGATTGCACACCTCTGGGCAGAGCAAGGGCACCTCGATCATGACTTCATCGCATCTCATGCAACCGGTGCCGACGAGTTCCTCGAGGCGGCTGCCCAGTGGCCACTGGATCTGGCCGCCGACGTGTGCGGGATCGACGCGGACGACGTTGCAACACTGGCCGAGTGGTGGGGCACGACGCGACCGTCCATGCTGCGGATCGGTTGGGGCCAGGAACGCAACGCAAATGGCGGCGCAGCATGCCGGGCGATCCTCGCGCTCCCCGTGCTTGCCGGCCACTTCGGTCAACCGGGTAGCGGGGTCATCGGTTCCACATCGACCGGAGCCGTTCGGGCGAAGCTCCGCTGGCCCGAGTTCGACCGCCTCGAACGACGTTCCGTGAGCATGCATCAAGTTGGTTCATGGCTTGCTCCCGGCACCGACGACCCATGTCAGGTGCTGTTCGTGCAAGGTGCCAACCCCGTGGTGATGTGCCCAGATCAACAGGCGGTCATGCGCGCATTCTCCCGTGACGATGTGTTCACCGTGGTACACGATCAGGTGCTCACCGACACCGCCCGTTTTGCCGATGTGGTGCTTCCGGCCACGACGGCGTTCGAGATCGACGACGTCGTCCAGAGCTACGGTTCGTTGATGGTGCAACCACTTCAGGCGGTCATCGAGCGGGTAGGCGACAGTCGTTCGAACGATGAGACCGGGCTCGCGCTCGCTCACGCGATGGGTTTCAACTGGACGATGGGCAACCTGGCCGCCGCGATCGACGATTCGGGTCCGCGCACGGTCGAGGTACCCTCCCGCCAATTCGTCGACACCATTCCGCTCGGCGGACGCGCCGTACTTGCCGACCCCGTCCATGGCGTGCCGAGCTACGACCGCGTCCAGCATGACGCTGCATCGTTCCCGTTGACGCTCATCTCGCCAGCTTCATCAAAGCTGATCAATTCGATGTTCGGCGAGTTCCAGAGCCCATCGACCGCTGTGTTGCTGCACCCATCCGACGCGGCTGCTCGCGGATTGGTCGCTGGCCGGAACGTACGGGTATTCAACGCGCTCGGCACGATCACGGTCCCGCTCGACGTGCACGATGATACACGACCCGGGGTTGCAGTGATGAGCAAGGGCGTGTGGCTGCGCAATCACGATGGCGGCCTTGGCGTCAACGCGCTCACGCCGGCCACCGGTGATCCGTTCGCCAACGGTGCGTGTTTCAACGACACGTTCGTCGAGATCGCTGCAGCCGACTGATCTCCGCCGCCGGATGTGCGGTGAGGTCTGTGAGTTTCGGTGCACACTCAACCACCGCAACCGCACAAGCCAGCCGGTCTGTGGTCGCGGACACCACACGGCCCGGCCCCGATATCGTGATCCTGGACCCGAGATACCGCGCGGAGTCCGGAACGCGAAATCAGGGATGCCATGAACGACAGCGACGGGTCATTGAATGGCGGTACGACGATAGTTCGGAAACCGAAGCGTGTGCTCGATCCGTGCCCGCCGCTAGGCGCTCGCTTAACACATGATGCCGGACGCGACGTCGCTCTCGGCCACCCGTTGCGTCCCTCGTGGCGAGGACGAATCCACCTCATCGCGCTCTGGATGGCTGTTCCGAGCATGACCGTGTTGATCGTGCTCGCCGACGGACCACGCGCCAGAGTCGGAACAGCGGTGTACGCCGCGGGGTTCTGCACGATGCTGGCCGTATCCGTCACCTACCACCGCTGGGTCCACGCGCTGAAGTCACGCCAGACGTGGCGTCGAGCCGACCACGCGATGATCTTCGCTGCCATCGCCGGGTCATCCACGCCGATCGCGCTCATCGCGATGCCGAGTGGCCTCGGTATCGCCATCCTCGCCGTGCTGTGGGTCGCGGCGTTCGTGGGAGCGATGTTCAAAACGGCCAGGTCACCCCATGGCGACTTGATCGGCTCGATCTTCATCGGTGTCACCAGCGCCGTGTCGGCGCTCCTGCTGCCTGCACTGTGGGAACACGCCGGCTCTGGTGTGGCCCTCATGTTCGTCGCCGCCGGTGCCCTGTACATTCTCGGTTCGGTCGCTTTCTCGTGGGAATGGCCACGAATCCGCCCGGCGGTGTTCTCGTACCACGAAGTCTGGCACGTGATCACCATCGCTGCCGCCACCATCCACTTTGCAGCTGTGTGGTCGATCGCGACGTGATCCAGTCCGGCCGACGTAGGCGACCACGACGCAGCATGCGGCCAGGGGGACGGCTGGAAGAATCAGCGTTGTCGGCGGGTTCCATCTGGAGGGGCCGAGAGGTAGTAGCCAGATGACGGACTATGACGTAGTAGTGGTTGGCGGTGGGGCTGGAGGGCTCGTCGCGGCCCGCGAGGCGAAACGGCGCGGTTCCCACGTGGTGATCATCCAAGATGGTCCGCTGGGTGGCGACTGCACCTTCACCGGGTGTGTGCCATCCAAGGCACTGCTGGCTGCGGCCGCTCGGGGCCTGTCGTTCGACGATGCGCTCGTTCGAGTACATCGCGCCGTCGCGCGTATCGCTGCCACCGAAGACGCTGAAGTACTCGGACGAGAAGGCATCGACGTGATCGCTGGATACGCACGCTTCACCAGCCCGACCACGATCGACGTCGACGGTCGAACCCTGCGTTCACGACGGTTCATCGTCGCCACCGGGGCACGTCCACTCGTACCACCGATTCCAGGGCTACGCGAACTCCCGCCACTGACCAACGAGAACTTGTTCCAACTCCCACGGCTCCCAGCTTCACTCGCGATACTCGGCGGCGGGCCGGTCGGCTGTGAAATGGCGCAAGCATTCGCCCGACTCGGTAGCCGTGTCACGTTGGTCGAAGCCGCCGAACGCCTGCTGCCGCGCGAAGAACCCCAAGCCTCGGTCGTGATCGCCGATGCGCTCCGTCGCGATGGTGTGACGGTCCGCGTTGGGGCCAAGGTCACCCTCGTCGAACGAACCGCCGACCAGCGGGTGCGCCTTCATACCGAGGTCGGCGAATCGGTCGTCGCCGATGAACTCCTCGCTGCGATTGGACGCGCGCCGTCGGGTCGAGGGTTCGGCCTCGAAGAACTGGGTGTCGCAATCGACCAGCGTGGCGCGATCGTCGTCGAAGACACGATGGCCACCAACATCGATGGCATCTGGGCGATCGGCGACGTTACGGGACGCCTCCAGTTCACCCACGCTGCCGGACGTATGGGATGGATCGCAGCTGCCAACGCGCTCTCGAAGCTCGCCCGCATTCACCCGTTCCGATTCGACACACGCGCAATCCCATGGGCCACGTTCACGGGTCCAGAGGTCGCCCACGTTGGGCTCACCGAGGCTGAAGCTGCCGAGCTACACCCCACCGCTCGCGTCGCCCACCTTCCGATGACGCATGTCGACCGTGCTATCGCCGTCGGCTCTGAAGAGGGCTTCGTCACCCTCATCGCTGCGCCCAGACGCGGGATTGGCCACCTGGCGGGTGGCCGCCTCATCGGCGCTACCGTCGTCGCTCCTACGGCCGGAGAGTTGATCCACGAAGCCGCGCTTGCAATCCAGACCAACATGTTCGTCGGCCGTCTCGCGCAAACCACACACGCGTACCCGACGTGGTCGATGGCAATCCAACAAGCTGCGCTCCAATTCTTCGGCGAATCCGCAGGCCTGCGAGCCCGAACCGTCCAACCCGTCCAACCCGTCCAACCGCTCACCCAAAAGTAGACACCCGTATGACCGACCAAGCCCACCATCCGACCACGATTGCGCCCGACACCGACACCGACACCGTCGTTGACGTGGTGGTGATCGGCATGGGCCCCGGCGGCGAGGAAGTTGCCGGGAAACTGGCCGAGGCCGGACTCAGCGTCGTCGGAATCGACTCATCGCTCGTCGGCGGCGAATGCCCTTACTGGGGCTGCGTGCCGTCAAAGATGATGATCCGCGCGGCAAATCTGCTCGCAGAGGCACGACGCATTCCAGGCATGGCCGGCACAGTCGACATACGACCCGACTGGGCGCCGGTTGCGGCGCGCATCAGCGACGAGGCGACCGACAATTGGGACGACACCGTTGCGGTCGAGCGATTCGAGGCAAAGGGAGGGCGGTTCGTGCGCGGCCATGGCCGACTCCTCGCACCCGATGTCGTCCTCGTCGGACCACAGCGGTACCGGGCCACGCGCGCCGTCGTCATTGCGACCGGTACCACACCTGCGGTTCCACCAGTTCCCGGGTTGATCGACACCCCGTACTGGACTAATCACGATGCGATCGAGGCCACACACTTGCCCGCTTCGATCGTGGTGCTCGGCGGCGGTGCGATCGGTGCCGAACTCTCCCAGGTATACGCCAGGTTCGGCGTTCACGTCACGATCGTCGAAGCCGCGCCGCGCCTGCTTCCCCTCGAGGAACCCGAAGCGGGTGAGGTACTCGCCCAGGTGCTCCGAAGCGAGGGCATCACCGTGATCGTCGGCACCGGTGCATCACGCGTCGACCACAGTGGCCAGCAGTTCTCCGTGCAACTCGCCGATGGCAGCGTCGTCAGCGCCGAACAACTGCTCGTGGCGACCGGCCGCCATGTCGACCTTGCCGCAATCGGCGCCGACACGCTCGGCGTCGACCCCACAGCGCGATCGCTGCCGGTCGACGACCGGCTGCATGTCACCGAACGGGTTTGGGCCGTCGGCGACGTCACCGGAAAGGGTGCCTTCACCCATGTGGCGATGTATCAGGCCAGCATCGCGGTCGCCGACATCCTCGGACTCCCGCATCCCCCCGCCGACTACCACGCGCTCCCCCGTGTCACCTTCACCGATCCAGAAGTCGGCTCGGTCGGGCTGACTGCGCAAGCCGCCATTGATGCGGGACTCGACGTCATGGTCGGACGCGTGAACATGCCCTCTACTGCGCGTGGTTGGCTCCACAAGGCGGGCAACGAAGGCTTCATCAGCCTCGTCGCCGACCGCGCTCGCGGTGTCCTCGTCGGAGCCACGGCAATGGGCCCCACAGGAGGTGAGGTGCTCGGGCTACTCGCGCTCGCCGTGCACGCTGCGGTCCCGATCGACCAACTGCGGTCGATGATCTACGCCTACCCCACGTTCCATCGCGGAATCGAAGACGCGGTAAAAGACCTCCATTGACGCGTCAGCCCGGCGACGCCGCGGCACCAACGGCAGACACGGTCGCCCGGGACTCAGCACCCAGTGCGTTTGGTAGGTACAGCCCCCCAGAGGGGGCCGAACCTACCAAACGCTGATCGATTCGACGCACGCGCGAGCATCCGATTTCAGCGGGGGATGATCGTGCCCATGTTCATGATGCCGTTCGGGTCGAATGCTTGCTTGAGTGTTTCGAGCATCGGATACGAGGATCCGTACTCGTCTTTCACCCAGCGTGCACGCGCCTTACCGATGCCGTGGTGGTGCACGATCGATCCTCCGAACCGCAGCGTCTCTTCGCAGATGATCGCGATGATCGGGAAGTAGTACTTGTCGTTCTCTTCTTCCGGCTCGCAATCAATGAGGTCGTAGAAGTAGTTGAAGTACATGTTGGTGCCGTTGATATAGCTGTGCGACGAGTGGCCACCGAGGAGCGTGATGCCCTTCATCTCACGGCGAATCCGCGGCAGCACGGCCTCGTAGATCTCGTTGATCGAGCTCCAGTCGCCGGAGATCTCAGTCGTGCGATTGACGTTGCGCGTCGTGCGAATCCGCTCGTCCTCACGGGTCACTTTGTCCGGTCCCCACACGAGGTCGTCGAACCACGTGGAAATCACCTGAGCGTCAACCGGCTGGCAGCTGGGATGGCGGGCGACGATCTCGGTGATTCCCTCGGCCGTCGCCTTCGTGATGCCGGGGTTGCCTTCGGCCATGAACAGCACAATGCAGTCGTCCGGCGCGGCGAAGTGCGAGAAGTGCAACTGCCCGTCCTCCGGGTCGTACAATCGGGCGACCGACGGCTTGTAGCCAGCCACGATCACCTCGCGGAGCACCTCGAAACCTTCCTTCATGTTCTTCAGCGTCCAGCCGAGGAAGATGTTGTTCTCCGGCATGTACGGGAACAGCTTCACCGTCACCTCAGTGATGAAGCACAGGGCACCTTCGTTGCCGATCACGATGTGACGGATATCGGGACCCGCAGCGCGACGGGGCACGTTCTTGATCCGCGACACCTGGCCGCCGGCGAACACCACTTCGCAGCCGACGACCATGTCTTCGATGCCGCCATACAGCGTGGAGAACTGACCGATGCTGCGCGTAGCCACGAGCCCGCCCATACTCGCGATCGGCTTCGACTGCGGCGAATGACCGGTGGTGAGTCCCACTGCGCGCGCCTGATCTTCCAGTAGCTGCAGGGGCACGCCGCACTGGGCGGTGGCCTGCATGTTGTACGCGTCGATTGACACGATCGCGTTCATCATCGATCCATCGAGCACGATCGAGTTCTCGACTGGGGTCTCGAGTCCACCCTCGGTGGCAGTGCCGCCCGTGCGAGCTACGACGTTAACGCCGTGCTCGTCGGCGAAGGCGAGCACCGCCGACGCTTCTTGCGTACTCGCGACCATCGCCACTGCCGCAGGCACCGGCATCGTGTACACGCCGAAGATGTTCTGGAGCTTGCGGAAGTTGTCGATGCTGCGTTCGCGCAGGACCTGTGCGTCGGTGACGACGCGCTCGTTCCCAAGGATCTGCTGCAGATGCTCGACGATGGCTTCACGGGTGAGTGACATGCTGACGTTCCTTTACTCGGGTGGATCAGTTCAGTGGAAGATCGGGTACGAACGCTCGAAGAGCACATCGGTCGCGTGACGGATGTCGTGGTAGACAGTGTCGCTCATCCGTCGGTACACCTCGCCGTTGGCGAGATCGGGTGCGAACGACTCGCGGTGCCTGGTCATCGCCGCCGCCGCCGTCTCGATGTCCGGGTACACGCCGGTTGCTGCTGCGGCGCAAATCGCGGCGCCGAGGCTCGCTCCCCCGCCATCGACGCAGCGCGACGCCGGGATCCCGAACACGTCGGCGAAGATCCGCATAAACAGCGCGCTGTTGGAGCCGCCACCCGACACGACGATCTCGTCGAGGGTGATGCCCAGCTCGGTACACATCGCATCGACATGGTGCTTCATCGTCAGTGCGATTGCTTCGAGGATCGACCGGTAGATGTGGCCTCGCGTATGTCGCGCATCGAAGCCGATCATCATTCCCTTGCGAAACGGCTGGTCGGTCGGCGCGAGCCAGTCGAGTACGGTCATCAACCCATCGGAGCCCGCTGCCACGAGTGCTGCCTCGCGCTCGATGTGCTCCTCTCGGGAGATCCCGAGCGATGCCGCACGCTGCGCGACCTCGTCTCCGAGCAGATCGAGGAACCATGTGAGCGTCCACATGCCGCGGCGTATGCCATTGCTCTCGTAGAGATACCGGTGCGGCATACACGCGAAGTTCGTCCAGAAGTTGGTGGGCGCCTTGTGGTTCTCATGCCCATGCACCATCGCCGCAATGTAGGTACCGAGCGACACGAGCGCTGTGGTCTCACCGAGCGACCCGGCGCCGAGCATTTCCACCGCCTTGTCGTTCGCTGTGGCGACGACGGGGACGCCAGCCGGAATGCCTGTGACTGCCGATGCACCGGCCGTGACGCGCCCGATGACGTCGCCGGGCATCTGCAGCTCGAGCAGATTCTCGCGCGTCACACCGAATTGCTCATACACCGCAGGATCGTCGCTCCACTGCCACGTGTCGGTGTCGATCGGCCATTGCAGCACGATGTTGTTCGCCGCGGTGTCGCGGAACTCACCCGTGAAACGGTGGGCCAGATAACCGGACGATGTAGTCGCGTAGGCAAACCCGAGATGGTCTGGAATGTACGGCTGGTAGGCGCGGCCGTCCATCCAACTGATCACCGGTTCAGCCAGGGACCCATCCGCCTTCAGGAACGCCTTGCAGCACCGGATCGGGCAGAGCCCCACGCCAACGATCTCGCTGGGGTCACCAGCGAACGCGGCCAGTGCCTGACGACTCGCCGCGGCAATCGACTCCCACAGGTCGTCATCGGGATGAATGGCGATGCCGTGGTGGGGCCGGCTCATCGGCTGCAACAGATGCTGCCCACGCGCTACAGCGTTGCCGGCAGCGTTGTAGACGACGACCTTGGCGCTCTGCGTACCGCAGTCCACGCCGATGAGATACGGACCATTCATCGTGCTGTCGTGTCGGCCGTCTCGTCCTAGCGGACGAGGTAGCCGCCGTCCACCGAGAGGATGTGCCCATTGACGTAGTCGGACGCGTGACTGGCAAGGAACACAACGGCACCCATCAAGTCGGCCGGCTCACCCCACCGGTCGGCCGGGATGTGATCGAGTACACGTCGACTCGTCTCCGGATTGCTGCGCGTGTTCGCAGTGATAGCCGTCGCGTAGTAGCCCGGCGCGATCCCGTTGACCTGAACGTTGTATTGGGCAAGCTCGTCGCAGTAGGCCTTCGTGAGACCTGCGATGCCGTGCTTTGTCGCTGCGTAGGCGGGCGACAACCGACCGCCGAGGAAGGTGAAGACCGAGCAAATGTTGATGATTTTTCCGCTGCGCTGCGGCACCATTTGCTGCGCAGCCTCGTAGCTCATCTCGAACGCGGCTGTCAGGTTGACGTTCACCGTTGCATCCCACAGCGGCCGGCCGAAGTCGAGCACCTCGGCGAGCGGACAAATGCCGGCACTGTTGATCAAGATGTCGATGGAACCGAGCCGCTCGACGCATGCGTCGACGATCCGCTTCGGAGTGCCGGGATCGGTGATGTCGGCCTGCAGGAATTCGTAACGGACACCCTCGGCCTCGACCATTTCTCGCGTACCGCCATCGTCGTCGATGATGCTCGGCACCAGAACGTTGGCGCCGCCCTTCGCAAGTGCGAGCGTGAACGCCTGCCCGAGACCCGTATTGCCGCCGGTCACTATCGCGTTCTTGTCGGCAAGACCGAAGTAGTCCATCGCAAAGTCCCTGATCGTCATCACTGCTCTCTCTCGTGCCCACTCCGGTGAGGCGACACTACCCGCCGGTCGTCGTCTGAGAGGCAATGACTCCAACGATGCGTCCGGCCGCTCACGTCGGCGGCAGTGGGCTGAACGGGTTCGGCCACACGGTGTCTTCTGTGGATTCACCGCGGGCTTGGATCTGCGAACGTTGGTCGGCGAGATCGGCTGCAAGTTGCTCGATGCCAGCTGGAATCGCGGCCGCCAGCACATCACGGAGATGGCCGGCCAGCGATGGGCTTCGCCCCTGCGTCGAGACGGCAACGATCACCGGACCGCGACGCTCCACGGCAGGCAGGATGAACGAGCAACGATCGGGATCGTCGACCGCATTGACGAACACCCCTGCCCACTCTCCGTCGTCGAATATCTGCTGCTGCACATCCGGATCGTTGGTGGCGGCGACGACCAACCACATTCCATCGATGTCACCGGCCTGGTAGCAGCGCCGCACGAGTGTGACCATTGCCGGTGCCTCGTGGTCAAGACACTGGAAGCCATCGACGAACGCTGGGGCCACCACCGTGATCGTTGCGCCGGATGCGAGCAGCCCCTGCACCTTGCGGAGTGCGATGGCACCACCGCCAACCACGAGCACCGGTCGACCGGCCAGGCGGACAACGACCGGGTACCCGTCATCGATCGGCTTCGCCCGCCGCGGCTCAGACATGGCGCGGCAGCGGATACGCCGCCACGAGTTGTGCTGCTTCGCTCGCAAACGCGGCGACGGCGCCGATCACGATGACCGCCGGCGAATCGACCTCGGCGTCAACGAGACCAGCCAAGTCGCCGCACCACACTCGCTGCCGTGGCGTTGTTGCATCCATCACGACGGCCACCGGTGTCAGCGGGTCGAGCCCCGCCGCAACCAATCGAAGCACGATCTCAGCCCGACGCTCGATGCCCATCAACAGCACGACCGTACCACCGAGTTGGGCGACGGCCGACCAGTTGACCGACTGCGTGGACAGCGCCTCGTGGCCCGTGACGATGGTGACGGCGCGCGCGACGCTTCGATGGGTGACGGGAATACCGGCCGCTGCAGGCGCCGCCAACGCCGAACTGATCCCGGGCACTACGGTGCAGCGGATGCCGTGACGTGCGAGCGCCTGCACTTCTTCTGCACCGCGGCCGAACAGGAACGGGTCACCGCCCTTCAGCCGAACAATCCGCTGCCCACTACCGGCGAGGCTGACGAGCAAATCGTTCAACACATCCTGAGTGTGGCTACCCCCCGGTCGCTTACCCACGTCGATCAACTCGGCCTCAGGCGGAGCAAGCGCAAGAATCTCAGCTGAAACGAGCCGGTCGTACAACACCACATCGGCGGCTCGAATCAGCCTTACGGCGCGCAGCGTCAGCAACTCCGGGTCACCGGGGCCGGCACCGACCAACGAGACCCGCTCATCGTCAGTTTTGGTCGACACCAGCCCCCCGGTGGGGTTCATTGGTTGATCATCCCAGCACCAACCGTTGCATTCGTAACCGGATCGATCACGATGAAACTACCCATGGTGCGGTTCTGAACGTATGGGTCGACGGGCAGCGGCAACGAGGTGATGAACGACACCGTGCCGATCTCGTTGAGGCCGAGGCCAGCCACTTGGCTATCGGACGCGAGGGTGGTCACATCGAGCTTGTCGTGCAACACGGTTGCGACAGCCTTCAGCGTTCGAGTCGCATGCTTGACCAGCACATGGGCACCCGGCAACAACGGCTTGTCGTGCATCCACACCACTGTCGCAACGAGACTCGGCACGGTGTTCGGCGGGTCGTCGGCTGAGGCAATCACATCACCGCGCGATGCATCTATCTCGTCGGCGAACTGCACCCGCACCGCAGGCAGGTTGCCCTCGACCGCCACGATCTGTGTGATCACACCCGATGGCAAGATCACCACCCGGTCGCCAACGGCGGGCACTCCCCCGGCCACCGACCCGGCATACCAGCGGCGCTCGTGCATGGCGTTGTCACTGCCCCCCGGTCGGGGCTTGATGACCATCTGGATCGGCAGCCGCAGTGGTCCCGACATCCGTTGCGGAATCGGCAACGTCTCGAGATGATCGAGCAAGGTCGGCCCGTGATACCAGGGCGTATGCGGCGACGGATCGACCACGTTGCCTCCGTCGAGAGCGCACAGCGGAATCGCCGCCATTGCGGGGACCCCACGCTCGGCAGCAAGCGCCTGAAAGTCATGGTGAATCTCGTCGAAACGCGTGCGCGACCAGTCGACCAAGTCCATCTTGTTGACCGCTAGCACGAGATGGCGGATACCGAGCAGTGCCGACAGGCAGGCATGGCGCCGCGACTGCTCGCGCAGTCCGTGACGAGCGTCGACCAGAATGACTGCAACGTCTGCGGTAGATGCGCCGGTCACCATGTTGCGCGTGTACTGGACGTGGCCGGGGGTGTCGGCGATGACGAACGACCGCTTCGGGGTGGAGAAGTAGCGATACGCAACATCAATGGTGATGCCTTGTTCGCGTTCGGCGCGCAGTCCATCGGTCACGAGTGCCAGATCGAGGCCCTCTCCCCCACGGCGCGCCGTGGTGATTGCAACAGCGTCGATCACGTCGTCGAACAACGACTTGGTGTCGTACAGCAATCGACCGATGAGCGTGCTCTTGCCGTCATCGACGGAGCCAGCTGTGGCGAAACGAAGTAGCTCCATCAGAAGTACCCCTCACGCTTGCGGTCTTCCATCGCGGCCTCTGAGAACCGGTCGTCGGCGCGGGTGGCACCTCGCTCGGTGATGCGGCTCTGCTCGATCTCTGCGAGCACCTCGAGTGGGGTGGTGGCGTCGGAACGCACCGCTCCGGTGCACGTCATGTCACCCACCGTGCGGTAGCGAACGGTCTCTTCGAACGCCTCCTCACCGGGTTGCGCCGGAGTGAATCGACCGGTGGCGAGCAACATCGAGTCGCGTCGCACCACCTCACGCCGGTGGGCGTAGTACATCGCTGGGAGCTCGATGTCGTTGACCGCCACGTACCGCCAGATGTCGAGTTCGGTCCAGTCGCTCAACGGGAACGCGCGCAGGTGCTCGCCGGTCAACGTCCGAGCGTTGTACAACCGCCAGAGTTCCGGCCGTTGATTCTTCGGATCCCACTGCCCGAACGAGTCACGAAACGACAGCACCCGCTCTTTTGCCCGCGCCTTGTCCTCATCCCGACGGGCCCCGCCGAACGCAGCATCGAACCGGTGCTCGGCGATGGCGTGCAACAGTGGAACGGTCTGCATCCGGTTCCGTGAGCCGGTCGGCCCAGGGTCGGAAACGAGGCCTCGGTCGATCGCCTCCTGCACGCTGGCGACCACGAGACGGACCCCGAACTCGGCCACCAGTCGGTCGCGGAACTCGATCACCTCAGGGAAGTTGTGGCCGGTATCGATATGCATCACCGGAAACGGAATCACGCCCGGTTCGAAGGCCTTGCGCGCCAGATAGAGCATGACGACGGAATCCTTGCCGCCGGAGAACAGCAACACCGGCCGCTCACATTCCGCAGCGACTTCGCGAATCACGAAGATCGCGTGGGCCTCGAGTTCGGCCAATCGCCAATCGAGCACCGGGTGCGGTGCCGCATTGCGGTCGATGATCGAGTCGGTCATCAGCGCGCTCACAGGTGGAGTCCGCATTCGGTCTTCGCGTGTGCCGACCACCGGCCAGAGCGCGGGTCGTCGCCCTCGGCAGGTCGCCGGGTGCACGGCACGCAACCGATCGACGGGTAGCCCTGGTCGAGCAGTGGGTTCATGGGTACCTCATGAATGTTGGCGTAGGTGGCGAGGTCGTCGTCGGTCCACGCGGCGAGCGGGTTCAGCTTGATCAGCCCTCTGCGATCACGATGCACGAACGGCGTATCGGCCCGCACCGGTGAGTCGCTGCGGCGTACGCCGCTGATCCAGGCCAGTCTCCCCGCGAGGCCCTGCTCGAGCGGCACCACCTTGCGGTCATGACAGCATCCGTCAGGGTCGGTGAGGTACCGCTCATCGCCGATCGGCAATGCCGGAGCCACCCGCAACGTGATCGGATAGCGATGCTCGACCGCGTTTGCCGTCTGCAACGTCTCGGCAAAGTGGTACCCGGTGTCGAGGAACAGCACCTCGATACCCGGGGCAACCTTGGCCGCCACGTCGACAAGCACCGTGTCGGATGTCATCGCCGAAGCGACAATGATGCGGTCGAGTGGAATCGTGTCGACCAGCCACCGCACCATTGCGGACGGGTCCTGCTGTGCAGCAAAACGCGCATCGAGTTCGGCGAGGTCGAGTGCATCGAGGTGGTTCGGAGTGAGCGCAGTCATATCGATGAAGGTGAGTGTACCCGAAACCCGACTATTCCGATCAACTTTTGTGCCAATGGGTGTGGCCTTTCGACGGAACCGACAGGCTGAACCGGGCAGTCACGACCCGCTGCTCGTAACATCAGCAGTGATGGACTTCACCTGGACACCAGACCAGCTTGCATTACGCGCCCGAGCCCGTCAGGTGGCCCATGACGGGGTGACACAGTATGGACGCCACAACGACAGTTGGATCAACGGCTACTCCAAGGAGTTCGCGAAGGAAATGGCCGCCAATGGCTGGATCGGGATGACATGGCCGGTCGAGTTCGGCGGCCACGGACGCCCGGCAATCGAGCGGCTGATCGTCGGCGAGGAAATGATCACCGCTGGCGCCCCGGTGGCGGCAATGTGGTTCGCTGATCGGCAGATGGGACCGACTCTCATCGCGTACGGCAGGCCAGATCAGCAGGCCGAGTTCCTGCCGCGGATCCTGTCTGGCGAAACCACGTGGTGTATTGGGATGAGTGAACCCGACGCGGGTAGCGACCTGGCCAGCCTCAAGACCAGCGCCGTACGCGACAGCGACAACTGGGTGATCAACGGCCAGAAGATCTGGACCAGCTTCGGCGAGGTGGCCGACTACTGCTACCTGATCTGTCGCACCAGCCAGGACGGACCGCCGCACGCAGGGATCAGCGAAATCGTCGTACCGATGGATACCCCCGGTATCGAGATCCGCCCGATCAAGGACATGACCACCAATCGACACTTCTGCGAGGTGTTCTTCACCGATGTGCGCGTGCCGATTGCCAACCTCGTCGGCGTTGAGGGTGCTGCGTTCAAGCAGACCATGCGCCAACTCGAACACGAGCGCGGCGGGATCGACCGATTGGTGTCGAATCATGCGCTCTACCTCTTGGCGAGAGATCGGGTCGATACGTCGGATCCAGTGGTACGCCAAGAGGTCGCGTCGTTGGAGATGGCGTACCGAATCGGACGAATTCTGGTGATCCGCGAGGTGCTCCGCCAGGCCCCCGCCGGGTTCAGCGCCGCCACGAAGTGCTTCTGCACCGAGCACGAGGTGCGGGTGGCCGACTTCGTCGCACGAGCGTTCGGAGCCGAGGCAATGTTGTGGAATCAGACCACACAGGGCCTCGCGTACGCCCCCGGCTACACCATCATGGGTGGCACATCCAATGTGATGCGCAACATCATCGGAGAACGAGTACTCGGCCTCCCCCGCTGAACTGTCCGACGTGCCTCTCGACTGTGATGGGCCGCAATCCTGGATACGACGGGCCTGCGTTCGCCGGGCCACGACATCGGTGTTGTGCTTGTGCATCGCCGCATTAGTTGATTGAATGCAAACCCTGCGCTAACCGCCCCAGGGTGATCAACTCGGCAACAGCGTCATGTTCACTTGACATGGTTGTCAAGCCGAGTTGACGAATCTCGGAAATGTGTTCCCCCTTTCGACCGCTTGTGTCGACCGCTTGCGCGACGAACCGCAGGCCACGATGACCGGATTCGTCGAACACCCGCCACACAACACCCGCCACACGACCCGGCAGCCGTGCATCACGGCTGACCTTTGGCGTCGGGCTGTCAGCGGCAGGCTGT
>JANYDH010000010.1 GCA_025359865.1 Actinomycetes bacterium | reverse complement strand
CCCGCCTGTCATGCAACGAACGTTCACGCTGCAGCGCGACCGCACGGCCGGGATCGGGATGCCGCCAGACTCCACCCGCAATGTGCGACAGCCTGTCAATGCCAGCCAAACGCCAAACCTCACGAGATTCTGCCTATAACCCATCTCGACTAACCCATCTCGACCCTGACGTTGAGCCGACTTCTGCGCCGCCGCCAGCCTGATTGAGCCTCAGGCGGCGATGAGTAGTTGGGTCTCGCAGGGGGCCGGCTCACCCGGCAGCGCCCTGGTGGACGGTACGAAGTGATCGCGAGCATCGTGCGAAGCGAGCGTGGCAGCGTCCCACCACGACAGTGGGGTGAGCGGGTCGGTAAGGGGATGCCACAGGATCCGGGAATCGGACAGTCCGGCGTCGATCAGGCGGTCGACCGCCCAAACGTAGAACACCGCAAGGGTGTCGTGGTAGGCGATGGGAGCGGGGCCGGTGCCGGGCATATCGGCGTGGGCCTGGCGGAGTGCTTCGAGCGCCGCTGCAGATCCGGCTTCGCGCACGGTGCGGGCGATGGAGGTGATGAAGTCGACGTGTGTCATATGAACAGTTTCACGGCACTCGCGCAGCGTTGACCACCGAACTTCTGCCATAATCCGGCTTATGACAGTTCAATCTGCTGCACTCGATCACATTGACAGAGAAATTCTCGGCATCCTTCGAGATGACGGCCGAATCGGCTGGTCAGAACTTGGAGCTCGAGTCCATCTGTCGGCCAATGCTGCGGCCGAACGCGTCCGTCGTATGCGGCGTGCAGGCGTGATCCGCCGGTTCACGGTCGAGATCGACCAGGCCGCCCTCGGACGAACGTTGGAGGCCGTGATCGATGTGCGCGTCGCCACCGGGAACCGGTTCGGGGACGTACTGCACGAATGCGACGAAGTGACTTGGATGGCACATGTCACCGGGCGCACCGACTATCAGGTGCACGTCGCTTGTGCGGGCACCGACGGCCTCCAGCGACTGCTCACCCGGTTCCGCAACGAGTTCGGTGCCGTCGAAACGCTCACCACGGTCGTGCTCGAGAGCCTGCGTCGCGAACACCCCGAGGTTGCCCGTTAGCACTCTCACGTCTAGAGTGCTAGCACTCTCGCACTGAGAGTGCGAATACCCAATCCTGAACACAAACCCTCATCGTGGAGGATGACCAATGCCGAAGACGATCGCATTCGATGATCAGGCGCGTCGCGCGCTGGAGACGGGCATGAACAAGCTCGCCGACGCCGTCCGCGTCACGCTCGGGCCCAAGGGCCGCAATGTCGTGCTCGAAAGGAAGTGGGGCGCACCGACCATCACCAACGATGGCGTCTCCATTGCCAAAGAAATCGACCTGGAAGACCCATTCGAGCGCATCGGCGCCGAACTGGTGAAAGAAGTCGCCAAGAAGACCGACGACGTAGCCGGTGACGGCACCACCACCGCCACCGTGCTCGCGTGGAGCCTCGTTCACGAGGGCCTTCGCAACGTCACCGCCGGCGCCAACCCAATGACCCTGAAGAAGGGCATCGAGGCCGCCGTCATCGCCGCTGTCGAAAGCATCAAGGCCCTGGCCAAGGAAGTCGACTCGAAGGACCAGATCGCTCAGGTCGCCAGCATTTCCGCAGCCGACAACGAGATCGGCGCCACCATTTCCGAGGCGATCGACAAGGTCGGCAAGGACGGCGTCATCACCGTCGAAGAGAGCCAGACGTTCGGCATCGAGCTCGAGTTCGTCGAAGGCATGCGCTTCGACAAGGGCTTCATCTCGCCGTACTTCGTCACCGATCCCGAGCGGATGGAAGCGTCGCTCGACGATCCGTACATCCTGCTCGTCAGCTCGAAGATCAGCTCGGTCCGCGATCTGCTTCCCGTGCTCGAAAAGATCATGCAGAGCGGCCGCCCGCTCGTCATCCTCGCCGAGGATGTCGACGGAGAGGCACTCGCCACCCTGGTGGTCAACAAGATCCGTGGCACGTTCCGCAGTGTCGCCGTCAAGGCCCCAGGCTTCGGCGAGCGTCGCAAGGCGATCATGCAAGACATCGCCATCCTCACCGGTGGCCAGGTCATCAGCGAAGAAGTCGGCCTCAAGCTCGAGAGCGCAACGCTCGACCTGCTCGGTCACGCCAAGCGGATCGTCATCACCAAGGACGAGACCACCATCATCGAAGGTGCCGGCAACGAAGACGACATCAAGGGCCGGATCAACCAGATCAAGGCCGAGATCGAAAACACCGACAGCGACTACGACCGCGAGAAGCTGCAAGAGCGCCTCGCCAAGTTGAGTGGCGGCGTTGCCGTGCTCAAGGTCGGCGCCGCCACCGAGGTGGAGCTGAAGGAAAAGAAGCACCGCATCGAAGATGCAGTGTCGACCACCAAGGCTGCCATCGAAGAGGGCGTTGTGCCCGGCGGCGGCGTAGCCCTGTTGCGTGCACAGGTCGCCGTACTCGCGGTTGCCGACAGCCTCACCGGCGACGAGGCCACTGGCGCTCGCGCCGTTGCCAAGGCACTCGAGGCCCCGCTGTGGCAGATCGCCGAGAACGCAGGCATCAACGGCGGCGTCGCCATCGAGCATGTCAAGCGGATGACCGGCAACGAGGGTCTCAACGCTGCGACCGGCGAGTACGAAGACCTCGTCAAGATCGGCGTCATCGACGCTGCCAAGGTCACCCGCTCGGCACTGCAGAACGCAGCATCGATCGCCGCGTTGTTCCTCACGACGGAGGCAGTCATTGCCGACAAGCCCGAAGATGCCTCCGGTGGCGGCGGCATGGGCGGAGGCATGGAGGACTTCTAGTCCGCCTTGCGTTCACCGTTTCCTAGTGCTGGCCCGGGGGTTTCGTCCCCCGGGCCAGTTCCGTTTTGGCTCCTCGACCACTTCCGCCGGTCGCGGGTGGGAGTGTGTCACTGTCAGGCGGCGGGTGCGCGGGTGTGCGGTCCCGTGGTGCGATCGGCAAGTCACCCGACTCTTGGCGTTTGGCTGTCATATGCAGCGAGCTCTGTGAGATTCGGCCGTGGCTAAACCGTCGGAACCTCACAGACGGAGGGTGTTGTGCGGTTCAGTGCAAGCTGGGCCGTCGGAACCTCACGGACGGAACGTGTGTCGGGCGGGGGTGGACGTCTGCATCGACGAAGGCAGCCAGCGCTTGAGGGCTGACCTTTGGCGGTGGGTTGTTGTCAATGACAGTCCAACGCCAAAAGTCGGCCCTGAACGGTGGGGATGACCGAACCGGTAGACTTTCGACATGGCTGTGACCGTGCGAATCCCCACCACCATGCGACCGATCTCTGGCGGCAACACCACCGTGCAGGTCGAAGGCGCCACCCTGGGCGACGCGCTCACGGCGCTCGAGACCGCATATCCGGGCTTCCACGAGCGGCTGTTCGATGACACCGGCGCCCTGCGCAAGTTTGTCAACGTGTTCGTGTCCGACGACGACGTGCGCTACCTCGACGGACTGGGCACCGCCACGCCCGACGGCACCACGATCAGCATCATTCCGGCCGTCGCTGGCGGCTGAGCCCGTTCCACGCCAGCGCTCAGCCGTAGACCGAAGGCACCCGGCCGAGCCATGGTGCTGCCGATTCCAACTGTGCGGCCACACGAATCAGCAGATCTTCACGGCCATATGCGGCCACGAGTTGTACGCCCACCGGCAGACCGTCGGCGCTCATGTGCATCGGCAGACTGATGGCAGGTTGACCGGTCACGTTGAACTGGGCGGTGTACTGCAAGAGCTCGAAGACCCGCCCACCCTGGCCTGGTTCGGACAGGTAGCCGATCGGCGGAGGCGGCACCGCAATCGTCGGTGTGAGCAGTAGATCGAACCCCGCCGAATCGTCTGCCGGATGCCACCACGACAACACCCGCCGACACCAGCGGTGCACCTCGAGCATCGACGCCACGTACTGAGATCCGGTGACCGACCGACCGATCGCGACCAGGGCTGCGTTGTCGGGCTCGATGTCGTCGTCGGTGACAGGTCGCCCCAGAATTGCGGCGAGCTCATCGACGTCGTTGGCTGTCCAGGTAGCCACAATGCTGCGGAAGTGACCGGCAAACGACGGGTCGCCGATGGCCTCTGGCCACGACAGCTCGACACGATGGCCGAGGGATTCCAACAGCGCCGCCGTGTTGGCCACTGCGGTCAAGCATTCGAGATGCCCGACAGCTCCCAGTACAGGATGGTCGAGCAGGCCAATCCGCAACGCGCCCGGATCCGCGCCGACCTCATCAACCAAGGGGCGGGCAAACGGCGGAGCACTGTAGGGGTCGCCGGTTTCGTAGCCTGCGAGTACGTCCATCATCACTGCGGTGTCGCGCACGGTACGGGTGACGGAGCCATCGGTGGTCGACCCCATCCAGCTCTCACCGACGTCGGGTGCCTTCGACACTCTACCGCGAGACGGCTTCAGCCCGACGAGCCCACACTCCGATGCCGGGATGCGGATGCTTCCACCGCCATCGCTGGCGTGGGCAGCTGCCACGATGCCGGACGCCACGGCTGCTGCCGAACCCCCCGATGATCCGCCCGTCGAGTAGTCGAGGTTCCAGGGGTTGCGCGACGGGCCATAGGCCAACGGTTCGGTGGTGATCGTGCATCCCCACTCTGGTGTGTTGGTGCGCCCGATCACCACGAATCCAGCGCTGCGCAGGCGGCGAAAGATCGCCGAGTCGGTGGGTGCCCGGTAGTCGATCGCCTTGAGCGCACGCACTCCTTGATGGTGCGGTTCGCCGGCGATGGTGCAACCGAGATCTTTGACTACGATCGGCACCCCGGCATAGGGGGCCGACGATCCGGTCATCGCTGCGGCCTCGGCCCGTGCTGCGGCATAGCGCGGGTGGATGATCGCGTTGACGCGCGGGTTGACCCGTTCAGCACGCTCGATTGCTGCATCCACGAGTTCGAGCGCTGACAGTTCGCCGGATGCCACCAGTGCAGCTTGCGCGCTGAGATCGAGACGGGCAAGATCGAGACGGGCAAGATCGAGGCGGGCGAGATCGAGGTCGGCGGGTTCGTCGGTGGTGGCCATGCCTGCACCGTAGGCTCTGACGAATGCGCGTCGTGGCAGCGGTCGACAAGTTCCGCAGCACGGCGACCGCTGCTCAGGTTGCCGCGGCGATCGGTCACGCCTGCTGGGAACTTGGTCATGAATGCGTCGAGGTACCAGTCGCCGACGGCGGCGAAGGCACGCTCGATGTGCTGGGTGGAGCGAACCGCACGTCGGTGGTGTCCGGCCCGCTCGGCGACGCAGTCGAGGCCGGTTGGCGAATGCACCGCACCACAGCGGTGATCGAGATGGCGCGCGCTTCTGGGCTGGATCTCGTAGGTGGTGCGGCGGGCAACGACGCGCTCGCTGCGTCCACTTCGGGCACCGGCGAACTGATCGATATGGCACTCGATGCCGGGGCGAAGAAGATCATCGTCTGCCTCGGCGGATCAGCGACTACCGATGGCGGCTTTGGTGCGCTGCGGGCAATCCACGCCCCTCACCGGTTGCGCGGTGTCGAGCTGCTCGTCGCCTGCGACGTTCGCACCGCGTTCGCCGACGCCGCGGAGGTGTTCGCCCCACAAAAGGGCGCCTCGCCGGCCCAGGTGCGGCTGTTGCGCGGCCGTCTCGAACGGTTGGCCCAGGTGTACCGCCAGGAGTACGGCGTGGACGTCGCCACGATCGAGGGGGCTGGGGCCGCCGGCGGGTTGGCAGGCGGGCTGGCCGCGCTCGGCGCCAAGTTGGTCCCCGGCTTCGACCTCGTCGCCGACGAACTCGATCTCGACGACATCGTCCGCAGGGCCGATCTGGTACTCACCGGCGAAGGGCACCTCGATCTGCAGAGCTTCGAAGGCAAAGTTGTCGGACGCGTACAGGAGATGGCAATCAGCTACGGCGTGGCCGTCGCCGCCATCGTCGGCATCGTCGACCCGAATGTGACCGAGCGTGTTCGCCACGTTTCGCTGGAGCAGATGTTCGGCCTCGAACGAGCGGTAAACGAGCCGCTGTGGTGCATCGAACGAGCGGCAGCGACGCTGCTCGGACCATGACCTGGTGGGTCCCAAGCCGCCCGCCCATCCGGGCTGACCTTTGGCGTTGGGTTGTTGTCAGCAGGCTGTCGCAGAATGCTGTTTGGTGGTGTGGCGGGTGAGGTTGGCCGTCTGGTCGTGTTATCGGCAACGGTGTCATGGTTGTTGCTGAACTCGTACTTGTGCCGCACAAGTCGGCTCAACATCGGCGACTCACAGCCCACCCGCCGGGCCTACCCGCTGTTGCGGTGCCGAGTCGCGTCGAGTTATCGGCGCTGGCGACATGAAAGTCGACGCGATCC
>JANYDH010000218.1 GCA_025359865.1 Actinomycetes bacterium | reverse complement strand
CCCACGACCGCGAAGTTTGTGGTGATGGCGCGCTCGTCGATGACGTATCCTGCGCTTCTTGTGACAATCGTCAGTGATCAATGATGTCGGCGACGCCGTGTGCGGTCGTCACCGGCGGCACCCGCGGCATAGGCCGAGCCGTCGCGATGGAACTCGCCGCCTGCGGTTTCCGCGTAGTCGCCCTTGCCCGCAGCAGCCGACTCGACCGTGGCGACGAACCGTTCGAGACTGTGGAGTGTGACCTCACCGACCGGCAGGCGATCGCGGACGTGTTCGCCGCGCTGGGGCCGGTCGGCGTGCTCGTCAACAACGCGGGGATGTCCACGTCGGCCAAGGTGGAAGCAACGACGTTGGACGATTGGGATCGCAACATCGCCCTCAACGCGACGGCACCGTTGTTATGCATCCAAGCAGTGTTGGCGTCGATGCGTCATCGGTATGCCGGCCGGATCATCACCGTTGCGTCAACGGCTAGTCTGGAGGGCGCGCCATACGTGGCGGCGTACACCGCGTCGAAGCACGCTGTTCTCGGCCTGATGCGCGTCCTCGCCGAGGAACTGCGCGGCAGCGGTATCGGCGTCGCTTCTGTCTGTCCGACGTTCGTACGTACCGAGATGACCGAGGCCACGATCGCCAACATCGCGGCGCGGACGCACGTGTCGATCGACGCGGCCACACAACGGCTGGCACGGCTCACGCCACATGGTCGGCTGGTCGAGCCTGCGGAGGTCGCGTCAGCCGTGGCGCTACTCGTCCAGCAACCGGTCGCCGAGATGCACGGTCGGATCGTCGTTGTCGACGGCGCACCCAACGACGACCAGTGACTGCGCAACGACCGAGTCAGCGGCAGACCACGGCCGACCGGCTACGCGGGCGCGGTGACGCGGTGCCCGAGTGAGCGTGCCGCATCGGCCATTCGGTCGTCGTAGGTGATCAACTCGCCGATTTCGCCACGCAGTCGTTCGGCAGTCGCCAGATGAATCGCGTCGAGCGAATGCGGCTCATGGGGAAGTAGTGCCCCGACGAGGGTCAAGATCCGATCATTGACGCGGAGGAGGTCGCACCGCTCGTCGCACCGGAGCCGACGAAGAACCATCGATGGCGACTCGATCCGTGAGGCGAGGACCAACGGTTCGGGAAGGTCGTTCGGATTTGCAGAGGCGGCTTCGATCTCGCCGGCCGCCCGCATTCGGTCGAGTGCGGTGCCCGCTGGCAACGGCGTGAGCAGCGCAACGTGCGTCGAGTCGCAGCGTGGCGGATCAGGCGCGGGGTCGTTCGTTGCGCTGGTCGAACAGCGGCTCGAGCCCGACGGTGGCTCGGCACCGTTCACCGAAGATCTCGATCTCGAGTTCGGTGCCAGGTGCCTCGAACTCCGGCCTGACATACGCCAGCGCAACGCTCTTGTCGAGCGTGAAGCTCCATCCGCCGGAAGTGACGATGCCGACGTGCTTGTCGCCGCTGAACACCGATGCACAGAACGGCGCGTCGGCATCACCGTCCTGGTCGAGCATCATCGGTACGAACCGGTAGGCGGACCCGTTCTCGTGTTCGGCGACGAGCGCGTCACGACCGACGAAGTCGGCCTTGGTGAGGTCGACGAATCGATCGAGTGATGCATCGAACGGTGAGAAGCCGATTTCGAGATCGCCCTTCCAACCGCGATAGCACTTGTCGAGGCGCAGGCTGTCGACCGCGTAGATGCCGATGTCGCGAATGCCGTGGGCTTGGCCGGCCGCCCAGACGGCGTGATAGAGCGCCACCATCTGGTCGTTCGAGGCGTGGAGTTCCCAGCCGAGTTCGCCGACGTAGTTGACCCGCAGTGCCCGTACGGGGCCGACAGCGGTGTCGATCATCCGCATCGACAACCACGGGAAGGCAGCGTTGTCGAGTGGGGTGGATGTGACCTGCGCCAGCACCTCGCGTGACCGTGGACCGACGACGATCAACGAGCCATAGTCCGCGGTGATGTTGGTGAGCCGGACCGAGCCGTCGGCAGGCAGCGCGCGTTCGAGCACGTCGAGGTCGTGCCATTCCGCGCCTGCAGCACCGACCGCGTAGAACAGGTCGTCGGAGATTCGGGTCAACGTGAATTCGCTGAGCACTTTGCCATCGGGCAGCAGCGCATACACGAGGCCGACACGACCGACTTTGGGGAGCTTCGAGCACAGCAGGTGATCGAGATACTCGGCGGCACCGGGCCCCTCGATCTCGATCTTGGTGAAGCCCGGGAGGTCGAGAACCGCCACACCGTTGCGGGCCGCGTGCACCTCTTCGGCCACGAGAGGTCTCCAGCCGTTCCGACGGAAGAACGACACCGAGTGATCGGTGACGACACCGTCGGGATCGAAGTAGGTGGGGCGTTCCCATCCGCCGCGGGCGCCGAACTCGGCACCTTTTGCACGGAGCGTTTCGAACAATGGCGAGGTGTACGCCGGACGTCCGGCAGGACGCTCCTCGAACGGGAACGACATCGCGTATTCGTTCTGATACACCTCGACCGCCTTGTCGACGGTGTACTGCGTGGTCGCGTATGCCTTGTACCTGCGACGGTCGATCGACCACAGGTCGAACTCGGGTCGGCCGTCGAGGATCCACTCGGCGATGGCCTTGCCGGCACCGCCACCTTGAGCGATGCCGAAGCTGAACGTGTTGCAATGGAAGAAGTTGCGCAGACCGCGCTCTGGCCCGAGGTACGGGTTGCCATCGGGTGCATACGGGATTGGTCCGTTGACGACCCTGGCAATGCCTGCATCGGCTAACACAGGGACGCGCTCGCCCGCATCGAGGATCTGCTTCTCGAGCCGTTCGAGATCGTCCGACCAGAGCATGTTCGCGAATTGGTCGGGGATGCCGTCGAGCCACATCGGGGTGGCCGCCCATTCGTATGGCCCGAGGATAAAACCGTTGCGCTCCTGGCGCAGGTAGTACGACGTATCGGGGTCGCGCAGGAGCGGCAGGGGGGTGGTGCGGGCGGCAAGCTCGGGGATCTCCTCGGTGAGCAGGTACTGATGCGACATCGTCATGATCGGCAGGTGTCGACCGATGAGGTCCATCACCTCGCCCGCCCGGTAGCCGGCCGCGTTGATCACGATCTCACAGTCGATCTCGGCCGCGTTCGTGGTGACGGTCCATTCGCCATTGCGATGCTGACGCAACCCGGTGACGCGTTCGTTGCGACGCACACGACTGCCCATCGCTCGGGCTGCGCGGGCCATGGCTTGAGTGACCTGCGACGGGTCGATATCGCCATCGAGAGGGTCCCACAGCGCACCGACAAGATCGTGGGTCTCGACCAGCGGGTACCGCTCGACGAGTTCGGCCGGAGACAGCACGTCGTAGTCCATACCGTTGGCACGGGCCATCGACTTCACATGGCGGAACTCGGCCATCCGCTCCTCGCTGTGCGCCAATCTGACCGAGCCGGTGACGTGGTAGCTGATCGGGAACTCCGCGTCCGCTGCCAACTCGCGGTACAGCGCGGCGGTGTACTGCTGCACCTTCATCACGCTCCAACTGGTGGAGTAGGTGGGAACGTTACCGGCGGCATGCCAGGTGGATCCTGACGTAAGCTCGTCTCGCTCGAGCAGCAGTACGTCGGTACATCCCATTGTGGCCAGGTGGTACAACGCGCTGCATCCGGCGATCCCGCCGCCGATGATCACGATGCGTACGCGCTCGCTCATGTCGATCCCTTCACTTCATCGTTGATTCGTGTCGTTCCAAGTTGTGTAATAGTAGGCACAAATTACACAAGACTCGTACATGCTCTGGAGGCCCCGATGACCGATCTGCCCAGCAATGCCCGCGTGGTCATCGTCGGCGGAGGCATCGTCGGCTGCAGCGTGGCGTATCACCTAGCGCTTCGCGGCTGTACCGATGTGGTGCTGCTCGAACGAAAGCAACTCACCTGCGGCACCACCTGGCATGCCGCCGGACTGGTCGGCCAGCTGCGAGCCACGCACAACCTCACTCGACTCGCGCAGTACACCACCAACTTGTTCTCGACCCTCGAAGCCGAGACCGGCCAGGCGACCGGATTTCAGCAGCGCGGCTCGGTATCGGTGGCGCCCACGCACGAACGGTTCGAAGAACTGAAGCGGGGTGCATCGATGGCGCGGGTGTTCGGGTTGGAGGTCGACATCATCACACCGGCACGCATTGCCGAGTTGATACCGCTCGCTCGCGTCGATGATCTCGTCGGCGGCGTTCATCTCCCCAACGATGGTGTGGTCAATCCGATCGACACCACCCAGGCCCTTGCCAAGGGGGCCAGGGCACTCGGCGTGCGGATCATCGAGAACGTGAAAGTCGACTCCATCATCGTCGACCATGATCGCGCGGGCGGGCATGATCGTGCCGTCGGGGTCACGACCGCCGATGGTGACATCCGGGCTGACTTCGTGGTGAACTGCGCCGGTATGTGGGGTCGTGAGCTGGGCGACGCGGCCGGAGCGATCGTGCCACTTCATGCCGCCGAGCACTTTTATATCGTCACCGAACACGTGCCCGGGTTGTCGCCGAGCATGCCGGTACTACGTGATCCGGACGGGTGCGGGTACTTCAAGGAGGATGCAGGCAAGTTGCTCGTCGGGTGGTTCGAGCCAGTCGCGAAGCCGTGGGGTATGAACGGCATCCCCGAGTCGTTCAGCTTCGACTCGCTCCCCGAGGATTTCGAGCACATCGAGCCGCTGGTCGCTGCGGCAACCCACCGAATGCCGCTTCTGGCCGAGACCGGGATCCGGTTGTTCTTCAACGGCCCTGAGTCGTTCACCCCAGACGACCGCTACTTGCTGGGCGAGTCGCCCGACGTGGCCGGGTTGTTCATCGCTGCCGGTTTCAACTCGATCGGCATCCAGTCGTCCGGCGGTGCCGGCAAGGTACTGGCCGACTGGATCATCGACGGCCGGCCACCGATGGATCTGTGGGATGTGGATGTGCGTCGCTGCATGCCGTTCCAACGCAATCGTCGCTACCTGCACGACCGTACGGTCGAAACGCTCGGGCTGCTCTACGCAATGCACTGGCCGTTCCGCCAGCCCGAGACTGCCCGCGGCGTGCGCACGTCGGTGCTACACGACCGGCTGGCCGCGCGCGGTGCCTGCTTCGGCGAAATGGCCGGGTGGGAGCGCACGAACTGGTTCGCTCCCGAGCGCGTGAAGCCGGAGTACGAGTACACCTACGGCAAGCAGAACTGGTTCCCCTATTCGGCTGCCGAGCATCACGCGGTGCGTACCAACGTCGGGTTGTTCGATCAGTCGTCGTTCGGCAAGTTCGTGCTCGAGGGTTCCGATGCGGACGCGGTCCTCAACCAGGTGTGCGCCAACGACGTCGCAGTGCCCGTGGGCAAGATCGTCTACACGCAGTGGCTCAACGAGTTCGGCCGTATCGAGGCCGATCTCACGGTCACCCGTGAGGCGACCGATCGCTATCTCATCGTCACCGCCGCCGCTACACAGGTCCGCGATCTTGCCTGGCTGAAGGATCACATCCCGACCGGTGCCCGTGTGGTAGCCACCGATGTCACCTCCGGCCAGGCGGTCCTCAGCTTGATGGGCCCGAATTCGCGTGCGTTGCTGTCCACGCTCACGCCGGCGAATCTGACCAACGAAGCATTCCCGTTCGGGACATCGCAGATCATCGACCTCGGCTATGCGCGAGTGCGAGCCAGTCGGGTCACCTATGTCGGCGAGTTGGGGTGGGAGTTGTACATCCCCACAGAGTTCGCGGCCGGCGTCTTCGACGTTCTGGCCGAAGCCGGCGCCGCGTTCGACCTCCAGTTCGCCGGATACCACGCACTCAACTCGCTACGTATGGAAAAGGGCTACCGCCACTGGGGCCACGACATCTCGCCCGACGAGACACCGCTCGAGGCAGGACTGGGGTTCGCTGTGAACTGGAAGAAACCCGACGGTTTCATCGGTCGTGCCGCGCTCCTTGCGCAGAAGGAAACCGGCGTCCACCAACGCCTCGCCCAGTTCGCACTCCGTGATCCGCAGCGTCTGCTGTACCACAACGAGCCGATCTGGCGCGATGACGTGCTCGTCGGGCGGATCACGTCGGGCATGTTCGGTCACACACTTGGCGCGTCACTCGGCATGGGCTACGTCGCGAACTCCGCTGGTCGTGCCGACAAGGCCTTCATCATCGACGGCCGATATGAGATCGAAGTCGCCGGTGACCGAGTGGCCGCCGACGTCTCGTTGGAACCCTTCTACGATCCGACGAGCCTCCGGGTAAGGAGCTGATCCGGTCGTGGCGATCCGGGCACTGCACACCGCCAGGGAGGCAACGTCACCGGTTGGGGGCGGGCCATTCGATGCCGAGGCACTGATCGGTGCACAGCTCCGCGAGCTCCGCAAGGCCAAAGGGCTCACACTGCAGGAGGTCGCCGGTTCGGCAGGCATCTCGGTCAGCTATCTCAGCCAGATCGAACGTAACGTCTCGCGCCTGCCGATCGGAGTACTGAAACAGATCTCCGATGTGCTCGGCGTGCACATGAACTGGTTCTTCCAGCCTGGGGTGCTGGGTCTGGCTGAGGAACGTGAGATCGTGGTTCGCGCGGCGAACCGGCGTCACCTGTCGTTCACCGGTCTGGGTATCACCGAAGAATTGTTGTCGCCTAACCTCTCGGGGCCGTTGGAGATGCTGATCAGCACAATCGACCCTGGGGCCGACAGCGAGTTCTACGCGCACGACGGGGCGGAGGCCGGTCTGGTGATGTCTGGAACGCTCGATCTGTGGGTCGACGACCAGCACTTCCGGCTACGCAAAGGTGACAGCTTCGCGTTCCCCAGCACTCAGCCTCATCGCTGCGCCAACCGATGCAGCTCAGCGGTCAAGGTGCTGTGGGTAATCACCCCACCGCACTACTGATCTGGCGAACACATCGACTGATAGAGTCGGTGGAGATGTGGGAGACATCACTGACATGACCGAATCTTTCTCACGGTTCGAAGAGTTTGAGCTAGCTGTTTTGGACTCGCTCGTCGACCAGGTTGCAGTGCTCGACGCCGATGGTCTCATTGTCTTCGTCAATCGGGCCTGGCGCGAGTTCGCTGTGTCGAACGGCGCGTCAGCCGAGGTAGTCAGCTCGCTCGGGTTGAATTACTTGTCGATCTGCCATCAGGCCGTCGACCTCCCAGGCGACGATGAGGCCGCCACCGCAAGCGAAGGTATCCGGGCTGTCCTGGCAGGAACATTAGCTCGGTTCGAGCTGGAATACCCCTGCCACGGGCCCGATGAACCTCGCTGGTTCCAGATGAGCTGCACTCCACTTGCTGTGGCCCCGCACGGTGTCGTGATCATCTACCACAACATCACGACAACAAAGGTCGCCGAAGAAGCACTTCGCCTTAGCGAGGAGAACCTGTCGATCACGCTGCAGTCAATCGGTGATGCAGTGATCGCCACCGATGCCTCGGGCATCGTGACGCAGATGAATGCCGTGGCCGAGCGGCTCACGGGATGGTCGTTGGCCGATGCTTCCGGTATGCCGCTGTCACAGGTGTTTCGGATCGTGAACGCCTCGACGCGACTTCCGTCGACCGACCCGGTCGTGTTGGTGCTGGAACGGGGCGAGGTGGTCGGCCTGGCCAACCACACCATGCTGATAGCTCGTGATGGTCAGGAATATCAGATTGCCGATAGCGCGGCACCAATCCATGACCGAGGCGGTCACATCGTCGGGGTGGTGCTGGTTTTCCGTGACGTCACCGAGACATATGGTGTCGCTCCGAAACTCGCCGAAACACTCGACTTGCTCGAACGCACCAGCGCGATGGCAAAGATCGGTGGCTGGCAGGTAGACCTTCGCACGGGCGAGCGGTTGTGGGCCAGCGAACTGTCACGCATCCTCGAGATCGATCCTCCGGTGTTGCATCCGGCCGAGCACTCGCTCGCGGACTACCTCCCCGCACACAGCGTCGAGGTTCTTCAACGGACGAGAGCGCTCATCGTCGACGGCGGGCTGCCGTCGGAGCTGGATCTATCGATGACCACAGCGAAAGGGCGTCAGATCTGGGTTCGGACATGGGGTACTCCCGTGCTGGAGAACGGCCAAGTGGTCGGGATTCACGGAGCGATTCAGGACGTCACTCGACAACACCAGGCCGAGGAGGAGTTGCGGGCAACTGAGCAACGACTGCGAACGATCATCGAGACCGAGCCCGAATGCGTCAAGGTGGTCGGGCCCGCCGGCGATCTGCTGGAGATGAACGCGGCAGGTCTGGCGATGCTCGAAGCGGAGACGATCGGCGAGGCCCGTTCGCATGGATTGCGGCAGTTCATCGTGCGTGAGCATCGCAGTGCCTTCGATGCGCTGCACCGCCGCGTGATGAACGGTGATTCCGGCATGTTGCAGTTCGAGGTCATCGGGCTTCGCGGGTCGCGCCGCTGGCTCGAGACGCACGCTGCCCCCCTGCGCGATGCCGACGGAACCGTGACGCAATTGTTGGGGATCACGCGTGACATTACCGAGCAGCGGCGGTCCGTCGACGACAGGGCCCTGCTCGAAGTCAAGCTTCGCCAGGCGGCGACGATGGAGTCTGTCGGGCGTCTGGCGGGCGGTGTGGCGCATGATTTCAACAACATGCTGGGAGTCATCCTTGGGAGAACCGAGTTCGCGATGGGTCACGTCGATGCTGCGCATCCGGTGCATGCAGATCTGGTGGCGATCCGCAGAGCGGCGGAACGGTCGGCCGATCTCACGCGCCAACTATTGGCCTTTGCAGCCCAACAGACCGTCGAACCCGACGTGTTGGACGTGAACGATCGTGCGGCCGTCATGATCCTCATGTTGAGGCCGCTGATCGGCGCCGATGTCCACATCGATTGGCTCCCCGGGGGCAATCTGTGGCCGATCGACATCGATCCATCGCAGTTCGATCAGATCCTGTCCAACCTGTGTGTCAACGCCCGCGATGCCATTACCGATGTCGGCTCGATCCGGATCGAGACGAAAAACGCTATGGTCGACGTGACACTGTGCGCCGACCGGCCCGGCGCCGTTCCGGGCGAGTATGTGGTGCTCTCCGTCAGCGACACTGGCAGCGGTATGACTCCGGATGTGCTCGCCAACATCTTCGAACCATTCTTCACCACCAAGCCTGCCGGTATTGGTACTGGGCTGGGTCTGGCAACCGTGTTCGGCGCGGTCGCCCAGAATCGCGGCTTCATCGATGTGTCCAGCCAACTCGGTAGCGGCACCATGTTCCACATCTATCTGCCACGTTCTGTCGGTGTCGTTGAACCACCGCAGCACCAGCCCTTGGAGGTGACGGGCGGGCCAGTTCCAACGGTGCGTGGCGGTGAAACGATCCTCGTGGTCGAAGACGAACCAGACATCCTTGAACTCATCACCGAAGTGCTCACCGGTAACGGCTACACCGTACTGTCGGCGGGCAGCCCGGCCGAAGCGGTCCAGTTGGCAATGGTGCACGCGGGTGACGTTCGGCTACTGATCAGCGATGTGATCATGCCCGGCATGAACGGCCGTGATCTGGCCGATGCCCTGACCGCCCAAGGGTTGCACATCGGCCACCTGTTCATGTCTGGATACCCCGCCGATGTGATAGCCAGTCGCGGGGTCGTCGACGATGGTGTGAACTTCATCCACAAGCCGTTTTCGATCGGCGTCCTCACCGCCGCGGTCCGAGAAACGCTCGACGCAGCCTCGAGTTGAGCAGTGTCAGGCGGGCAGTGTCAGGCGGGTAGTGCCTGGCGTACCGCAGACAGCGGAAGTTGTAGCGTGCTGATGCCGATCACCAACCCTGCGGCTGCAGGGTTGGTGTCGAGCGAGGCGGCGAGAGCACCGAGTTGTTCGAGGTCGGCGAGGTCCTCCATGGGGAAGTCTCCGGTGCAGTTGGGATTGGTGAAGTCGCTCACTGCCGCCATGATCCACGGTCCGCGCACCCAGTCGGCGGCGACAGGGAAAAACTCGGCGGCGAGACCGTCCAGACCGAGATCATCGGCTGCCCGACGATCGAGCACATCCTGTAGCCCCCTGCACTGCCCGGCTGCCGACGACATGCCTTGGCCGTGTGTCGGGTTGAAGAAACACGATGCGTCGCCAATGGGGAGCAAACCTTCGGGGAACCGGTCGAGCCTCTCGTAGTGACGGCGAACGGCACGGGGCAGACGGTACGGCGCGATCGCGCCGAGTGGCTCGGCCGTGTCGACGAGTTCGTCCCAGATGGCGTAGGGGAGCGTTTTGCCGAACGCCCGGAAGCCTTCCCAGTCGGTCGGCGGCGCGTCGCCGTAACGACCCCCGAGCCCTGCCAGCCAACGGCCCCCGTCGAGCTTTACCAAGGTACCGATCCGCGCCCCATGTTCTCCGGTGCCCGATGGCATCGTGAAGAACACGACGCCGTCGAACGCATCCCAGTTGTGCGGCTGCAACAGCACCGATGCGTAGTGCACGTCGCAGTTGACGTACGTCTCGGGTGCGGCTTCATAACCGATGGCCGGCAACCAGCGGACCGTACAACTGTTGCGACCACTGGCATCGATCACCAGATCGGACGCGACCTGGTCGCCATCGCGAACGGTGAGGCCGCGTACCCGACCGTCCACGAAGATCGCCTCGTCGACGATCGTGCGGTACTGGAACCGCACGTTGGGAAGCGACTGGACGCGGCGGCGTACGCACAACTCGAGCAGCGGGCGGGTCTGCACGTACATGATGCCGAAGTCCATCGGCTCGGGCTGGTAGCTCTGCAGGCTGTACGACTTGCCCTCGTTGGTGTAGGCGTAGAAGTCGCGGCCACCCATCATCGGGATCGAACCGGCTTCGATGAGGTCGTCATCGAAGCCGGGGAACCAACCGGTCATCGCTTCCATCCCGCCGGGAAGCAAGACGTGGAAGTGACTCCCCTGGGGCACGCCACCGCGGGGCTGTGCCATCGTTGGCTGATGGTCACGGTCGATCACGAGCACCTCGTCGAAATGGTCGGCCAGGACGCGAGCAGCAAACAGCCCGCCCATGCCTCCACCAACGACAACTGCCCGCCCACCCAGATGTGTGCCCATGTTCGTCGTCCGCTCTGCTCGCGATGTGGTGTTGACCCCGACGGCAGACTAGCCCGCGCCACTGGGGTCGTTGGTCGGCTGTCGTTGCCCGCCATGTAGCGTGCGGAGATGGGTTGTGTGCGAACGACGATCGAGCAATACCGGTGAGTCGGGTCAACGAAGTGGGCGAAGCCGACGGCTGGCGGTGTTGGCTGTGCGACGAACCGGTCGATCCACAGATGTCGGTCAACGACCCACGTGGCCCCAGCGTCGACAGTCGCACCGCCAAGACCAAGGGGCAGCGCGGCGGGGCGGCGGCACCGCTCGAACGGCTGGCGCATCGGGCCTGCAACACCAAGAAGGGCGCCGTCGCGCCGGTCGTTGCCTGGCCCGCCCGACTGTTCGTCGTCGATCCGTCGCCGATCATCGCCAGCGTCGAGCGGTTGCAGCGCAAGGGTGGGCGCGAGATCATGGCCCGTTGCCCAACGCTCGCCGATGGCGAGGATGCGGCAACCTGGTTGGTCGACCGCATCTCACGGCTGCATCCGGGCTTGTCCGTGACCGCCGAGGTCGAACCCGGCGGCGGCCAGTACCTGCTTGTCTTACTGGTCAAGGCCTAGGAGCGTGGGTCAGTAACGGTGAAGTTGGTCGGAGCGTTCGACTGCTGTATCCGGCGGCCCAACGCCAAAGATCGAGTGGTGCGACGTGGAGGCGCGAAGTGCAGAACGAGATGGCATTTTTGCGCGTTGTGTTCGTCACTTCACCCATGGCTGCACATCGGCACTTGCTTCGTGGGGCGCGCGACGCTGGTTGGGGATGCGCGGTGGTCGTAGCGTGGTCGCTGGCTGAGTCGGGGTCCGGCCGGTCTGCTGGCGACGCGGCGAGCTCGGTGAGATTCGGGCATGGGTCAACCCACCGGACCCACCGAACCTCACCGAGTTTCCCGGACTCCGGCATCCGGGGGAGCTTCACGGACGTCGTGGTTCGTGAGGTTGCGGCGGCTCAGGAGACTGGGGTGGTGATGTTGGAATCGGCGGCGACCTCGCCGTGCAGCCAGTCACGAAAGTGCTGCACCATCGGATCGTTACGGCGCTCGTTACGACACACGAGGTACCAGCGCCGCGGCTGCGCGACGTCGAGCGCAAAGGGCGCCACAAGTCGTCCGCTCTTGAGGTCGCCCGCGGCGAGAAACGTCGGAACGATTGCCACACCCTGGCCCTCCATCGCCGCCTCGAGCGCAAGCAGATACGAGTCGAATCGGGGCGCGTTCCGGCCGTGCAACTCGGCTACCCCGGCCGCGTCTAGCCAGACCGCCCACTCGTCGGCGGCGGTGTACACATGCAGCAAGGCATGGTTGACCAAGTCGGCGGGCTGACGCATGCCGATCCCACCGTGCAGGGTCGATGGGCTGCAAACGGGTGTGAGTCGGGCATCGAACAAGTGGGTGTAGTGCAACTGGGCGCGGCTCGGTTGTTCGGTGCACACGATGGCGACATCGCCTGCGGAATCGTCGAACTCCCAATCGAGGTGACTGGCGCTGAAGCGAACCACGATCTCGGGGTGCGCTGAGCTGAACGAGTGCAACCGCTGGATCAACCACCGGACGGCAACCGTGACGTAGACCTGCACGTCGAGCTGTCCGACGGTGCCCGTGCGTGTCACCAACGCGGTGCCCAGTTCGAGCCGGTCGAACGCTTCGCGTAGGTATGGGTGATACAACGCGCCGGCCGCAGTGAGTTCGATCCTGCGGCTATGACGCGAGAACAGCCTGACTCCCAACCGGCGCTCCAGTTCGGCGACCTGATGGCTGATCGCGGATTGGGTGACTGACAACTCGTCGGCAGCCGCACGAAAACTGAGGTGCCGTGCGGCTGATTCGAACGAGCGCAGCGCAGCGAGCGAGGGGAGCTCCATCGCCCAACGATACATGAACAACGCTCGTGTAAAAGTGAAATCGATTCGCTTGTGGTTACTGGCTCGTGCCGATCACAATGGAAGCCATCTGCGCAAGCTAGGAGAAGTACGTGAGCGATGTTCAACAATCAGGCCGTCGGGGCGGGCGTGAGGCCCGCCGCGCACTTCGGGCTGCCCCCTTGGCGGTCGACATCCGGCCTGTCAATCCCGGCATGGTCAGCGGTCGCTACAGGGCGCTCACCGATGCGGAGGTGATGAAGGTCCACCTTGCTGCGCTCGACGTGCTCGAAAACATCGGGTTGGCCGACGCAATCCCGTCATGTCTCGACGTGTTGTTGCCGAAGGGGTGCACGCTCACCGAGGGCGGCCGTCTGCTGTTTCCGCGCGGCCTGATCGAAGACACCGTGGCGATGGCGGGCCGCAACTTCGTGCTGCACGGCCAAGACCCGAAGCACGACATGGAGCCGTGGGGCAAGAACGTGTACTTCGGCACGGCCGGCGCAGCGGTGTATGTCGTCGATCCGATCACCGGTGAGTACCGCGAGTCGCTGTCGCAAGATGCCTACGACATCGCCCGGTTGGTCGACACGATGGAGCACATTCACTTCTACCAACGCTCCGTGGTGCCGCGCGATCTGCCCGACCCGGCCGAGATGGACATCAACACGTGTTACCTCAGTGTGAGCGGTACCACCAAGCACGTCGGCACCTCATGGGTTCATCCCGACCATCTCGAAGCATCGCTGAAGATGCTGCACGAGATCGCCGGTGGCGAGGACAAGTGGCGCGCCCGTCCGTTCGTCAGCCAATCGAACTGTTTCGTCGTACCACCACTGAAGTTCGCCACCGACGCGTGCCGCTGCCTCGAAATGGCGGTACACGCCGGCATGCCCGTGCTGTTGCTGTCGGCCGGGCAGGCAGGTGCCACGGCGCCGGCGGCATTGGCCGGTGCGCTCGTGCAAGAAGTGGCCGAAGTGCTTGCCGGCTTGGCGTACGTGAACGCAATCAAGCCCGGCCACCCGGCAATCTTCGGGCTGTGGCCGTTCGTTTCAGACCTTCGCTCCGGTGCGATGTCGGGTGGCAGCCCTGAGCAGGCGCTGCTGTCATCGGCATGCGGCCAGATGGCCCACTTCTACGACCTCACCGGCGGCACGTCATCGGGTATCAGTGACGCAAAGATGCCCGACTTCCAGTCCGGCGCGGAGAAGGGCTACAACCACGCACTCGTCGGTAATGCCGGCGCCAACCTGATCTACGAGTGCGCAGGCATGCACGGCAGCCTGCTCGGATTCTCGCTCGAAGGCGTGGTGCTCGACAACGACGTCGTCGGCGCAGTACAGCGCACGATCAAGGGCATCGAGGTGACCGAGGATTCGTTGTCGATCGAGACCATCCGTGCCGCGGTGATCGGCGGCCCCGGCCATTACCTCGGATCGAAACAGACGCTCGATCTAATGCAGACCGAGTACATCTACCCGGCCATCGGCGACCGGCTCAGCCCGAAGGAATGGAACGAGGTGGGGCGCCCGAAGATCATCGACACTGCCATCGCCAAGGTGCGCAGCGTGCTCGACACGCACTTCCCCGACCACATCCCCGAGCACGTCGACGCGAAGATCCGCAGCGAACTGCCGATCCGGTTGGCGCGCGAGCGGATGCGCCCCGCCGAAGTCGCCGACGAGCCAGCTGATGCAGTGGCTGAAGCACACGTCGACGCCACCGTCGCCTGACTCTCGCGTCGGTCCCCGGCCACAGCGTGCCGTGACCGCGAAGCTTCCTCCGCTACTGTCCGCTCGTCGCTCGCCAGACAGGCGCGCCCGGGAGGCAGTGAGCAATGAACGACCAACCCACCTCGGCCAGGGCCGTGATCATCGGCGGTGGCATCGTCGGCTGTTCCACCGCTTACCACCTCGCCAGGTTGGGGTGGACCGACACGGTGCTGATCGAGAAGCACAAGCTCACCTCGGGTTCCACGTTCCATGCCGCCGGTCTCGTCGGTCAGTTGCGTTCCAGCGCCAACATCACCCAGTTGCTCGGACACTCGGTTGAGTTGTATCGCACCCTCGAGGCCGAGACCGGACTGGCCACCGGGTGGAAGATGAACGGTGGGTTGCGACTCGCGTGCAACCAGGAGCGGTGGAGCGAGGTCAAGCGGCAGGCCACCACTGCGGCGTCGTTCGGGTTGGAGATGCACCTGCTTTCCGCCAAGGAGGCACAGGGTCTGTGGCCGCTGATGCAGGTCGACGATGTGGTCGGCGCAGCGTTCCTGCCGACCGACGGGCAAGCGAATCCGTCCGACATCACGCAAGCACTCGCCAGAGGCGCGCGGATGGCAGGTGCCACGATTCTGGAGGACACCGAAGTGCTGCGCATCGAGGTCGTCGATGGCACGATCAAGGCCGTGATCACCGAGCACGGTCGGATCGAGTGCGACGTGGTGGTGTGCTGTGCGGGCCAATGGACGCGTGATCTTGCGGCAACCGTCGGTGTCAGTGTGCCGCTCGTATCGGTCGAGCACCAGTATGTGATCACGGCCCAGATCGAGGGCGTGACGCGTGATCTGCCGACCTTGCGCGATCCCGATCGACTGACGTACTACAAGGAAGAGGTCGGTGCGCTGGTGATGGGTGGCTATGAACCGAACCCGGTTCCGTGGGCCGTCGGGGGCATTCCACGGCCGTTCCAGTTTCAGCTCCTCGAACCCGACTTCGACCACTTTGCGCCAATCATGGAGCTGGCGATGGGTCGTGTTCCCGCCTTGCAGACCGCCGGAATCAATGAGCTGATCAACGGGCCGGAGAGCTTCACCCCGGATGGGAACTTCATCCTCGGCGAGGCGCCGGAGCTGCGCAACTTCTTCGTCGGCGCGGGCTTCAACGCGTTCGGCATCGCCGCAGGCGGGGGAGCGGGGATGGCATTGGCGCAGTGGGTCGACCAGGGCATTGCACCGTACGACCTGTGGGTCGTCGACATCCGCCGATTCGGCCGCCCTCACCGCGACACCGACTGGGTGCGCAGTCGCACGCTCGAGGCGTACGGCAAGCACTACACGATGGCCTGGCCGCATGAAGAGCACGGCAGCGGGAGACCGTGCCGCACATCGCCGTTGTATTCGCGCCTGTTGGCCCAGGGCGGATGCTTCGGGGAGAAGCTCGGTTGGGAGCGGCCGAACTGGTTCGCCGATGCCAACCTCGGTGAAACACCGGAGGACCTGTACAGCTACGGCCGCCAGAACTGGTTCGCGGCGGTCGGCCGTGAGCACCGTGCCGTCCGTGAGGCTGCTGCCCTGTTCGACCAGACATCGTTCGCCAAGTTCGCGCTCAAGGGCCCCGATGCGGTCGCGGCACTGAACTGGATCGCTGCGAATGACGTCGATAAGCCCGTCGGATCACTGATCTACACGCAGATGCTGGACGACAATGGAGGAATCCAATGTGACCTCACGGTCTGTCGTGTCGCCATCGACGAGTTCTACATCGTCACCGGCACCGGTTTCGCGACCCACGACTTCGACTGGATCCAGTCGAACATTCCGCAGGGGATGAACGCCCAGTTGTTCGACATCACGTCGGCCAACTCGGTGCTGTCGCTGTTCGGGCCGAACGCCCGGACCATCTTGCAGCAGATCACCAGTGCCGACCTCTCAAACGACGGCTTCCCGTTCGCGACGATGAAGACGATCGGCATTGCCGGCTGCCCGGTGATGGCCTTGCGGGTCACCTACGTCGGTGAGCTCGGCTGGGAGCTGCATCTGCCGGTCGAGTACGCCACATCGGTGTACGACGCGATCATGTCGGCCGGTGCTGGCCACGGGCTCGTGAACGCGGGTTACCGGGCGATCGAGAGCTGCAGGCTGGAAAAGGGCTACCGGGCCTGGGGTGCCGACATCGGCCCGGATCACACGCCGCTCGAATCGGGTCTCGGATGGGCGGTCAAACTGCGCACGGACGTACCGTTCAAAGGCCGAGCTGCCGCCGAGGCACAGCGCGCGACGGGCGCGAAGAAGATGCTTGCGGCGTTTACCGTCGATGACCCGAATGTTGTGTTGCTCGGACGCGAGACGATCTACCGCAACGGTGAACGGGTGGGTTGGCTCACGAGCGGAGGCTTCGGCTACACGCTCGGCAAGCCGATCGGGTACGGCTATGTTCGTAGTCCGGCGGGTGTCGATGCCGCCTATGTTCAGGAGGGGACCTATGAGCTCGAAGTCGCCATGGAACGGGTGCCCGCAACGGTGTCGCAGCGGCCGCTGTACGACCCGTCGATGAGCCGGATCAAGGTCTGATCGATGACGACCGAGATTCAACTTCCGGCAAGGGCCCGGATCGTCATCATCGGTGGCGGCATCCTCGGGTGCAGCATTGCCTACCACCTCACCAAACTGGGCGAAGACGATGTGGTGCTGCTCGAGCAACACCAACTCACCGACGGCGCCACATGGCATGCTGCCGGGCTGGTGGGCCAACTGCGCTCGTCGCGCAACACCACCAGAATGTTGGAGCAATCTGTCGAGATGTACTCGGGGCTCGAAGCCGAGACGGGACAGGCGGTCGATTGGCATCAGGTAGGCAGCCTGAGGCTGGCCTGCTCGCCGGATCGCGTGCTCGAATTGAAGCGACTGACCACGATGGCCAAAAGCTTCGGCCTGCCGATGGAGATCATCTCGCCGCAGCGAGCGCAGGAACTTTTCCCGCTGATGACGACGCACGACGTGCTCGCCGCCGCGTTCTTGCCCACCGATGGCTACATCGATCCGGCAAGCGTGACGCAGGCAATCGCGAAGGGCGCGCGGATGCGTGGTGCGACGATCATCGAAAACACCCGGGTCGACACGATTGCTGTCGATGGTCGCAGGATCACGTCGGTACACACCAACCGGGGTGACATCGAGTGTGAGATCGTCGTCAATGCTGCGGGAATGTGGGGACTCGAAGTAGGCCGGATGGCCGGGGTGCGGGTGCCCGCGTTCGCCGTGGAGCACCAATACGTGCTCACGGGTCCGATCACCGAGATGTCAGCAGCGGACATCAGGGCAATGCCGACGATGCGCGATCCCGATCACCTGGTGTACTACAAGCCCGATGGTCAAGGGCTGCTGGTCGGCGGGTACGAACCGAACACGCTCGCGTTCGGCGAGAGCGGCATTCCGGTGCCCTTCCGTCGGCAACTCATCGAGCCGAACCTCGACCGCTTCGAGCAGTTGGCCGTGATGGCTGCCAAGCGGACGCCAGTGATCGAACGAGCGGGCATTCGCATGGTGGTCAACGGTCCGATCCCGTATTCCGCTGACGCAGACTTCGTGATGGGTCGCACGCCGGAACTCGACAACTTCTTCGTGGCGACCGGCTTCCTCTACGGCATCGCTGCCGGCGGTGGGGCGGGCAAGATGATGGCCGAGTGGATTCTAGACGGTCGGCCCTCGCTCGATCTGTGGCCGCTCGATGTTCGACGCTTCGCGTTCCACCACACCACGCGGCAGTTCATGTATCCACGCGCCGTCGAGTTGTACGGTCAGCACTACAAGCTGTCGGCACCGGGTACCGAGCACCAGACATCGCGAGGCGTGCGCCGCAGTCCGTTGCATGAGACGTTGAAGGCGCAGCGCGCAGTGTTCGGCTCCCGCGGCGGATGGGAGCGGCCGAACTGGTTCGCTCCCGACGGGGTCGAGGCTGTCGATCGGCCCTCGTTCTCCGAGCCGAACTGGTTCGATCACGTCGGCCGCGAGGCGCTGGCTGTACGTCAAGGCGTCGGCCTCATCGATCAAACGTCGTTCGCCAAGTTCGAGATCACCGGACCGGGCGCCCTGTCGGCGGTGCAGTGGCTGTCGGTGGCCGACATGGACAAGTCGATCGGCACGATTACCTACACCCAACTGTGCAACGAACATGGTGGAATTGAGTGCGACCTCACCATGGTCCGTACCGCTCCAGATTCGTGGTACGTGGTCACAGGTGCGGCGTTCGGCGCCCATGACATGGGCTGGATTCGTTCCAATTCACCTGATGATGGCTCGGTTGTCATTCGCGATCTCACATCTGCCTACGCAGTGATCAACATCTGCGGGCCGCTCGCCCGAGAGGTGCTGCAGACCGTGTGCGAGGACGACATCACCAACGCGTCGTTCCGGTACGGCTACGCCCGCGACATCACGGTCGGTTCTGCGCCGGTGCTTGCGCTACGCATCGGGTATACCGGTGAACTGGGATGGGAGTTGCACATCCCTACGGAGTACGCCGCACACGTGTACGAGACGCTGCGTACGGCCGGCGCGGCGCATGGCATCGTCAACGTCGGGTATCGCGCCGTCGACCGTCTCCGGATGGAGAAGGGCTACGTCTATTGGTCGACCGATGTCACACCAGACACCACACCGTGGGAGGCCGGCCTCGGTTGGCGGGTTGATCTTGGCAAGGGGCCGTTCTGCGGGCGCGAGGCGCTCGTCGCTCAACGTGAGGCCGGCGTCGCGAGGCGGTTGTGTACGTTCACGCTCGAGGCGATGGCCTACCCGGTCAGCGGTGAGGCGATCATGCTCCGTGGAGAGGTGGTCG
>JANYDH010000207.1 GCA_025359865.1 Actinomycetes bacterium | reverse complement strand
TAGACCTTGTTGCCGTAGTCGGCGCCCCACAACACGCCCTCGTCGATGCCGTGTTGTACCTGGGACTTGCCGCCGTCGACGATCAACACCAGGTTCTGGCGAAGGCTGATCCAGGACCCATCGTCGAACAGATCGCGACCGAGCTGACCGATCGCTACGTGGCCGTCGCCGCCAACCACGAGCGTTGCGTCACCTTCACGAAGCGGCTTCACGGTGACGCCCTCGGTTTTGTAGCCACCCTTGATGTGCTCGAAACGGAACCCGCCGTTCATCGCGGCGAGTAATGCAGGTTGGAGTTCCGCCGGGACGCGATTCCCACGCTTCCACGTCCCGCCGGGTTCCTCAGCTCCGTTGAAGAGCCCAGCTCGGAGATGCGTCTGGTCGATCACCACCATCGAGGCAACGACGCTGCCGGCCGCTGCGAGAGGGCGGATGCTCGTGGCCCACATCGCGTCCCGGCCGGCGGCGCTGGCGATCGGTGTCCATTGGCCTTCCCCGGCGAGCGCCGGAGCGAGGAGCGGCGTCAGCGGCGCCGGCGCGAGTGGCGGCGCAACGGTGACGGGGGTCGGGGACGTCGGGGCGATGGACGTGACGGCGACGACCGGAGGGTTCGTTGTCGAGGTCCCGGGTGCCTCGGCGTGCGAGGAGGCGGTCGACGCGGGAGTCGTGGTCGAGGATGCGACGATCGCAGCGTTCAGCTCCAGCTTCTTGGCGGGTGTCTTGGACGGGGGCGTGTTGTACAGGCGTGTCTCGAGGAAGTCGATCGCGCTCCCGAGGTGGTTGTCTCGTCCCCAGGTCGCGATGCGTTCGGAGAATGTGTCGCCGTTGTCGCGTGACACGTAGCTGACGAACGACACCAGGTTCCACACGACAAAGACCGCGATGATGCTCTGGGCGGCGCGCCACAGCTCGTGCCGCTGCTGCTGGCGAGGTGATCTGACGCGAACGCGCCGTTCGGCGCGGCGAGAACTGGGAGCCGACGGCCCGCCTCTGGCGTCATGGTCGCTCGGACGCCGCCGGAGTGTTGCTCGCCGACGGATGACGAAGGTTGTTGCGGCTGCTGCCGCTGCCATCGCGAACACGAGGAACCAGCCGCCGCCCATGGCTCTCACCGCGAGCACTCCAGTGGCGGCGAAGGCGAGATCGATGATCGGCGCGAGACGACGCTTCATGCGTTTCCAGTCGCGACGCATGCAATGACTGCGACGAAGTCGCGTGTGTCCGGATGGAGGTACCGGGTCGCCGACTTCGACATGTCTTCGAGCAGCTTCGTTCCGGTGAGCGATCCCGACGCTTCGTGATGAAATGCGTTGAAGCTCACCCAGGAATGGTTGATGTCGAGTTCCATCGCTCGGACGGCGCCGGCTCGCTGGAGCAGCGCGGCGAGCGTACGAACGCTGAGCCCCTCTGACGCGACGTACAGGACTCGACCTTGCGCGTCGATCGCGACGCCTGACCTCCACACGAACAGCTTGTTGCCCACGGTGTGCCCCCATCGGTTGCCGGTGTTGTCATCGAGGCCCCCGACGAGCTGACCGCCGTCAACGATCAGATCGAGGTTCTGACGCACCGCGACCGGTGCGGATGCCGCGATCGGACCGCTCCAAGCGGCGACGTCGAGGGTGTCGTGGGAGTCGATGACCAACGACGCCGCCCCTGGGCGCAGCGGTGCAACCGTGCGCCCGCCCTCCATGAAGCCACCCCGGGAATCAGCAATCCTGAACCCCGAGTTGAACGCGGCCAGCAGATTCGGACGGTCGCTGACGGCGACGGCGTTGCCGCCGGGCCAGGGGCCGTGCCCCGGCTCCTTGCTGCCTGGTACCAGCCGAAACGTGGTGACCGATTGATCGATGCGGACCACTGCGGCCAGGACCGTGCCGTGCACGTCGTCCGGTCTGAGATACGCGACCTGCATCGCTGCGGCCCCGTTGACGGCATCGCCGTACGGTCGCCAGACACCTTCGCCGGCCAGCGGTTGGCTGGCGAGCGGCGCGATCTGGTCAACGGCGACCGGCACGCCGGGTGCTGGCAGCGCTGGCGTTGTGGTCGTCGCGTCCGAGACCGCAGCGGGAAGTCCGCCGGCAAGGATGCCCCCGTTTGGAGGCTGGTTGCGGGAGTAGTACAACCGCTCGGCCCACGACACGGTGTCGCCGAAGTGGTGGCCGCGCAGCCACTCGACGGACTGCTCGATAGCGGTCGTGTTGCCTGAATCGGCCAGCGCCCGGACGTATGACACTGCCGCCGCGAGCGTGGCCGGTAGGCACAGCAGACCGAGCCAACGGAGGAAGAGCCGTCCATGGACTGCTCTCGGGGATCGGCGTGCTGTCGGAACGGTGGTCGGCGCGGCGTTCCGGTGTGAGCTGTGGAGCGCTACGTCCGGGTGCACGGTTGGACTCGTTTCGTGGGCAGACGGGTGGTTGACATGCGAGACGTGCAGGTACTGGTGAGTCGCGCTGCTCAGAGGGTTCGGAGCAGTTCGACGCTGGGGGAACGTGCGCTGCGTAGCGCGGAGATCGCTGCGGTGCCGGTGGCCGCCACGGAGATGGTGACGACTGCGGCGAGATATGGCCAGGGGACTGCGAGGGTTTCGGGTGCGGGGTCGAAGACGCCGGTGAGGACCTTGACGAGCATGTTCGAGACAGCCCACGCGCTGATGCCGCCGGTGAGGAGTCCGCCGAGGGTGACGACGCCGGCTTCGGCCCACACGAACCCGCCGAGTTGGCGCTGGTTGGCGCCGAGCGCGGTGGCGATGACGTACGTGCGACGGCGTTCGGCGAGGCCGAGCCAGAGGGTGAGTCCGGTAGCAGCGGCGGCGAGGGCGAGCGCGAATCCGAGTTCGACCTTGGTCAACCCGTCGAGATCGACAGCGGTGAGGCTGGACCCGACGATCTGGCGGGTGGAGATCAGGTCCGTGACGGTCGCAGTCGTACCGAACTGGGCGCGCAGCGTGTCAGCGACGGCGGCGACGTTGTTGCCACCGGTGTCGACCAGGAAGGCCCCGATGGTGTCGGTGCCGGTCATCTTGGCGATGTAGTCGGCGTTGGCGAGCAGGAAGCTGTCGCGTGGGGCGGTGGGGAACTCCTTGGCGACGCCCACGTAGTGGAACCGCACGTTGACGTACTTCTTCGTAGTTCCGTCTTGGAGGCGCAGCGTGATGGCGTCGCCGGGCAGGAGTTGGAAGTCGTGCACGGTCTCTGCGGAGACGAGGAGGCTGTCGGGTTTGGCGCCGAGGGTGGCCATCAGTTGACTGGCGGTGCCGCCTTGGAAGTAGGCGTTCTGGAGTCGGCCGGCGTTGACGATGGTCGACGTGTTGACGCCGTACAGGTCCTGCAGGTCTGCTCCGACATAGGCGAAGCGATGCTGGATTGCTTCGACGTGGCGAACCCCGGACGTAGCGCCGATCGCTGTCGCGGTGGCGGAGGCGGGCGACACGATCGTGCCTGGGGACGTTGTCACCGTGACGTCGGCTCCGTTGCTGAGCACGGCATCGATCTGGGCTTGTTGACGGTAGGTGGCGTTGAAGACGGCGGTCGAGGCCGCGAAGCCGACGGTGAGCGCGACGAGCGCAGCGCCACGGGCGACGAGTCGTCGTTGGCGTTGGAGACTGGCGGCGATGGTGTCCGACAGGCCACCAGCGAGCGGACGCAGTCCCGCAGCGACGACTCTCCTGCCTCGTGACAGGACGAGGTTGATCAGGCGGTAGCTGAGCAGCCCGGCGCCGACCCACAACATCGCGGGGCCGGCGAAGGCCCAGTAGCTGACCGAGATTGTCGGGACGCCTTCGACAGCGAGGACGAGTTTGTAGCCGTTGCGCGACGTCAGCCAGAACACGACCACGGCGGCTCCGAGGAGGATGACGTCGAGGCCGTAGCGCATCCATCGCGGGTTGCGGGTTCGCCCAACTTGTTGGCGGGCGGCAGCGACGGTGATCTGTCGGGCGTCTCGGCGGGCGGGCACGGCGATGGAGACGGCGGCGATGCCGAACCCGATCAGGATGGCCGCTGTCGACCAGAGGATCGCTGCGGACGGCGTCGCCCCGAACTGGCCGGTACCGAACGCGAGGTGGCCGACGAGTTGGGCGAGTCCGAGCCCGGCCGCTCCGCCGGCCACGCCGACCAGAGCTGCTTCGGCAATACCGAGCCCGACGAGTTGGCGGGTAGTGGCGCCACGCGTGCGAAGCAGGGCTTGATCGCGCCGGCGCCGATCGCGGGCGGACGCCGCGACTGCGGCAGTGAGGAGTCCGGCCAGCACCGCGCCGGGGGTTCCGAGGAACAGGAAGAGAACTTGTGCATAGAGCGCGTCGCCTCTGGCTCCCGAGAGCGTTGCGCCGATGTTGTCGCCGACGAGGCCGGCGCCGGCGAGTTTGGCTTCGAGGTTGCGTGCCTGTCCGGTGATGTCGCTGTAGGCCGCCGACGGGTCACCGGAGAGTTGGTGGTCGAGGCGGACGTGGAGTTGGGTGTGGACGAGATCGGGGCGTGCAGTTGCGAGCGGGTCGAACAGGGTGTGCCACATAGCAGCGGGAACGATCAGGACGTTGTCGGGTGGGGCCTGAGCCTGCGCTCCGACCGGTGCCCCGACTGCTTGGAAGAGGGAGTCGGCTTGGGGGATGTCGACGATCCCCGCCACGGTGACCGTGACGGGCGCAAGCCCGG
>JANYDH010000204.1 GCA_025359865.1 Actinomycetes bacterium | reverse complement strand
CCACCAAAGCTGCCTATGAGAGGTCAGGAGAGCAGCGGCATCACCTCGTGCTTGAACCGGGCCATCTGCTCGACCGCCTTGGCGTACGGGTCTCCCACCAGGTGCGGGTAGATGGTGAGGTTCTCGACGCCGAGTAGGTCGCGGTACTCCTGCACTTGCGCCGCCACCTGTTCCGGCGTACCCACCAAGATCGTACGTTGGTCGATCGATTGCTCGAGCGTGGGGATCAGCCCGGGGCCAACAGGCCTGCCATCGGGCCCCATGTAGCCGCGGCTCCAGCCGTACGGGCCGAGGAACTTCCAAAACTCGTCGTGGCCCGGTCGGGCAGTACGCACCGCCGCTTCGTAGGTATCTTCGATCCGGACCGCCACGACGAGCATCCGCTTGTCGCCGGCCGCAAGTGTCGTGGCGTGGTGTTGGTCGTGGAGTTCGCCGTAGCGGTCCCACATCCGCTTGATGAACGTGGGGTGCTGGTTCCAGAACACCGCGCTGTGGCCGACCGTAGGTACATACTCCACCGTGGCAGGACTGGTGGCGGGCTGCCAGATCTCGAACGGATAGATCGGCCGAGGCACCAAGGTGAGCTCGGTGACGGTGGTTCCACGGTCGGCGATGCCGGGCACCGGCAGTTGGAAGAACTTGCCCGTATGCGAAAACCGCTCGGTGGTGAGCGACATCCGGATGACCTCCATCGCCTCTTCGAACCACTCCCGGTTCCGTGCATCGTCGGCTGCCTGGTCCGGGTTGTCGGCCGAGCCGATGGAGACGTGGTCGTTGTTCAGGTGTAACAACTCACGCGGCACGGTGCCACGACCGACACCCAACAGTCCTCGACCGCCGGACAGGTTGTGCAGCGTGGCGAAATCTTCGGCCAACTTCAGTGGATTCCACTGCGGCACGACGTTGAACATCGCCCCGAGTTTCACGGTGTTGGTCTTTGCCGCGATCCAGGTGGAGATCAGCAGACCGTTCGGGATGACCTCATAGCCCTCGTACTGGAAATGGTGCTCGGTGGTCCAGAAACTGTCGTAGCCGAGCCGGTCGGCCTCGATTCCCGCGTCGATGTACTTCAATGTCGCGTCCCAACAGTGCGCATTGTCATACCGTCGGTCCATAGGGTTGGGTAGGCCAGCCCCGGCGTCGGTCATTTCGACGCCTCCAAAGAGGAATGCTCCGAGCTTCATCGTGGTCTCCGTCTGTCGATGTTCGTTGAGATTGTCGTGTCAGATAGTAGTCCAAGTATAGATTCAGTCAATATTCATGTAGGTGGATTCTGAGAGGTAGTGCGATGAATTTCATGCAGATGCCCGAGCGGACGACACAACGACGCCAAGCCCGGCGACGTGCGGTCGCTGTCGCGTGCGTGCTGTTGGTGACGTCGTGTAGCGACACCACATCGCGTCCAGCTACTCCCAGCAACTCCGCGGCCAACGCCACGGCCACGGCCACGACCACAGCCACGACCACGACCACGACTGCATCGCCCGACGCAACCCTTACGGCAACCACCACGGTGGCGACCGTCGCCCCCACTCTGGCGCCCACCACCATGCCGCCACCGCCGCGCTATTCGGCCAATATCACCCGTACCACCTACGGAATCCCACACATCGTTGCCGATGACTGGGGCAGCCTGGGGTTCGGTCAGGGTTATGCCTTCGCTCAAGACCGCGCATGCACGCTGATCGATCAGGTGATCAAGGTTCGCGGGGAGCGCTCGCGATGGTTCGGTCCTGGCGACAACGACAAGAACCTCAACAGTGACTTCGCGTATCGCCACCTGGGCCTGCACGACGATGCCGATGAGCGGTTTGCCGATCAGCCGGCCAACGTCACCGACATGGTGAACGGCTATGTCGCCGGGTTCAACGCTGAGCTCGACGCAGAGGGGCCACACGGCTGGTGTGTGGGCCAGCAGTGGGTTCAGTCGATCACCACGACCGACCTGTACGCATACCTCAACGACGTTACCCTGTTCGCATCCGGCGGTGTATTGCTCGACCAGATCGCCACGGCACAACCACCGACGCAACCACCGACGACACAACCCGCCGACACAGCGACAGCCGGCACCGACCCAGCCGGCACCGACCCAGCGGGCACGACAGCGGGCACGACAGCGGGCCCAGCCGATTCCTCGATGCCTGACCTGCGGCTGAACATGGCCAGCAACGGCTGGGCCATCGGCTCATCGCTCAGCGAGAGCGGCGCCGGAATGCTGCTCGCCAACCCACACTTCCCATGGGAAGGCGAAAAGCGCCTGTGGGAATCGCAACTCACACTCACCACCGGCGAACTGAACGTCTATGGCGCCACCCTGTCGGGGGTGCCGGGCGTGTTGATCGGGTTCAACGACGCTGTGGCGTGGACCCACACCGTCTCGGCCGGCTACCGGATGACGCTGTACCAGTTGAACCTCGTGCCGGGTGATCCGACGAGCTACGTCTACGGCGACACCACGATGCCGATGACGCCCGATGAGATTGCGATCGATGTGTTGCAAGCCGATGGCTCGACGAGCCCGACCACGCGGACGATGTGGTCCAGCCACTACGGCCCGATGCTCAACCTGCCGTTCGGATGGACCGCCGACACCGGGTTCACCATGCGCGACGCCAATCTCGACAACAGTGACATCCTGCAACAGTTTCTCGGCATGGACACGGCAAAGAGTCTCGACGAGTTCATCGATATCCACCGCACGGCGAACGGCATCCCCTGGGTCAACACCATCGCCACCTCGGCCAACGGACGCGCCTGGTATGCCGATGCATCGGCAACACCCAACCTGTCGGCCGATTCCATCGCCGCATGGCAGCAGCAGGTCGACAGCGGCGGCCTCGCGAAGACTGTCCTCGACAACGGCGCCATCTTGCTCGATGGCTCGAACCCGGCAAATGAATGGGTGAACGACCCGACTGCCACGCGGCCCGGGATCCTCCCGTTCGAACAGCAGCCGCAATTGTTGCGCAAGGACTTCGTCTTCAACTCCAACGATTCGCATTGGCTGGTCAACCCGAAGAAACTGCTCACTGGCTACTCGCCCCTCACGGGGCCGGAACGGGTGCCGCAATCGGCACGCACCCGGATGAACGCGATTCTGCTGACTGATCCCGCGGTGCGCGGCGAGGACGGAACGTTCTCACTTGCCGATGTGCAAGCTGCGATCTTTTCGAATCGCACGCTTCACGCCGAACTGCTACGCGCCAAGGTAGTCAAGACCTGCCGTCGCACTCCGCTCATCTTGGTCGACGAGGTGCCCTATGACATCACGGCGGCATGTGACGTGCTCGACGGATGGGACGGCCGCGACAACGTCGACTCGGTCGGCGCTGCTCTGTGGCGCGAATACATGGCGCTGTTCAGTACAGCGGATCGAGGCGATGCTGGACCGCTGTACATGGTCGGCTTCAGCAGCAAGAACCCAGTCAATACCCCGAATACCTTGAACGACAAGAGCGACCAGAAGGTGCTGGCCAACCTCGGAGCCGCGGCCAAGGCACTGATCGCAGCCGGCTTTGCCATCGACGCGCCGCTCGGCGACATGCAATACGACGCGAGAGCTCAAGCTGACGGTGCCCCCCGACTAGCGCTGCCAGGCGGTACCAACATCGACGGCGCCGCAAGCATCGTCGACTGCTGCTCAGGCGCGAACACGCTGGCCCCGAAGGGAGACCCCGGCACATATCCCGAAGGCCACAACTTCTCGGACAAGGGGTACCCGGTGTCATTCGGCGACAGCTTCATCATGACGCTCGAGTTCACTCCCGACGGCCCCCACGCCGAGGCGCTGCTCACGTACGGCCAGCCGGATGATCCATCGTCGCCCGATTACACCGCTCAGACCAAGCTGTTCGCTGCCGGCCAATTTCGGCCGATCTTGTTTCGTCCGAGCGATGTGCAAGCCAACGCTGTCACCGACACGGTAACGGTGAGTGGCAATCTACCTCTACCCAGCTGAGGGCTCAGTGGTAGAACGGATTCTCGCCGGATGCGTGGTCGGTGAGATCTTTGACCCGCAACACACCAGGCACCTGCTCGACCAGCATGGTCTGCACACCTTCGAGCATGGTCATCTTGCTCATCGAGCAGCCGTGACAGCCGCCGCCCATGGTGAAGTAGGCGGTGCCTTCGTTGTCGTGACCGGCGAACGTGACGAACCCGCCGTGGGCGGCGAGGGCCGGATTGACTTCGCTTGTGACGACGGCTTCGATCTCCGCGCTGAGCGCATCGTCGCGGGTGAGGCCGGCGACTGTAGGTGCCTGAGCTTTGTTGGGGTTGCGAATCACCAACCCCTGCGTCGAGGTGTGATCGAGTGTCGCGCCCTGCAGCAGGTCGAGATCCCGGGCGGGGATGATCACCTTCATCGTCGCGAACTCGCTGGTATGGGTCCGGACCTGATCGGAGTATGCAGCCTTGGTGATCACATCGAAGCTGAGGTCGTAGCGAAACTCCTCGCCGGGGCCGGAGACGATCTCCAACCTCAGACCGAGCCGGTCGGCATCGGGTTCTTGATCGCGCATCGTGGCCAGTTCGCGCATGGCGTCGTCGGTGACGGTGATGATCAACGTGGGCGACAGCTCGCCTGACGGGGCGGCGGAGTTGGCGAGATCTGACTCGGAGGTAAGCGGACTCACCCCGGTAACGCTACCGGCGTCAGTTGCCGCCGCCATTGCACTCGATCCGCTGGCCGGTTACATACCCGGCGCCGGGGCTGCACAACCACAGCACCACATTGGCCACATCGAGCGGCTGGCAGACCCTCCCGAACGGCGATGTTGCGTCAAGGGCACGTAGGTCGTCCATACCCCGGTTGCCGGTGAACGCCCGCGCCAAGCGAAGTCCCATATCCGTTTCAACCAGACCGGGCGCGACCACGTTGACGTGGATACCGTTCGGCCGCTCCTCTTTTGCCAATGTAGATGCCAAGGCTTCCATCGCCGCTTTGCCCATGTTGTACGGGGCACCATTGGCCGCCATGTGCGAGGTGGCGACCGAGGAAACCATCACGATGTCGCCGCGCCCATGCTCGGCGGCCCGCGAACGAATCGACGGCAGCGCCAACCGCGACAGGTGATGTGGGCCGAATGCGTGCGTCGTGACCACCCGGATCATCTCATCCGGATCGGTATCGGCGACAGCGCGACCCTTAGATGCGATACCTGCATTGCAGACGAGCAGGTCGATCCCACCGAAGTCGGCGATGACCGCATCGACCATTCGGGCACACGCAGCCGGATCATCGACGGATGCCTCGTAAGCGTGCGCCATACCCGCAGCGGTCGACGCTGCGATCCCTGCCACCGTTTCCTCGGCGGAATCCCTGTCGCGCCGGTAGTTCACTGCGACCGAGGCACCCTCCGCGGCGAGCAGTTCACTGATGCCGCGGCCGATGCCACGGCCTCCACCGGTGACCAACGCGATGCGCCCATCCAGCTGCCCCATGTGCAGTGCCTCCTCACAATTCCGACGTTGCTCGCGACTGTCGTGCAACGATCTGGCAATGTAGACGAATGGAAGAAGGCAGCAAGAAGGCAATCGTCGCGGCGTTCTTCGCCAACCTCGGGATTGCCGTGAGCAAGTTGGCCGGATTCTTCATCACCGGTTCGGCCAGTCTGCTGGCAGAAGCGGGCCACTCGTTGGCTGACACCGGTAACCAGGGCCTGCTGTTGTTCGGCTCGAAGCGATCGAAGCGGGCGGCGGATCTGGCCCACCCGTTCGGGTATGGCCCCGAGCGCTATTTCTGGTCGTTCGTCGTGGCCCTCGTACTGTTCAGCATGGGAGGGTTGTTCGCCATGTACGAGGGCATTCACAAGCTGAGTAACCCACAAACCGTCGAGAACCCGACCGTCGCGTTTGCGATCCTCGGTTTCGCAGTCACGCTCGAGTCGTTCTCACTGCGGACCGCCATGCGCGAGGCCCGACACGAAATGCGGCCGGGCCAGGGATGGTGGAACTTCATCCACACGGCAAAGTCTCCTGAGTTGCCGATCGTGTTGTTGGAAGACACCGGTGCCGAACTCGGTCTGGCGTTCGCAATCTTCGGACTAGCCATGTCGGAGATCACCGGTAACGAGCGCTGGGACGCCATCGGATCCGTAGCAATCGGTTTGCTCCTTGTGGCGATCGCCGGCATTCTGGCAGTCGAGATGAAAGGGCTCTTGATCGGCGAGGCTGCCAGCGACGAGATGCTTACCGCGTTGCAGTCGTCGATCACATCAGCCCCGCAGGTGAATGCCCTCATCCATCTTCGCACGATGCACCTCGGCCCCGAGGAACTGCTGGTGGCGGCCAAGATCGACTTCGACCACGAACTCACCATCTCCGGTCTGGCCGACGCGATCGACACCACCGAGGCGTTGATCCGGTCCGCCGTGCCGATCGCGACAACGATCTACCTCGAACCCGACATCCACCGCATCGCTTCCACGTGACCCGCACGCTGACTCTGGTCGCCGAAGCCGGCACCTGACCGCTAGCATTGAGTCGTCAACAAGACGGGGAGCTCGCTGGAACGGCGGGCTGAGAGGGTGGCCGCCGCCACCGACCCGAGAACCTGATCTGGGTAATGCCAGCGGAGGGAGCATCGTGAGTGTCATCGCCGTCGTAACAGCAGGGGGAGCGCTCCACCCGTCTGCGCTTGACCCTGAACGCCGCTTCGACCGGATCATCGCGGTCGATGGCGGGCTCGATGTGGCTCTCGCTGCGGGACTGAGCCCGACGATGCTCATCGGCGACCTCGACAGCGTGTCGCCTGCCGGCCTGCACTGGGCAACGGAGCACGGCATCCCCTGCGAGCGTCACCCTGTCGACAAAGACGACACCGACACGGCGCTCGCACTGCGCTACCTCCACTCAGCGGGGTCGCTGATGAACAACGATCTTGTGCTGCTCGGAACAGACAGTCCCACCCGCCTCGACCACCTGCTTGCGACGGTGCTTGCGCTCGGTCTGGCGGCGTTGGCACAAGCGAGTTCGATCGTCGCAGCATTCGGAGCCACGCGCGTGCATGTGGTGCACCCTGGCCACACAGTGCGCCTGCTGGTCGGAAGCGGGCGAACGTTCTCGCTACTCGCCCTCCATGGAGCTTGTACCGGGGTGACCATCAACGGTGCCCGCTGGCGGTTGACCGACGCCGCGCTGGCACCTACCACCACGCTCGGAATCAGCAACGTCGCCGTTTGCGATGACGTGGCAGTCTCGGTCGGCGAGGGCGTTCTCACCGTGATCGTGCCGGAGGATGCGCGATGAACGCGCGCCGTGATCTCGCGACCTGCGCGCGCGTCGCCGCCTGCCTCTCCCTGCTCGTCGCTTGTGCGAGCACGCCCGGCACGAGCACGCCCGGCACGAGTACGACCAGCACGAGTACGACCAGCACAGCAACCAAGCCGAGTGCGATCACACTCGTCGCCTACGACTCGTTTCTCTCCGAAGGCACCTCGCTAGGCACCGCGCTCCAGGCGTTCACGGCCAGCACCGGCATCACGGTCGATGTGGTGATCGGCGGCGACGCTGGAACCATGGTCAGTAAGGCTGCTCTTACCGCAGGCAACCCGGAGGGCGACGTAATGTTCGGCGTCGACAACACCCTCCTCTCGCGGGCCATCGATGCCGGGGTCTTCGAGCCCTACCGCAGCATCGAATTGGCCTCGATCAATCCGAAACTCACCGCGCTCGTGCCCGCCGACCAAGTCACACCGGTCGATTTTGGCGACGTATGCCTGAACTACGACATCGCCTGGTTCGCATCCAAAGGCATCGAGCCGCCAACGACCCTGCAAGAGCTCGCCGCCCCCGCGTACCGCAACCTGCTCGTCGTCGAGAACCCTGCGGCGTCATCGCCCGGGCTGGCGTTCCTGCTCGCCACCGTCGCCCAGTTCGGTACCGACGGATGGCAGCAGTACTGGAAAGACCTGCGCGACAACGGTGTCGAGGTCGTCGAATCATGGAACGACGCATACTACGACCGCTTCAGTGGCTCATCGGGACACGGCCCGCGTCCACTCGTGGTCAGCTACGGCAGCAGCCCTCCGGCCGAGGTGATCTTTGCCGATCCGCCTCGTGCAGACGCACCCACAGCGGTGATCTCCGCCACCTGCTTCCGCCAGGTCGAGTTCGCCGGGGTACTCCGAGGCACCGAGCACCCGAAGGAGGCCCAGCAGTTGATCGACTTCCTTGCCGGACCGACGTTCCAGGCGGAGGTCGCCTTGAACCTGTTCGTGTACCCCGCTCGAACCGACATTGCGCTGCCCCCCGAGTTCACGAAGTTCTCGGTGCGCCCTGGCTCACCGCTCACGGTCTCACCCGCGGACATCGCTGCGAACCGCGAGGCATGGGTGGACGAGTGGACGTCGATCGTCCTGCGCTGACCACGCCATCCCAGCGTCCGCGCTGGTTGCGCTGGTCACTCGTCGCACCACCGCTGTCGTTCCTGGTCGTGTTCTACGCGTGGCCGCTCGTGACGTTGCTCGCCCGCGTGCTCGACGGCTCCACGATCGCCGACACGCTGCGCCGTCCCGGCGTCGGCGCGGTGCTGTGGTTCACGTTCTGGCAGGCGGCGCTGAGCACGGTGCTCACACTGGCCGTAGGAATACTGCCCGCCTGGCTGATCGCTCGCCGCGAGTTCCCTGGCCGACGACTGCTCTCGGCGCTCGTGACCGTACCGTTCCTGCTGCCGACCGTAGTGGTCGGCGCCGCGTTCGTCGCGTTGCTCCCGGACTCTTGGAGCGGCACCGCACGGGCGGTTGTACTTGCCCACGTGTTCTTCAACATCGCCGTCGTCGTGCGTGTCGTCGGCGCGTTCTGGGCGCAGCTCCCCAACGATCTCGGAGCCGCAGCACGCACGCTCGGTGCCTCCCCGCGCCAGGTGTTCGGCACGATCACTCTACCGTTGCTACGACCTGCGATCATCGCCGCCGCGGCGGTGATCTTCCTCTTCACGTTCACTTCGTTCGGCGTGGTTCAGGTGCTCGGCGGCCCGAGCAACCCGACGCTCGAGGTGGAGATCGCGCGCCGCGCGACGCAGCTCGGCGATATTGGCGGAGCTGCCGTGCTGTCGATGTTGCAACTCATGATTCTTGCTCTGCTCATCGGCTGGTCGTCTCGCGCCCAGCGGCGCGCCGCCACCCAATTTGCGGGCAGAACGGTTCACCGCCAGGTTGCCGTCGACCGCCGGTCTCGTGTCGCTGTCGGTGCGGTCGCAGCCGGAACTACGTTCCTCCTCCTCACCCCGCTCGCGGTGCTGGTCGCCCGGTCATTCCAACTGGGCACCGGTGGCGGCTGGTCGCTGCGGGCCTGGCGGACGCTCGGCACTACGGAGCTGCGACCTGGTCTCAGCATCGGCGGCGACCCGATCGGTGCGTTGCTGACCTCGCTGCGGTTTGCCGCGCTGGCCACAGCGATCAGCGTGATCCTCGGTGGGCTCGCGTCGTTGGCGATTGTGTCCGCGACCCGGCGCGGCAGATGGCTCGACGTCGGGTTGATGCTGCCGCTCGGCACATCAGCGGTCACGATCGGGCTCGGCATGTTGATCACCTTCGACCGGGCACCCGTCGACTGGCGTGGCAAGCCGTGGATCGTCCCCCTTGGCCACGCGCTCGTGGCGCTGCCGTTCGTTGTGCGTGCCACCTTGCCAGCGTTGCGGGCGAGGCCGGACGGCTGGGTCGAGGCGGCCGCGACACTCGGGGCCTCGCCGGTTCAGACCTGGTGGCACATCGACGCGGCCGTCCTACGCCGGCCGATTCTCATCGGTGCAGGTTTCGCCGCAGCAATCTCGCTCGGCGAGTTTGGGGCCACGTCCTTCCTCACCCGGTCCGGCACAGAGACACTGCCGATCACCATCGCGCGCCTGCTCGGCCGCACCGGAGATGTACCTCGGGCGCAAGCCTTCGCGTTGGCTTCGATATTGTCAGCGATCACGGTGGTCGTGATCTTCACCGTCGAGTTTCTCGACCGGGAGCGCGCCGATGGATGACACAGGCCACGTTCTCCGGGTACGCGGCGTGGTCGTGACGTTCGGCGATCGATGCATCCTCGACCGGTACTCGATCGAACTGGGCAAGGGTGAGATCGTTGCGCTTCAAGGTGCGTCGGGGTCAGGCAAGAGCACACTGCTCCGCGTGATCGCGGGACTGATCGTGCCATCCGCAGGTACGGTCGAACTCGGTGGGCGCGACATCTCGTCCACGCCAACCCATCAGCGCGGCATCGGGATGGTGTTCCAGGACAACCAGTTGTTCCCGCACCTCCCGGTTGCAGAGAATGTCGGGTTCGGGCTCAAGATGCAGCGCGTGCCACGAGCCGAGCGGGCCCAGCAAGTCGGCGCGACGCTCGAGCTCGTCGGCCTCGGTGGCTTCGGTGCACGGTCGATCACTTCGCTCAGCGGCGGCGAGGCCAAGCGGGTGGCGCTGGCTCGATCGCTCGCCGCACGGCCGCACGTGCTGCTGCTCGATGAGCCGTTGACCGGGCTCGATCGCGAGCTCCACGACGAGCTCGCGATCGAGCTCCGGCGCGTGCTTCAGTCGACGAACACCAGCGCGCTGCTCGTCACCCACGACCTCGATGAGGCCCGCACGATCGCCGACCGAACCGTCGTTCTCATCACAGCATGAATGGAACACAACACCACCACACCCACAAACTTCGCGG
>JANYDH010000108.1 GCA_025359865.1 Actinomycetes bacterium | reverse complement strand
CGCACACTGCCAAGCAGACCACCTGCTCCCATGGGGTCATCAAGGCCCAACCACATCCGGTAACGGCGGCCCAGCATGCGGGCATCACAACCGGTGGAAATCAACCGGGTACCGCACCTGGCACGACCCACAAGGCCACTGCCACCACTACCGCCCAGACGGAACCGAAATCGGCTGGCGCGCCGACCTCAACACCACCAGCCCAATCACCCCCCAACACCCCAACGCAACCTGACACCACCGGCGTCTGATCGACCGCAGTCGCATGACTACGTCCAGTTGGGTCGCCGACGCGCCTGCGACCGACAACTCAGCGGTCGGACGCTGGCAGGCGGCTAGGCGGCCGGCTCGGGGGGTGCACCGTTCGAATGTCGTTCCACGTGTTCACGGCAGGGTCTGTGCAATCTCCCAGATGTGACCATCCGGGTCTGCGAAACACGCTGTTCGTTGTCCCCAAGCTCGGTTCGTCGGGCCGTTGATCAACACAACTCCGCGGTGGAGTAGGTCGGCGCAGACGGCATCAGTGTTGTCGACCCAAATCGTGAGTTGGAAGCGTGCCCCAGTGTCACGGTCGGCGACTAACGATGGTGCAATGAGTTCCGGCGCTGCCCCGATCGTCAACAGATTGATAACCATGTTGTCGAAACTGATCACCGCCGACTCGTTGTCCTCGTAGACACTGGGCCGGTCGAACACGGTTTGGTACCACGATTTCGAGCGCGCCACATCCCCGACGAACAGAGTGATCGCGCCGATGCTGTTGAGAGATCCGTTCATACTGCCCTCTCGCGTCAAAGACTAGTCCGACGTTGACGGTCGGTTGACTTCCTGGATGAGCCATCCGGTACCGTCCGGGTCGGTGATAGAAAAGAACGATCCGTAGTCCGCCCGTTCTGGATGAAGACCGCAGGTCTGGCCGTGTTCGCCGAAGTAGAAGTAGGCGCTCGGGTCGGCTCCTCGACGGGTGAGTTCGGCGTGGGCGGCTTCGATGTCTGTGACGAACAAGTGCAGTCCATTGACCGACCCGGCCGCGACCGCGTTCTTCATCAGCGTCACCGAGCACGAAGACCCGGCTGGGGTCAGCTGCACGACCCGAAAGTCGTCGCCCGCGCGATGGTCCACGTCGAGGTCAAATCCCATCTTTTCAATGTAGAAAGATTTCGATCGGTCGACGTCGCTGACGGGTATCACCACGAGTTGCAGCTTCCATGTGAGTGTCTTCATGGTCATGGTGAGGACTGCTGTCCCGACTTCTTGCGTTGGGCTGTCATTGACAACAACGCTACGCCAAGGGTCGGCCAACGGGTGCGATGCAGGGTCAGTCTGCGGCTCCGGAGAGGCGGAGGTGCTTCATCCGCCAGTTGGCCAGGACCAACGCGACGACCGTCACGATCAACAGCCGGACGATCGCTGCTGCACCCTCGGGTATCCCATTGCGTTGCAGACGCGTCGGAACGTCGTCGAGCAACCCGGTGAAGGCCGCACGGGATTCCCAGGTCGGCGAGAGTTGAGCGATGCCGGTGAGCGCCGCGCCGAGGAGACGTTCGACGAGGAACACGAACGCCAGCGACCACACCGCGGTACGCCGGGTCAGACAGCCAATGGTAATGAAGATCGCGATGTAGGCAATGCTTCCGACGGCAGCCGCGAGGAACGCCGGAACGGCGCTGACTGGGCTGCTCGCAATCAACGCCGCAAATGCAGCCGCCGGTGCAATCGTGATGATGGCGACGATCGAGCCACCACACCAGCGACCGAAAATGATCTGCCAGGTCGGTGTCGGCGACAACCACGTGAAGTGAAACGTACCCGCGCGTATTTCGGCGCCGAGCACAGAGTCACCGATCACGAGTCCTGCGATTGGCATGGCCAGCCCGAAGATGCCCTCGGCGGCGACGTTTGCAAAGGCCACATCGGGTTCACTGTTGATGGCGCGAGCGAGCAGGCCGAACAACAATGCACCGGCACAGGGCAGCAGGACCGTGGCCCAACGCTTCGGCGGGAAGCAGGATCGCCACGTGTAGACAATGATTGCGATGAGGCGCGACCGGGACCGCGACCGCACAGACAAGGTGGTGGTGGACGAGGTAGTTGGCGTCGTCATCGTACCAACTCCCGAAACAGGCTCTCAAGCGAGTCATCGAGGGCGCGGACTTCGACGAGTCTGATCGACGAAGCTTTCGCCAGCCGGGGAAGCGCTATGGCGAACTCACGGGCCTGGAGGGTTTGCACGACCAACCCGTTGCGCTTCGAGTCGAACGTCACGCCCGTCACCGACTCCAGACCCACGAGGGCAGCCGCCAACCGCCGTCCGGCGTCGGAGCGAACAAGGACGTGGCGCGGTGCGTCGTCCATCGTGTCTCGAATCGCACGATGCCCGCCGGCCGCGGCCAGACGGCCGTGCACGAGAACGATCACTCGGTCGGCCAGTCGTTCGACCTCGTTGAGCACATGCGAGCTGACAATCACCGTTCGCCCCCCTGCCCCCAGCCGCTTGAACAACAAGATCAGCTGCGCCCGTTGCACCGGATCAGCACCGTTCAACGGTTCGTCCAGCACAAGTATGCGCGGGTCGGTCACGAGCGCAGCAGCGATCTTGATCCGCTGCCGCATGCCTTTGCTGAAGGTATCTACAGGCCGGTCGCCTTCATCGAACAAGTCGACGGTCTGTAGCGCTGTGTCGGGCGCCCCCCGGTCGGCGACACGGTGCAGATCGGCGATGTAGCGGACGAACTGCCGCGCGGTGAGCCCCGCGGGCACCGCCTCGTCCTCGGGGACAAGTGCCATCCGTGCGTGTACCCCTCGGTCGCGGCGGGGGTCACGACCATCGACGCGCACCGATCCTTCGTTGACACCGACAAGGCCCGTCATCGCGCGCATCAGCGTCGTCTTGCCAGCGCCGTTCGGCCCGAGCAGCCCACTCACACCAGGTCCGAACGAGCAACTCAGTTCCGACAACGCGACCTTTGGACCGAACCAGACAGACACAGCGTCGACCTCGACGGTGGCATCGGTCACGAATGCCGGGTCGAGGACGGGCGGGTGCAGGTTTGGCATTGGGAACGACATCACCGTTCGACCCATCGGTAACGCCGCCACAACACCACGAGGCCGGCGAGCAGGACGACAACATACGTGGCGGCTGCAGCGAGCCCTCCACGTTCGACGCCGGCGAGCGGCGAGCGGGCTTCGATATGCCCAAGGAAGACGAGATCTCGCAGGTACAACGGCACGGCCAGTACGCTGATGAGCGCTGCCATCGATCCTTCATTGATCGACGACCGGTCACCGATGATGACACCAGCGGCGATCGACGTGAGCAGGAGCAAGCCGATCACTGCGGCGCCAGCAACAATCCGCCTGTCTGTGAGCGATGCGATTGCACACCCGATCACTGCGTAGTAGAGCGCAAGGATCAAGACTGCTACCGGCACCTTCCACAGAACATCGGTGTGGCCCGTGAAGTAGTCGAGCGCGCTATCGCTGATCAACATGTTGCCGATGAACAACATCACCTGAGGCAAGAATGAGAACGCGAACAGGATCGTGGCGATCGCACCGACCTTCGCCGCGACGTAGTCGAAGCCGATCAGTGGACGGGCGAACATCAACGGCAGCACCCGCTGACGGCGGTCTGGGCACATCACATCTGGCGCGACGAGCGCTACGAACAACAACAGGGCCGACGACACTCCCACGTATTCGCGATACGTGATGATCTCGAAACTGTCTTGGAGCCGGTCGCGAGTGACATAGCCGATGCCGATGTTGACGATCGCCGGAATGGTGACCACTCCGAGCAGAACAAACGGGGCCACCTTCTGACGCCAAGTTCGCCGCAGCCCAAGGGCTCTGCGCATTGACGCTTTGTATAACGCGTAGGTAGCCGCACCGCGTCGGCCTCGGGGCCCCTCGTACGGCCGGTAACCGCGGTCGTAGACCGCTCCCCTGCCTGACTCGACGGCACCAGAAACAGCGCTCATGTCGGCACCGCGGACCGGCGAAGGAACACCTCATCGAGCGACGTCAGCCGCGTCGACAGCCGGAACAGTGGCAGTCCGAGATCTGCGATCACATCACGCACTAGGTCCATCTCAGGCACGACATGGTTGGCCTGGTCGGTGTTGTCGGTGTTGTCGGTGTTGTCGGTATTGATGGTCACCTCAACCACCGCGTCCGCCGCGACGGCCACCACACCGACACGCGCCAACGCTGCCACCAGTTCCTCGCCGTGCCGGCCGACGTCGACCGTGACGATACCCGTGCGCTCCAACAGCGAATCCGTCCCGCCCGAGACCACCAACTTGCCCGCATCGATCATCACGACGTGATCACACACTTGTTGAACGTCATCGAGCAGATGAGTGGCCATCAGCACCGAGATCCCAAACGAGCCGAGACGAGACACGAGCGCGAGCATCTCCTCGCGACCCATCGGATCGAGGCCGGCCGTTGGTTCATCGAGAAGTATCAGTTCCGGATCGCCGACCAGTGCTTGAGCGAGTTTGGTCCGTTGTCGCATCCCCGTGGAGAACCCACCTATCGGACGAAAACGCGCCTCATCGAGCCCGACGAGGTCGAGAATGTCCGAGGCGCGTTGGCGCGCAGCGCGAGGCGGGAGCCCGCTGAGTTCACCGAACGTCGACACCACATCTGCTGCGGTCTGATCGAGCGGCAGGCAATCGTGCTCGGGCATGTACCCGAGCCGCGACCGAACCTCGATCGGGTCCTGTGCAACATCGATCCCACACACCTCGACGCGACCCTGCGTCGGCTGCGCAAGACCGAGCAACAAGCGAAACATCGTCGACTTGCCAGCTCCATTCGCCCCGACAAGTCCAGTTCTTCCGCGCGGCACGTCGAGCGTCAGATCATCAAGTGCCGTGACACCGGGATACCGCTTGGTGAGGTTGGTGATGCGCAGGAGCGGTCCGACGTTCACGGGCGAGAGTCTGCCAGATCGAACACCACCGCACGGCGCAGCTAATCGGGTGAGTGGTCGATCGACCAGTTCAGTACGGTGAGGTAGTGGGAACAACGGAGCGGTTCGACGCGGCCTACTACGCCAGATTCTACGGGCGGCGCCCCGTGCACGACCGTCGTCGGATCGGACAACTCGCTACCGCCGTCACGTCGCTGGCTGCATGGTGGAAGATCCCCATCGGATCTGTCCTCGACATCGGAGCGGGCAAGGGCTACTGGCGTGACTGGTTCGTCATGCAACGACCGCGGGTCCGCTACCACGGTCTCGACGTCAGCGAGTACGCATCCGCCAGGTACGGCCACGAACATGCTGACGTCTCGACCTGGGTGCCGAAGCGTCGGTACGACCTGGTGATCTGTCAGAGCGTGCTGCAGTACCTGAGTGACGACTCCGCCCACCAGGCAATCGAGGTACTGGCACAAGCGTGCCGCGGGCTGCTACTGGTCGAAGCGCCCACTACGGCCGACCGAGATCACGTCATCGATCTCGAACGAACCGACCTCGACATCAACTGGCGCACTGGCGATTGGTATCGCACCGCCCTCGAACGTGGGTTTGTCGAGATCGGCGCCGGCCTTTGGGCTAGCAGGTCACTACCGATCCCGTTCTTCGAGCTCGAACGTGCCCGCCGGCGCGACCGCGTGACCAGTCGCGTCATCGAGCTCTGAGGTCGAGCACTGAGGTCGAGCACTGAGGTCGAGCACTGAGGTCGAGCACTGAGGACCGGCTGGGGCGCTTGGCCTCAACCGGGACGCTGCCACACCGGCTTGGGGCGCAACTGTGGGTACCACGGGTGCCGCAACGGATCGCCCGGCGTCAACTGGAGCGACAATCCCGGCGTTATCGGTGCGGTGGGCTTAGTCGAAGGACGTGATGCATAGACGATGTCGTCGCCGTAACACCGCACGGTGAGAGTGCGGCGGCGACCCTTCGGCGGCGTGTGTCCGCCGCCGTGCAGCACCCCTGGATGTAAGAGCACAACGTCGCCTGGGCTGATGTCGTACGACACGATGTTCCATTCGGACCGGTTGCCCTCGATGTCGGGCAGTGGTGGGAGGTCTTCGCCGTAGTACGGGCGGCGCGGATCATCGTTGACCACGCGAGGATTGAAGCCGTCGTACATGGTGTCGCGATGCGATCCAGGAACGAACTCGAGGCAGTGCTCGGCGTCGAGCGGATCGAGGCTGATCCACATCGAAGCAATCTGGTCGCCGGCCAACGGCCAGTAGGGCATGTCTTGATGCCACGGCGTACGACCGGCGCCCCCACCCTTGATGAAGAACTCGTCGGAGTACAGCCAGATCTCCTCGGAACCGAGCAGCGCTGCCATCATCTCGACGATCGGCGAGTCGAACATCAGCCGCTGAAGCTCTGGTGTCACCTCGAAGTTCCGCACCGTCTCGAGGAACTGATCGGGTCGCCCGTCGTAGAACGTGTGCTTCGTCTGGCCCCCGTTACCCATCACGCGTTGCAACCCGAGTTCGATGAGGAGCAACCACTCTCGATGCAGCGCTTCGCGAAGCAGCACCACACCGTCACGCTGGTAGCGCTCGACTACGTCAGCAGTGATCAGGGCGACCGGAGCCATCAGCTCGGGTGTCGGATGGGTCAATCGAAGGTCGGTGCTCTCAGTACTGGTCATGGTATGGCTCCATATCGAGGTAGACGGCATAGTGGTCGGGGTATCGCGCTCACCGCTCCGGGAACCAGAACAGCTTTGCCAGTGATCCGACGATCGAGCTGGTCCTGCATTGCCTGCGCGGCGTGTTCGAGTGGATACGGCGTGGGCTCGACCGGAGAGATCTCGCCACGTCCGATCGCTGCTAAGACGGCTGCCGCCAACTCGTAGTTGGCACCCGGGTTTCGCCCCGCCCACGCACCCCAATCGACGCCGGTGACGCGTCGGTTGCGGAGCAGCACTTGATTCGCTGGAAGCTTGGGGATCTGACCGGAAGCAAACCCGATCACGATGAACTGGCCATCCTCGCCCAACGCGCGCAACGCCTGCTCGCTTTGTGGGCCGCCGACCGGGTCGTACACGTAGTCGACGCCGTCGCCCCCGGACAGTTCCTTCGCCCGTGCTTTGACGTCCTCGGTGGACGAGTCGATCACGAACTCTGCACCGTGGTCGGCCGCTACCCGGCGCTTGTCGTCGCTGGATGCAACGGCGATGACGTGAAGCCCAGCGGCGTGGCCCACATCGACGGCGGCGAGGCCGACGCCACCACCAGCACCGAGCACCAGCAACCACTTGCCCTCACGTACCCCGGCACGGTGGTGCAACGCGAACCATGCCGTCATGTAGCTCTGCATGAACGTGGCCGCTTGACCATCGCTCAGCTGATCGGGGGTCGCCAGCAAACGCCGTGCGTCGACGACCACTTCGCTGGCGTATCCGCCAAGGCCGACGTTGACGATCACCCGGTCGCCTGCTGCCCGTCCGACGACGTCGGCACCGAGTTCGGCGACGACCCCCGCCACCTCGTTGCCAGGAACGAACGGCAACGGCGGCTTGATCTGGTACAGCCCCTGGACGAACAACCCATCGACGAAATTGACGCCGGCCGCCGTGACTGCGACCCGTACATCGTTGACGCCAACTGGCACCGACGGCTGCGTCTCGACCGTGAGACCACTCAGCGGGCCGAAGCTGGAACACAAAACAACGCGCATGACGGTCACCGTACTGCGATGCTTGATGGTGATGCGCCTCGAACCATTCACCCTCAGCGGCGTCCACGTCGCTCTCGAGCCTCTCTCACCTGAACATGTGCCTGCGCTCGTAAACGCGGCAGCATCGGATCGCTCGACGTTCGGGTTCACCGGCGTACCGGACGATCCGGTTTCGATGGCCGCATACGTCGACACGCTTCGCCACGACGCCGCTCACGACACGGTGGTCCCATTCGTCCAGCGAAGGGTCACAGATGGGCACATCGTCGGGTGCACCCGGTTCATGAACCTGGCCTGGTGGAGCGGGCACGACCTGCCGGTCGAGGTGGAAATCGGTGGCACGTGGCTGGCCGGCGACGCGCAGCGCACAGCGCTGAACAGTGAGGCAAAACTGTTGCTGCTCGGCCATGCATTCGACCAGTGGCACGTCCACCGAGTAGCAATCTGCACCGATTCCCGCAACGATCGCAGCCGCCGCGCGATCGAACGTCTGGGTGCCTCCTTCGAAGGCGTGCTTCGGCACCACCGGGCATCGATCGGCCATGCGGTCGACCAGAACGCGCCACGCAACACTGCCGTCTACTCCATCATCGATGACGAATGGGCCGCTGTCCGTCAACGACTCGAGGATCGACTCCGTGGTGCCTGACCCTGTGTCGACCCAGCCTGCGCGGCCGGTGATGCTCATCACCGGCGGATCACGAGGCATCGGCGCCGCAGTGGCGCTCGCCGCGTGCGCGACGTACGACCTTGCGATCAGTCACACGGGTCGCACACCGGTTGATGCGTTGGTCGACCAGTTGGTCGCCGGCGGTGCAGGCGTGCTGTCGCTCGTCGCCGATGTCGGCGATGAACACCAAGTCGTCGACTCGTTCCGCCAGATCGACCAACGGTTCGGGCGATTCGACGTGCTCGTCAACAATGCCGGCATCGCCGGCGGGTACGGGGAGTTGTCCACTGTCACCGCCGAGATGTTGGCACGGTTGTTCGCGATCAATGTCACCGGCGCGTTCATCTGTGCCCGCGAGGCGGCGGCCCGAATGTCGACGTCTCACGGTGGCCATGGCGGGTCGATCGTCAACATCTCGTCAAAGGCCGCCGTGCTCGGTGGGTCGCACGAGTGGGTGCACTACGCCGCTTCCAAGGGGGCGATCGACACCATGACCACCGGGCTGTCCAAGGAGCTCGCACCGCAGGGCATTCGCGTCAACGCGGTTCGCCCAGGCCTGATCACTACCGACTTTCACCTGCATGCCACCCCGGGCAGAGTCGAACGGATGGCACCATTGATCCCCCTGATGCGTGCCGGTACGGCCGATGAAGTCGCCAGTGCGGTGTTGTGGTTGGCATCGTCCGAGGCGAGTTACGTCACCGGCGCTTTCGTCGACGTAACGGGCGGACGCTGACCGACTGTCGCGACGATCACCAACACCACGATCGTGGTGGCAACGGAGGCAGCCGTAACAGTCCATGGCATCGCTGCCGCGCCACGACGGTCGAACAACCAGCCGATCCCGAGCGGTAGCACCAGGCCACCGACACCGGCGGAGGCGATAAGGAGCGATGTCGACGAACCCGACAACCCCAGGCGCTCATCGCTGTGCGCGATCATCGAAGGGAACTGCGGCCCGACGGTGGCACCGAAAAGTGCGGTGCCTACCCACACGGTCGGTGACGATCCGCCGGTGATTGCAATCGCGCCGACCGCAGCCGTGGCCGCAACACACGACCACACCAGTAACCCGACCATGCTGACGCGACGTGCCAGCCAGATGGCACACAATCGTCCCCCGGTGAAGCCGATCCAGAACACCGAGGTGAGCAGCCCGGCAGTGCCGACGCCGCCCAGATGGATCTCTTCTGCATAGGTGTGAACCCAACCCGCGAAGCCGGTCTCGAGACCGACATACAGCACGAAGAACACGCAGACCAGTGCGAGGCCACGCCTGTGTGATGGCAACGAACCGGCTTCGCGATGCACCGTGGCCCGATGCGGTGGTTCGGGAGCCGTCAACAGCAGCACGGCCAGCACCATCGCCGCCGAAGCAAGCACGACCGAGAACCAGACGAGGTTGTCACCCCACAACAACGACCGTGATACCAGCAACGGCGTGGTCAGTGCACCGACGCCGAACAAGAGGTGCAACGCATTGAGTGTGGACCCAGCCCGCCCGGACGGCTGGCTCCACACCACCAGCGTGTTTCCGCCCACGTCCATCACCGCGCCACCGGCGCCGACCAAGCCGAACAGCCCAACCACGAGAGCGAACGAGTGCACGAATGCAATCGCAATGCCGGCGAATGCAACCACCACTGCTGCCCCGGCCCACAGACGGTGACCATGACCACGGTCATAGCTGCGGCCCGCAGCCAACGAGGCGATGATGTAGCCGATCGCTTGTCCGCCGAGAAACAGCCCACTTTCGCCGATACCTACGCCGGAGCGGTTGCGCAGATGTGCGAGTGCCGGGCCACCGAAGCTCAACGACATTCCGAGTACGACGAAACCGAAGAGATAGATCGGCACCGGAGAGCGAGCCGCGCTCACGCTGCTCGGTGTCGAAAATGTCACTCGTCGATCGTAGTGTCCAGTCTCGGCGAACGGCTTGCGTAGCGGTAGCGTCGCCTGGCCATGCGTGCCGTCGTACTTGTCGCTCATCCGAGTCCCGAGAGTTTCTCTCATGCCATCGCCGAACGCGTCGTTTCAGGCCTACGGGCAGGTGGGCACCAGGCCGTCATCCACGACCTGTACGCCGAGAACTTCACGGTCGCAATGAGCACCGCTGAGCGTGCCGCCTACCATGGCGACCAGCCGGTGCTCGATCCGCTCGTTGCCGAACACATCGCTGATCTCCACGCTGCCGAGGTGCTGGTGTTCATCTATCCCACCTGGTGGAGCAGCATGCCGGCGGTACTGAAGGGCTGGTTCGAGCGGGTCATGGTTCCAGGCGTGGGGTTTGTGTTCGATGATCACCACAAGGTGCGCCCAGGGATCACGCAGATACGGCATCTGATCGGGATCAGCACCTACGGTTCGAAACGTCTGTACGTGAAAGCGATCAACGACAACGGTCGGCGAACCATCCTGCGGGCGATGCGGTTGTCGACCGGGTTGCGAACGCGTTCGACCTGGTTGGGCCTGTACGCGATGGACGCGAGTACTCCTGTGCAGCGGGAGGCGTTCCTGGCCAAGTGCGAGCGGCGGATGCAGGCACTGTGAGGCGATACCGATGAAGGCGTACGTGGTGTTCTGCCATCCCACCCATGAATCGCTGATCGGTGCGGCACTGCAGCGCACTCTTGCCGGACTCGCTGCCGGTGGCCACGACGTGCGTTGCACCGATCTGTATGCCGATGGGTTCGACCCAGCGTTTTCGCGCAACGACCACGCCAACCAACGAGTCGATCATCGCCGTGACCCAACGCTTCGACCGGCCATCGCCGCCTACGTCGAAAATCTGCAATGGTGCGACATGCTCGTGCTGGTCTACCCAACGTGGTGGTCGGGACAGCCCGCGATGTTGAAGGGATTCATCGACCGCTTGTTCGTCAACGGTGTTGCATGGAGCCTTCCCGATGGTGCCAGCCGAATCCGCCCGCTTCTGCGCAACATCACCAGAATCGTCGCTGTCACCAGCCACGGATCATCGAAGTTCATCAATGCCGTCGAGGGTGAAGGCGGAAAGAGGATCATCACTCGTGCGCTCCGGGTCACCTGCAACGTTCGTTGTCGCACCCGCTGGGTCGCGATCTACAACGTGGACCGCAGCACTCCTGCCGACCGGACTGTGTTTCTCGAACGGGTCGAACAGCGCATGCGCTGCAGCTGAGCTCGGCAGTCATCCGAGCGTGCCAGCGAAAGCTCCGTCCGGATTACCATCCATGATGACTCCGCCGCCTACTTCGTTGGTGACAACCAGTTGGGTGACTGTTCCATCTGCGCTGAACGTAGCGATCTCGGGGTGGTGCCCGAGCACGCCGAGTGAGATGACCTTGCCCTCGATGACTCCCCACAGCTGGTACGTGTGATCCAACGGCAACGATGGAAGACCAGACACAATCAGATAGCCGTGCCCATCGTGATCGATCACCGCTCGACCACCCACCGTGCCAGCCTCGTCGACCAGTGTTGCCGTTGCTGATGTGCGGTCGTCAAGAGCGGACTGCGCAGCGGACGCGAGCGCTGAGCGCGCAACGTCATCGCGTTGCATCACGGTCACGACGAACACGGCCACGAGAGCTGCAGCTGCAGAGCCCACCAACCATGATCCGATGGTGCGACCAACCGACCGGTGCCGGCCGAGACGCCGAGTTTGAGCGCTGTCGGATGGGCTTGCGGCCGGCGCGAGATCCCGAGCGGCAGCCAGCGACAAGACCGCAGCCAGTTCTCCAGATGGCGGCGGGGCTTGCTCTTCGAGCCGTGCAGAAATGCGATCCCACAATCCGTCGGGCGCCATCGTCCCCGTCCAGGCCAGCATCGCGGCAACCTCACGATGCTCTCGAACCTCCGCCCGGGCCTTCGGGTTGATCGATAGGTACTGCTCGATCACAGCATGTTCCTGATCGGACACCGCATCGAGCGCGTATGCACCGAGCAGCTCGTCCATGTCTCGCGTGTGGTCGCTCATGAGTCACCCACGGAAACCCCGGCGGCCGACAATTCGGCACGGAGACGACGCAATCCTGATCTGATCCTGCTCTTCACGGTCCCCTCCGCCTCGCCGAGTGCTGCAGCCACCTCGCGATAGGTCATTCCCCCGAAATACGTCAGTTCGACTGCGGCTCGCTCGCCAGGTTGCAGCGATTCGAGCGCCCGACGTACATGGTCGGCAAGTGCTAGATCCCACACTTGATGGTCGATCTCGTACTCGCCCTCGGCCGCCTCGCGAGCATCACGTTGTTCGCGAGTGCGACGAGACGTATCGGCGCGAAGCACATCGACAGCCCTGCTGTGTGCCTGGGCGAGCAGGAATGAGCGCAGGGTCCCTCGCTCCGGGTCGAATCGGTCGGGCTGATCCCAGAGTCGCAACAACACTTCCTGCACCACCTCCTCAGCCTTGGCCTGGTCGGCCAGTAACCGCTTGGCCAACCCGAACACCGATCCGGCATGGCGTCGATACACCTCGGCCAGCGCTTCCTGCTGGTACCTGGCAAGGCCGAGCACCAAAACGGCATCGGACACCTCACTCAGATCTGACCTCACATGAGTCCTACGTAGCGGAGCGGGATCTGGATCACCGAAATCCAGAACTTACTGATGCTGCTTATCGAAGCGGGTCACTGCCTCGACATGGTGGGTTTGGGGGAACAGGTCGAGCACCGTGGTTCGTCCTGCGACGTACCCCGCGTCGCGCAGCAACGTGGCATCGCGGGCCAGTGAAACCGGGTCGCAGCTCACCAGCACCAGAGCTTGCGCGCCGGTTGCGGCCAGCCGAGCCACCGCCGTTGCACCAAGACCCTCTCGGGCGGGGTCGGCGATCACCAGATCGGCAGGCTCGGGCTTCCAGCCCTCCACCGTAGTGCACTCGACGCGCGCTTGTCGCCCGACAAGATTGACCAATGCATCGGCGCACGCTGATGCATTGCTCTCGACGACGACGACGGAGGCCGACGCCGGTACTACGGTGGCCGCGAACAGTCCGATGCCGCCGTACGCGTCGACCACGGTGGATGCAGTCTCCAGTGCATTCCCGCAAGCGTTTCGAACCGCGTCGACCAGGCAACGCGCGGCCGCCGGGCCCGACTGGAAAAACGAGGCCGCACTCACCTGAAACGCCACCCCGTCGACGTGTTCCACGAGATGCTCCGCAGCACCGACGCGTACATCGGGGGGAAGGCCCCCGATCCGGCCGGTAGGCGACTGGCACCATGCCGTGCGATCACCGCTGGCCACGCTGACCCTGAGGGTGATCTCGTCGCTGCCATGGACCCGCAGATCGGCGAGTAGCGACGCAAGCGCCGGATGTGCGACGAGGCAGTCATCCAGGCGTACCGGCTCATTGGTACGCGCTCGCCGAAGGGCCGGGCGGCCGTCGCTATCGAACGCAAAACGCATCGTGGTGCGATACCCGAACGGATCGACACCTCCCCCACCGACCACATCGGGCTCAGCGATCCGGCCGGTACGCCGCAACGCTTCACGCACGATCTCGACCTTCAGGTCCAACTGTGCCGGCGCGTCCACATGCTGCCAGTCGCACCCACCGCAGCCGCGCGACACTGCCGGGCAACATGGCGCGACGCGATGTGCGGATTGTGCAATCAGCTTGAGCACCCGTCCACGCGCAAAATCGCGCTTCATCCCGCCGAGCTCCACCTCGACGACCTCACCAGGCAGCACGCTCGGTACGAAGACCACGCGCCCGTCGGCAGCCCTGGCAAGACCATCTCCGCCGGCCACCACGCGCTCGATGACAAGCCGGGCGGTAGGCGCCTCGATCGGCCGAGCGGATGTCATGGGTTGAGCGTAGGTGGCGCGGGTACCCTCGTCCATGTGACCGCCGCTCCCATACTCCCGATCGAGATCGCGCCCAGTGTGCTTCCGGTCGACTTCAGCCGCCTCGGCGATGCCGTGGCCGAACTCGAGGCCGCTGGCGTCGACCGCATCCAGTGGGACGTGATGGACGGCCAGTTCGTTCCGAACCTCACGTTCGGCCCGGCCGTCATCGCCTCTGCGCGCCGCCATACCAGTCTGCCGTTCGAGGCGCACCTAATGGTGCTCACCCCCGACGTGATGGCGGCCGAGTACGTTGCCGCCGGCTGTACACGATTGATCGTCCATGCCGAGGCTTGCCTCCACCTGCACCGCACGCTCGGCAACATCGCATCGCTCGGAGCAACCGGCGGGGTGGCACTGAACCCCGCTACTCCAGCATCAGCGGTGGCGCATGTGCTCGATCTGGTCGATCTGGTACTCGTGATGACGGTCAATCCCGGCTTCGGAGGCCAACGCTACATCGCGACGATGGAGCGCAAGATCCGCCAAGTGCGCGACATGATCGACGCGGCCGGGTTGAGCGACCGGGTGCATGTCGAAGTCGACGGTGGCATCGGCCCAACGACGGTGACGGGTGCTGCGGCTGCCGGAGCAAACGTTCTGGTGGCCGGCAGCGCCCTGTTCACTGATCCGCTTGGACTCGCCCACGCCGTGAGCGATCTCCGCACCGCGGCGGAGCGAGCGAGATCAGGTAGCGGTTCCTGACATCAGATCACGGATCGTTCGCCCCAAGGCGAACACCAGCAGCTTGAGACACGTCAGGCCGATGAGCACGAGAATCGCCACGATGACTGGTTGTAGCACTGCACGCACCAACTGAGTCGTCGCACCTTTGAGCGGGGTCAGAACCCCCGATTCGACGCTGGATGAGTCGGCAAGGAGGGTGCGCATCGGATCATCGATATGTGGGCAGACCACATCGGACAGGTCGACAGCGGCCACGTTGCTGCCTCCGAACAACGGCGAGGGCGCCCGAACCGTCGACTCGAGCACCCCCCGTTTCGGATCGAGGCGAGCACCGATCAGGTACTTCGTGCCAAGGCGGAGAAACCGAACTTCATCGCCGTAACGGATGTCGATCCGACTCGCCACCTCGAACCCTGCCGGTGACCCAGATCGCAGTGCATCAACATGGAACCGCGCAGTGAAGGCATCGTGAGCGACGAGCGTGCCGACGAACACGAGTTGCTCCTGCTCGGGCGCCGCACACCGGGTTGGCACGGGAATCAACCTCGTCGAAACCGCCCCGGGATCGTCGATCGGCGGCAGCGTCGGAAGCGGCGTTGGGTCCGGCAGATCGCCTGCTACCGCCAGACCACCGAGCGAGAGCGAACCAACGGCAGCCGCGACTACGCCGACCCAGACGCGCATCACCAGCCGCTCCCTCGATCTGATCATGACCTCACGTTACTGTTGAGACAATGACCGAACCGGTCAGCGCCCCTGAAACGTCGGTTCACGCTTCTGGCCGAACGCAGCCATGGCTTCCATGGTGTCCTTGGTCGAGAAGTTCACGGTCTGCGCGGCTCCTTCATCGTCGAGCGCCTCCTCCAGGGTGACGTTCATCGAGTTGTTGAGCATCCGCTTGGTCATCGCAATCGCGAGCGGTGGACCGGCAGCAAGTCGCGTCGCCCACTCATCAACGAAGGCATCGAGTTGATCGTCGGCGACGACACGATTGACCAACCCGATCCGCTCGGCCTCGGCCGCATCGATGATGTCGGCAAAAAAAGCGAGCTCCTTCGCCCGGTGCAGGCCGATACGGCGGGGCAACAGCCACGACCCGCCAAAATCGACGGACAAGCCGCGCCGCGCGAAGATCTCGGAGAAGCGCGCGGTGGTGCTGGCCACCACCAGATCGCAACCCAGCGCGAGGTTGCAGCCGGCACCGACGGCCACACCGCGGACCTTGGCGATGACCGGCTGCGGCAGGCGTTGCAACGCCATCGCCACATCACCCACATGGCGCATGGTGGTGAGCTGATGCCGCTCCGCACTGCCGCTACCGATAGCCGTCAGATCGGCACCAGAACAGAATGCGCCCCCGTTACCCGTGATGATCACCGCTCGGTCGCTACTGCTATCCGCGATCTCGCGAAACGTCGCGAGCAGCTCATCCCACATCATGGCGTTGACGGCGTTCTTCTTCTCAGGTCGATTGAGCGTGATCGTGACGATGCCTTCATGCCGTTGAACGTCGATGGTCTCCATCCGAGCGACGATACTGATGGCATGGGATTCAACCCGCATCGCACGCGCGTCGCTCGACGCTCCGACATCATCTTCGTGCTCGCCGCTGTGTTCGCAGTGATCGCATTGGTGGTGTGGGCACTACTCGGCTGAGCGTGCCACTTCGAGTCGTACTCAACGGGTCAGAATGCGGCTTCGATCACCTCGACGTGGACTCCGGTGACCGCAACCACATCGAAGCGGATCTCACCTCGATGCTCGGGGTGTTCAGCGAGAAACCGAGCCGCTACCAGGCGGATGCGGTGCTGCTTGCGCGAATCGACCGCCGATGCTGCACTGCCGAATCGGTCGTCGACGCGTGCCTTCACCTCGACGAAGATGAGCACATCGTCGCGACGAACGATGAGGTCGATCTCGCCGCGACTGCACCGCCAGTTGCGCTCGACCACTTCGTCGCCGTGTTCGATGTACCAACGCGCCGCCTGCTGCTCACCCCACCTACCACGAGCCTGATTGCCCAGGTCGGGCGGCTTGGGCTTGGGCTTGGGCTTGGGCTTGGGCTTGGCAGCGTCTAGATCGACAGGTCGGTCTTGGGGAGTTCCTCGACGTTGACGTCTTTGAACGTGAGCACCCTCACCTTGGGCACGAATCGGCTCTTTCGGTACATGTCCCAAACCCATGCGTCGCTCAACTCCACTTCGATCACGGGACGAGCAGCATCACCAGTGACCGTGACTTTGACATCGTTCGCCAGATAGAACCGGCGCTCGGTCTCAACGGCGTAGCGAAACATCGCCGCTACGTCTTGATACTCCTGCGCGAGTTGGAGTTCACGTTCTGACTCGAAGTTCTCGAGGTCGTCGGAGCTCAATGTGGGTGCTGCTTCACACCGATGACGGATGAACCTGACGGCTCAGCGGTCGCGCTTTTCCTTGATCTTGGCAGCCTTACCGGTGCGATCACGGAGGTAGTACAGCTTGGCGCGACGAACATCGCCCTTGCGGACCACTTCGAGCTTGACGACGGTTGGAGCATGCATCGGGAAGGTGCGCTCGACTCCGACGCCGTAGCTGAGCTTGCGAACCGTGTAGGTCTCGGCAACGCCGCTGCCCTGGATGCGCAAGATGTTGCCCTGAAAGACCTGGACACGCTCCTTGTTACCCTCGACGACCTTGACATGAACCTTCACCTCGTCGCCGGGTCGGAATGCGGGGAGGTCAGTACGCATGTATTGGTTGTCGACGATGTCGGTGGACTTCATGGCGCGGTCATCCTGCTGTTTCTGGCACGGCGGCGAAACGGAACGCCATAGGATACGTGACGGGAGGGAACTCTTCCAACAATCGGCGGTCGAGATCATTGATTCCGCCTCGAACCTCGATCAGATCGGGTCGGTCGCGGAGTGTGCGATGTAGCGCCTGGGCATGCCGCCAACGCTTGATCCGGGCATGATCTCCGCCGCGTAACACCTCGGGCACACCCCAGGTCCGGAACTCCGCCGGCCTGGTGAACTGCGGCTCCTCCAGCAGCCCAGATGCTCCGAAACTCTCACTCACCGGACTCTGGGCATTGCCCATTGCACCTGGAAGCAGCCGCGTGACCGCTTCGATGATCAGGCAGGCAGCCACCTCGCCGCCACTCAGCACCACGTCACCGACACTCAGTTCATCGTCGACGAGGTGTTCGCGCACACGATGGTCGATTCCTTCGTAGCGACCACACAGCAAACTGAAACCACCTCCGGGCGAAGCAGCTAGCGCGGCCAGATCGTTGGCCACCCGCTGCGTGAACGGCCTCCCACCCGGACCGAGCACGAAGAGTGGGCGCGGCGGGTCGGCGGCCTCGACCGAGGCGAACACCGGCTCGGGCCGGAGCACCATCCCGACGCCTCCACCGAACGGATTGTCATCCACCGTGCGGTGGACATCGGTAGTGTGCTCGCGCAGGTCGTGGACGCGCAGATCGAGCAGGCCGTTATCACGACACTTGCCGAGCAGGCTCTCGGAACAGAACGTATCGACAAGCCGAGGAAAGATGGAGAACACGTCGACCCGCACGGTGTACAAGCCTACGCGCCATCATGTGGGGGTGCTCTTCCACATCGCCGACCGCGCTCGCTGGGAACTCGCCAAGGTCGAAGGCGCATACAGCGCTTCGAGCCGCGGCAAAGACTTCGCTGACGAGGGCTTCATCCACCTCAGCACCGCCGAGCAGTGGGGTGGTGTTCTCGACCGCTTCTACGTCGGGGCGACCGATCTGGTCTTGCTGCACATCGATGAGACGCTGCTCTCGGCACCGCTGGTGTACGAACAACTCGGCGACGCCGCGGAGGAGTTCCCGCATCTCTACGGGCTACTCAACCCGGATGCCATTGTTCACGTGGACGTACTGCGACCGGGCTGACTGTACCCGCTCGCTTTACCCCTCCCTCCCGCGCACCGACCAAGATCCATCTCCCGCCAGCCTGCTCGGGCTGTCTTTGGCATTTGGTTGCTATGCACAGCGTCAGACGTCAGAGAGACCGCGTCACACCAGCATTGAGCTTCACATCCCCGGCTGTGGGGATGTAGTTTGGGCGACACCTACCAGCAGATTAATTGCAAGCTAACACGCCGACAGCTGCTTCAGCCTACAGCTTAGTTCGGGGGTGGGACGGTCCATGGTGGGTTGCGCGAGCCAGTAAGAAGTGCCGAACGAAGCACCACCGGAAGTTCGCAAGTGGCCCACCACCGGGAAGATGAATTCCAGACGTTGTCCGGCTTTTCGCGGATACCCGCTCCGACCTCAACTCACACTCGTGAATGATCAGCGAAACTTACCATGAAGCGGGTCACAACTGAACGGGAGCACTAACAAACCGGGTAACTGCTCAGCGGGTGTTGGGTGTTGGTAGCCAGGGTATGCCGGTGGTCCAGAGTCGGGTGAGGTTGTCGAGGGTGTTCGCGCCTTGTTTTCGTCCGGTCTGGATGTAGGAGCGGAGGGTGCAGAATGCTTCGGCGTGGGGTGTGCTGCGGAACGCTCCGGCGATCTTGTCGTGGATTTTGGCCATGCGAAGCGACCGTTCGGCTTCGTTGTTGGTGAATCCGACGCGGGTGTTGTCGAGGAGCAGCAGGATCTGGTGGTGTTGATCGCGGAACCTGCACGCGCGGTTCCAGGCGTCGCGGTCGTGATGGGTCCAGTGGCCACGGTTACGGCGTCTGGGTGGTGGCCCGTCGGGAAGGGCGGTGAATGCGTCGGTCAGGACCTGGTCGTAACGGGCTCGCAAGGTGGCGGCGATCATGGCCGGCACGGTGTG
>JANYDH010000107.1 GCA_025359865.1 Actinomycetes bacterium | reverse complement strand
GAAGCCGTCCTCGCCGCCGCCGTCACCGGCCGCCTCGTCCCCCAAGACCCCACCGACACCCCCGCCACCAAACTCCTCGCGAAACTCGGTTTCGAACCATGTGCACCGGAGGGGGTACCCGATCTTCCGCCCACCTGGGCCTGGGCGACACTTGGGTCTATCGCCGATGTCGTCGGTGGCGTGACTAAGGATGCAAAGAGACAGGACGATCCGACATTTGTCGAGGTGCCCTACCTCCGTGTGGCCAACGTCCAACGGGGGTTCCTCGACCTCGAACATGTGTCAACGATTCGCGTTCCCCCAGCCAAGGCCGCCCAACTCGCACTGGCGCCCGGCGACATCCTGTTCAACGAGGGAGGCGATCGCGACAAGCTCGGGCGCGGATGGGTCTGGGAGGGTCAAGTCCACGGTTGCATACACCAGAACCACGTCTTCAGGGCGCGACTTGTCGAGGGCCTCGAGCCAAAGCCGGTGTCTTGGTGGGGCAACACATTCGGCAAGGGATGGTTCGAGGGGCACGGCAAACAGACCACGAACCTTGCCTCACTCAACCTCACCACGCTGAAGACGTTCCCTGTCCCCATCGCGCCGCCGGAGGAGCAACGTCGCATCGTGGCTGAGGTCGATCGGCAGTTCTCGTTCCTGGCCGCGTGCGAGCGCTCGGTCGACGCGTGTGTCACTCGGTCGGCCGGCCTGCGTCGGTCCGTGCTGAAATCGGCGTTTCAGGGACGACTGGTTCCGCAGGATCCATCTGACGAGCCAGCATCGTCGCTGCTTGGGCGTGTCGGTGGACCGCCAAGGGTGAGGTCCAGGAAACAGTGAGAGTCCCCTTCGCTACGATGATGACATGACCGCGACCTTGCTCAACACCGGCGTCTACGATGCCCATGAGGTTGCGCACCTTCTCGGTGGGCGGCACGTCGAGCAGATCATCCGGTGGTCCACGGCGGACGCAAAGGGCCATGCGCCGATGGTCGCTCCGTCCCACGGCCGGTCGTTTTCGTTCGTGGACCGTGTGAGTCTTGCGGTTGTTGCCGAGGTCTGTCACCGGCAAGTGCCAGAGGTCGATGTCCGGCACGGGATTCAGGCGCTCGTTGAGGAGTACGGGTTTGAGCGGCCGTTGTCACACCAGAACGTGATCCAGACTCTGGCGACCAGTGGTGCCAGCTTCCTTGCGGAGCTGAAGGGTGGATGGTTCGACATCGGCAAGGGTGGACAAGGAACCTTTGAGCAGATCGTCCGGGTGTATCTCCGGGCGCTCAGCTATGACGACCTCGGCGTTGCCGCCATCTGGAGGCCGACTCCTTACGTAGTTCTCGACCCTCGGATCCAAGCAGGTGCGCCATGCGTTGAGGGCACACGGATCCCGACGTCCACCATCCATGAACTACTCGACGACGAGACGCCGGAGGAACTCGCTGAGGAGTACGGCCTGACCGTCGAGCAGATCGAAGCAGCAGATCACTTCGAGCAGCGGCTGAGTGATGGAATCGGCCTTGTGGCGTGAATCCGCGGCAGGCACCGAAACCTAAGCCAAGCGTTCGCTTGCTGTGGGACGAGCTGCTCAGTCCGCTTGTCCCACAAGCTCTCCGAGTACTCGGTTACCGAACGAGCTTCGTCGGCAACGAGGCAGACGCACAGCCGCCGAGGAGTTCAACCGACGCGGAGATCATGGCGCACTCGCAGCGGACCAATCAGATCATCGTGACCTCGAACCACGACATGATGTTGATCTGCGCTGAGGTGGGCCAGCGGTTCGTCTGGATCGACCCGCACCGCCGGCAGTTGACCCGGGCACATCAGGTACTCCTCGTCCTCGAGCAGATCGATCAGTGGCAAGCACTACTCGATGCACACCCGGGAAAGTGTGTTCGCGCGATGCGAACCAAGTGCGTTGCCATCGATCCCGAGGAGGCTTCTAGGCTGGCCGAACTCCGGATGCGAGCCCTGGCTCGGCGTCGAAGGGCGAAGGTTGCAAAGGCCCGGCCGGATGGTCGGCTCTTCGGCGTGGCGGAGGAGGATGAGCCGTGAGCGGATCAAATCAGTTGGTGCAGAAGTTGTGGAACTTCTGCAACGTGCTTCGCGACGACGGGGTGTCGACGATCGAGTACGTCGAGCAACTCACGTTCCTGCTGTTCTTGAAGATGGCCGACGAGCGCCAGAGGGCCGGGCTTGGCGAGGTCGTACCGGTCGGGCTGGATTGGCAGTCGCTGCTTGACCGTGATGGTGACGAGTTGGAGGTGCATTACCGGCACATCCTGGAGTCGCTTGGTCGGCAGACGGGAACGCTCGGAACGATTTACCGTAAGGCGCAGAACCGCATCCAGGATCCGGCGAAGTTGCGTCGGCTGGTGGTGAACCTGATCAACGAGGAGACGTGGACCGCGGTCGATGCCGACCTGAAGGGCGATGCCTACGAGGGGCTGCTGCAGAAGGGCGCGGAGGACACGAAGTCGGGTGCCGGCCAGTACTTCACGCCTCGTCCGTTGGTGCGGGCGATGATGGCATGCCTGCGTCCCAAGCCTGGGGAGAAGGTTGCTGATCCGGCGTGTGGTACGGGCGGTTTCCTGTTGGCGGCGCACGAATGGATCGTCGATCATCACATCGCTGAGATGGATGCCGACGACAAGCGGTTCCTGCGCGACGAGGCGATGCATGGTTGGGAGATCGTCGATGGCACAGCGCGTCTGTGTGCGATGAATCTGTTGTTGCATGGCATCGGCACGCCGAGCGGCAAGAGCCTGGTGACTGTCGCTGATGCGCTGCGCGGTGACCCGGGCCTGCGCGTGGACGTGATTGCGGCGAACCCGCCGTTCGGTCGGAAGTCGTCGATGACGATGGTGAACGAGGCGGGGGAGGCCGAGCGCGAGGACCTGGTGGTCGTGCGTGATGACTTCTGGGCGTCGACGTCGAACAAGCAGC
>JANYDH010000106.1 GCA_025359865.1 Actinomycetes bacterium | reverse complement strand
AAACGGCAGGTGAGCGGCCATCTTGGCCGCCCACCTTGTGGCGCACTGGCAGGGACTCGAACCCCGAACCTTCTGATCCGTAGTCAGATGCTCTATCCATTGAGCTACCAGTGCAGGTAACGGTCCGCGAGTGTACTCGCTCGGCCGGCGAAGCGACCGCATCTGTTCCTCGCTCGATCGGTACGGACGCACATTCATCAAGTTGGCGCCGGGCGGGTTCGTCGTCGTGCTCGACGAGCACCGATTCGCGATCCCCGACCTGTCCGGCAACAGCCCTGCACGAGGCCGCCTGATAGGTTCCCGCGCGTGTCAGAGCAGGAATCAGACGAGCTCGCCTGGCTCGACTACACCGATCTAGCGCTCCGCCAGCAGGTTGCACTTCATGCGATCGCCCGCCGCGAACCGGGTCCGTCTTCCCACGCCGATTCCGACCTCAGCCCCGATGTCGACGTCGACGTCGACGAGTTGATGTCGCGATTCGCACTCGAACGTACAGCGGCGCGCGAGCGGTTCTTCGCGTCGCTGCTGGTCGAGGGCTCGGGTTTCGGGGGCATGGCGAGTAACGCCTGCCTGAGCGAGGTCGAGTGCGAGCTGATCGCCTTCGCCGTGGCCTGTGAGATCGACATCCGTCGCCAGCGGTTGGTTGGCTTGCTCCAAGACGATCAGTCCAGGGGACGGCTCATGCTGCAGACCGCTGGCCGGTTGTTGGGCGGACTCGAACGTTGCCCACAAGCGATCGGACCGGATTCACGGGTTCGCCGTGCGGCGCTGCTCGACGTCAGCGGCGACGGGCCATGGGCACAGCAGACCATTGAGGTGCCCGCGTCTCTCGTTTGGGCGTTCCTCGGCGACCGCGCCCCCGACCCGGATCTGCCCCACGGCACACGGCTGATCGATACCGAGGATGACGAGGGTGCTGATCTGGTCATCGTCTCCGGACCCGACCGGGTGCGTCGCCGCGAGGCCGCCATTGCAGCGACCGCTGGCGATGCGTTCCTCATCGTGCCGGTTCCCACCAGCCCGGCCAGTTGGGCAGCAGTGGTGCGCGAGGCCACGATGACCGGCCGCAGCATCGTGCTCGAACTCGATGGTCCGCTTCCGCCCGAGGGCAGACGGTGGATCGAGCGCGCCGACCATCTCGCGTGGGCGGTGACCTCCCCCTCGGAGCTGCCGATCGCCGAGCTACCCGACCGTCCACTAACGGAAGTCGAGGCATCTCGTGCGGAGTTGCGCGCCGACGAATGGTCCCTCGCCTTCGGCCCCGAGACCCCGCACACGCACCGTTTGACGCCACAGCAAGTCGAACAAGTCACCAAGGTGTTCGGTGCCCGCGACCACGACATCGATTCTGCTGTCCGTCGATTGCTGGCTGGCCCGCTCGAGTCGTTGGCGCAGCGCATCCGCCCGCGCCATTCTTGGAACGATCTGGTGCTCACTCGGGGACGGCTCGAGCAGCTGCGTTCGATCATCGCGCGGTACCGACATTCGGGTCAGGTGTACGACGAATGGGGTTTCTCCTCGACGCCGTCGCGCGGCTTGGTGGCGTTGTTCTCGGGTCCGTCGGGGACGGGCAAGACCCTCGCCGCTGAGGTACTCGCAAGCGAACTCGGCCTCGATATGTTCAAACTCGAACTCTCCTCGGTAGTGAGCAAGTACATCGGCGAAACCGAGAAGAACTTGGATCAGGTGTTCGATGCTGCCGGAGTGGGCAACGTGGTGCTGTTCTTCGACGAGGCGGACTCGTTGTTCGGGAAGCGGTCCGAGGTGAAAGACGCCCGCGACCGGTATGCCAACATCGAGGTCTCATACCTGTTGCAGCGCGTTGAAGCATTCGACGGGGTAGTGGTCTTGGCCACAAACTTCGAAAAGAGCATTGACGACGCGTTCCTGCGACGGATCCACAGCAGGATCGAGTTCGTGCTCCCCGAGCGCGCCGAGCGGGTGGACATCTGGAAACGGCACTTACCAGAAGGTGCACCCTTGCACGATGTCGACCTCGACTGGTTGGCCGGCAAGTTCGAACTCTCCGGTGGTCAGATCCGCAATGCAGCCGTTCACGCCGCGTTCACCGCAGCCGATGCGGGCACGGCGATCGCGATGGAGCCGCTGGTGCGCGGGGTCGCGCAGGAGTTGCGCAAGGCCGGCCGCCTGCTCAAACCGGCCGACTTCGGTGAGTGGTACCCCATAGTCACCGGCTAGCGAGTCGTAGTACGCTGACCAAGTGGTCGACGTGACCTTCGCCAGGGCCTTCCGAAGACACGTTGACTGCCCTGACGCCACCGTCGCCGGATCGACGGTCAGGGCGGTGCTCGAGGAGTACTTTGCAACACATCCAATGGTGCGTGGCTACGTCCTGGACGACTCGGGTGCAGTGCGCAAGCACATTGCCGTGTTCCACAACGACAACCTGATCACCGACCGATCCACACTCGCCGATGCGGTCGCGAGTGGCGACCGGCTCCATCTTTTCCAGGCACTTTCCGGAGGCTGACCATGCCCACGAACACAACTTCCACGACAACTTCTACGACAGCGCTGATCGGTACTCGTAAAGGTCTGTTCACCGTGATGATCGACGATGGCGTTGCCATCACGTCCGCAATCGGGTTCCCCGGAGTACCAGCGACGAATGCCGTCCGCGACCCACGTGACGGTGCAGTGTACGTGTCGCTCGACCATGGCCATTTCGGTGTGCACCTCCACCGCAGCGACAACGGCGGCGCAACCTGGACCGAGATCGCCGCACCGGAGTATCCGGCCAAACCCGTCGGCATGGTGGAGCGCAATCCAATGTCGCAGAAGGAACTTGTGTGGGCGACTCAGCTCGGTTGGGTCATCGAACCCGGCCATGTCGATGAACCTGGTGTGCTGTGGTGCGGCACAATTCCTGGCGGACTGTTCCGTTCCGGCGACCGAGGTGATTCCTGGCAGCTCGTCCAGTCGCTATGGAACCTGCCCGCCCGACAGAAATGGTTCGGAGGCGGATTCGACGACGCCGGCGTCCACTCGATCTGCGTCGATCCTCGGGGGCCGGGCCGACTCGTTGTCGGTGTCTCGTGCGGCGGTGCATGGCGCAGCGACGACGGCGGCGCCACGTGGGACGTCGCCGCTCGCGGGATGCGGTCGAACTTCGTGCCGGATGAACTGGCCTTCGACCCCGACACCCAAGATCCGCATCGCATCGTTCGTTGCCCTGCGTCGCCCGACTCGCTCTGGACACAGCACCACTGCGGGATCTTCCGGTCGATCGACAACGGTGGATCGTGGTCCGAGATCGACCATGCCGGCCCATCCACGTTTGGGTTCGCCGTGGTGGTCCACCCACACGATCCTGACACCGCATGGTTCGTACCAGCGATCAGCGACGAGGTCCGCATTCCGGTCGAGGGGCGGTTCGTCGTTACCCGTACCCGCGACGGCGGTACCACGTTCGACGTGCTGACGGCAGGTCTCCCTCAGGGACCGGCATACGACCTTGTCCATCGCCACGGTCTCGACATCGATCACACCGGTGATCAACTGTTGATGGGTTCAACCACCGGTTCACTGTGGTGGAGTGGAAACGGTGGCGACACATGGACGCTGGTCTCGGCCAACCTGCCGCCGATCCACTCCGTCCGCTTTTGCTGATGTCGCGGCGGTCATCGATGGACGTGCAGCTAACTCGCCACAGCGTAGACGATGAGAACCGACGATGACCATCAAGTTCCTGCATGCAGCAGACCTACATCTCGGCGCACCACTCGAATCCTTGGGTGCCCGAGTCGACGCCGACACGGCTCAGAGAGTCCGCCAACTTGCGCGCCTCGCCTTTGACGATCTGGTCGACACGGCCATCGCCGAGCGGGTGGCGTTCGTCGTCATCGCTGGCGATGTCTACGACCACGCAGACCGTGAGGTGGGCGCACAACTGCGCTTTCAGCGTTGCCTCGAACGACTGCACGCGGCAGCGATCCCGGTCTTCATCACCCATGGCAACCACGATCCGGTGGTGACCAGTTACCGACCGGCGCGACCACTTCCGCCGAATGTCGTCGTGTACTCACCCGGTGACGTCACGTCGCACATCGTCGAATGCGGTGACGGTGACGGCATCGGTGACGGCATCGCGATCCGCATCGCGGGGGTCAGCTTCGCGAAGCCGCACGAACGCGACAACCTTGCCGCCAGGTTCCTCAGTCTCAAGCATCACGACGGTCCGACTATCGCCGTGCTGCACGCCAATGTGGCCGGCAATACCGCACACGACCCGTACGCTCCGTGTACCGTCGCCGACCTGTTGGCAGCCCCCGTGGACTACTGGGCGCTCGGCCACATCCACGCCCGTTCGGTCAACGTGATTAGCCCCGGGCGGTGGTGGGCCTACCCGGGCAACCTTCAGGGCCGCAGTACAAAGCCCGCTGAGTGCGGCCCGAAGGGGGCGCTGATCGTGCCGATCGAGCACGGCCAGATCAGGCCGCCGCAGTTCGTACCGTGCGATACCGTGCGATTCGAACGGATCGACGTCGACGTAACCGGCTTCGTACACATCGGCGATGTACTCGACGCGATCGGTCGGGAGACCACTGCTCGACCGGATAGCGCTGCGAATCGACCCGTCATGGCGAGAGTCCGTCTGACCGGGTCCGCCGAGGTACACACGACGCTGACGGCCCAACGCGACCAATTGCTCGGGCTAGTGCGAGATGAAGTCGGATCGTCCATCGGCGACGGAGCATTCCTTCAGATCGAGGTTGCAACTCGATTACCGCTCAACCGGGCCGAGTTGCTGACGCGACGCGACATCACCGCTGCCGTGCTGACGGAACTGGACGATCTTCGCAACCAATCGGTCGACGACTTGATCGCATCACTCGATGGCCTCGCTGGCGGCCTCGACCAGTCGACGTTGCGACTCATCCGTGATGGATTTTCTCTCGATCCGGAACTCGCGATTCGCCTGACGGAACACATCGAACGCACGCTGCTCGACGTGCTCGAAGGGGGTGCCGGATGAGACACCTGCAGATTCAACAGTTGCATGCCGCCCAGTTCGGCGCGTGGCGCAACAAAAGCCTGACGTTGCCCGATGCGCCGTTCATCGTGTGCTTCGGCGCCAACGAAACAGGTAAGTCCACGATTGCCGAACTGTTGACGTGGCTGCTCGTCGGCACAGCGAACACGGCAACGAAAGACCCCGACCGATACGGCGATCCAGACACCAACGTCAAGGGGTCATTGGTCGGCACGTTCGATGGTCACCGTTTCGAATCGACGGGCTCGTTCCGCATCCCGAGGAACAGCATGGTCAAAGACACCGACTTGCGCGTCGTGTGTGGCGGCTCACTCGATGCGGTTGCGTGGCGTGCACATCTTGGTGGGATCGACCTGAGCGTGGTTCGTGGGGTCTACCGGTTGTGGGGCACGGATCTCCACACCGGTGATGGGCTTGCCAGTCAGCTTTCACGACTGGCACTAGGTGAGTTCGGGTCGCGCATCGACGCGAGAGTCATCGCGCAGAAGCTGGTCGACCAGAGCGCACAACTCGCCACTGGGCGGGCCAAAGACGCAGAGTCCGTACGAATACTCACCGGCCAGATCGACGCGCTCAATCTCCTCATCCGCGAGGCCGACCGCAACGCCGACCTGGCAGCACTGTGCCGCGATGAGCTCGCCAGAGTCGGTGTCGAACGAGACGCGGCGCGACACCGAAGCATCGCGGCGGTGCGCACCGCCGCGGTTGCGCAACGGGCACTCGAGGCGTTGGGTAAGCGGGCCGTCTTGCGCGCCGCCCAGGCATCACTGGAGGCGTTCCGCGACCCCCACACAGGATGGATCGCCGTCGCCGCCGATATCCCCGGCCTCGAAAATGCTCAAGCGGTTGCAGCGTCAACGGCCACAGCAGCAGACGTCGCAGACCAGGCAGCGAAGCGCGCCGCCGAGGCACTTGGCGCGCAGAGCGGCATTCTCGATGCCGTGGTGATCACCGACGCCGACCTGCAATCAATCACGCGCGCCGTCAGCGAGTTGAGTGCCGTCGAAGACACGTCACGTGCCGCTCAGGCAGCAGTCGTCCATGCCGACCAACTCGCTGCTGCCATGTCAGCAGATGTCGACAGAGCACTCGATCAGGTCGCCCGGCTCGCGCCGGCCGATGAGCGTGCGCCGGTCGAGCGTGCCGCCGTTCAATTCGCGAACCACGATCCGGCTTCGCACTCTACGATTCAGACGGCGGTGGCCGAGTGGGCTCACCAGCGCAGCACCATCACAGACTGCGATCGTCGGCTGGCCGAGGCCGAACGCTCGCTGACCGATGCGTTGGCTGATCGGACCGCCCAGGAAGCTGCCTGGGCAGCGTGGGGGACCGGTTCCGATGCGCACACGTGGCGGCTTGGTACTGCATCGCGCAACGCACCGGTAGCCGCCACTCCGGCCTGGCAACGATGGCTGCCTGTTGGCGTGGTCGTCATCATCGCGATTCTGGCAATCGTCGTCGGCCGACCCGCGCTGGCGGCCGCGGCCGCTGTGGCCGCCGCAGTCCTGGCATTCATCGCCCATTCCACCGAGCACGCTGCCCCGTCGCCACGGGTCCCACACGCTTCACACGCTTCACACGCTTCACACGCTGAACTTGACGCGGCGAGCGCCGCCGTCATCATGGCTACGGCACGGCACGGCGACGCACAGCGGGATCTCGACACCGCGACGGCAGCACGCGATGCAGCGCGTCACCAACTCGCTGCGGCGGAGAACAACTACCGCGACACATCGGCAAAGCTGGGCCACCCCCGACTGTCGCGACCAGAACTCGTCAGCCCGGTACTAGCCGCATGGGCACAAGCCAACCAGTTGATCGAGCGCGAGACGATGCAGCGAGACGCTGGCGCTGCCGCTCGAACGAACGTCGTCACCGTCGACACCGAGCGCCGGGCTGCTGCACATCGAGTGTGCCAGTTCCTCGTCAAACTCCGGGTTCCGGAGCCAAGCGATCTGCGCCTCGCTGAGGCGCTCACCGCTCAATACCGTCACGCGGTGCTGTTGCATCAAGAAGCGCAACATGCGACTACAGCAGCAACTGCGGCACGCTGCCGCGCCGACAACATGCTGGCTCCAGTCTCCGACGAGATCGTCGGGTGGTCAGACGCGCGGATCGTCGATGCAGCACGACAAGCGGCCGCAGACGCGGCGCAGGGCCAGGCTCTACGCGCCGAGGTCGAGGTAGCCGAAGCCGGCTACCGCGTCGCATCAGGCGATGGCGAAGCGGTCGCAGCTTTGCTCGCAGAGCAACCCTGCGTTGCTGATCTCGAACGTCTACGTATCGAGACGAACGCCACCGAACTCGACGCGAACGCCATCCATCAAGAGCTGTCCGAACACGCTGGACGGTTACGCGCACAACAGGCCGAACTCGTTGGCATTGACCAGATAGCTGTCCGGATCGAGGACCAAGGCGGTCTGATCGAACGGCGCGAAGCGCTCGCGATACAAGCGTTCTCTCTGCGTGCAGCAGCGGGGTTGTTGCGAACCGTCGCCGAACGATACGAACGGGAAAACCAGCCGGCCCTGATCGCGCGCACCACTGTCATCGCCCGCACTGCAGCGGTCGAATGGGCCGACGTGATCGTCCGTTCTGACCCGGACAAACGCGAGGCGCTTGTGTTCGTCCGTTACGCCGATGGGCGCGAGGTCGCCGCACAGCGACTCTCCACGGGTGCGCAAGCGCTGTTGTATCTGTCGCTACGGGTTGCGATGGCTGACCAGGACGGCCGAAGCCGAGATATCGCATTCCCGCTCATCTGCGATGACCCACTCGTCCACCTCGACGATGATCGGGCGTTACAAGCCGCCTCGATCCTCGCTGCAGCTGCTACTCATCGACAGGTGCTGCTACTGACCTGCCACCGAAGAACGCTCGAAGCCGCCAGCGCGATGGGAGCACTGTCGGTACAGATCTGACCACGATTCGCACGCGGCTACAGATTGCACCGCATTCGTGGCATTATCGACAATGGCTTGGCGCTCGTCAAGGATGACACCGAGCAAACCGATGCGAACGAAGGCGACCGGTGGACGTGACCAATCAGAACCCACCGCCCCCACCATCACCGATGCCCCCACCACCCCCGATGGCCCCACCACCCGTGCCGCCCGCACCACCGATGGTCGGGTTGCTCGCGATCGAAGTCGATGCACTCGACGTGTTCTGCTCGGCGATGTCACATCGGCGGGTGGTGCGCTCGATCACGATCACCAACCGCGCCGTCACCTCGGAGGCAACCGAGATGGTGATCACGATGTCGGTCGTCTCGCCCACCGACGACCCGCTGTTGTATCCGGTATCAGTCGCCATCCCGATACCGGAGCGCAACGAGTCGGTCACGCTTCGTACGCTCCGGCTCGATCCGAACCAGCGAGCACTCGCCTGCCTCGATGAACCGGTCGACACGCATCTCACCGTCACCGTGCACGTCGCCGAAACACTGATCGCACAGCACCGTGTACCGGTGCGCGTGCTGGCCTACAACCAGTGGCTGTTCCGCCGAGACGGATTCGACTCGTACGCAGCGTTCGTCTTACCCAACCACGAGTCGCTCTATCCACTACTCACCCGAGCCCGCGAACTGCTTGCCGAGCGGACCGGCAACCCCGCCACCGATGGCTACCAAGGGGTCGGCAACGGTGATCCAGGCCGTATCGATGCCATCGCTCACGCCGTGTACGACGCCATCCAAGAACAGCGATTCGCGTACTCTGCTCCGCCGGCCGAGTTCGAGGGGTATGGGCAACGCATCCGTACACCCGACCTGGTCATCGCGCAGCGGTGCTTCACCTGCCTCGATTCATCGGTGTTCTACGCCTCGTGTCTCGCAGCCGCAGGCCTCGACCCAGTGCTGTTCATCTTGGAGGGCCACGCCTTCGCTGGATACATCAGCGGCCAGGTCAAGGCCACGGTCGACAAAGGTTGGGCCTCGGACCTACTGAAGCGCGCCGTGCTCGATGAGCCGAACGAGATCGCCGCGCTCGTGTCAGCCAACGTGATCGTCGCTGTCGAGACCACGACACTGGCTGACGGTCCGATGAAGGCGACGTTCGAGCATGCCATTGCGTCGACCGCCCGATATGTCCAACACGACATGGACAAGATGGAGGCGATGGTCAATGTGCAGCGCGCTCGTGGGGCCGGCGTCGCTCCACTTCCCAGCCGGCGGCGGGTCGGTGATGTGGTCGAAGTCGTGCTCGCCGATCGCGCGGCCGGCTTCCACGATCAAGCCGCCGCCAGCGTCACCGAACCGGCATCTGCCGATACGTCCGAGACGCAACGTCAGCGAATGGACAACTTCGTTGCTCCGACTCGCGTACGAGCCTGGTTGACCGCGCTGCTCGACCTCTCTCGATCGAACCCTCTGCTCAGTTTGCGGGCCACCCGCAACGACGGCACCCACGACGGCACCCAGAACGACCGCCGAGGCGTGTTGCGGTTCGAGTTGCCGACCGGGATGCTCGCGCATGTCGAGAACCGGTTGATGTCATCCGATCAGGGAATCGAACTGATGACGGCGTCGCGCGCGTCGCACTACGTTGCCGAAGCAGACGACATCGCCCGTTCGATGCTGGAGGATTTTCATCAACAGCATCGGCTCTACGCCCCGCATCCGAGCCGGCTGGCCCCCATGGTCGATGCGGCCCGCAAGGCGGTGCTGAAGGATCGGCCGGAAGAGGCGCCCAAGAACGTGACCGCAACCGCGGAGGCGATGGTGGCGGCGGCGTTCGCGGCCGACCTCGAGCGCACCGTTGGCAGTCTCCGCCGGCGCGCCAGGGAGATCGAAACGCAGGTCGGCAGCAACAACTTGTTCCTCACGATCGGCACGCTCTCCTGGGATGACCCCGCAACCTCGGGTGACGGCCCGACCAAACTGGTCGCACCGCTGTTTCTGATCCCCGTGCGCATTACCGGTTCGGCCCAGACCGCCTACCGAATCACTGTCGATGCGTCAGCCGATGTGGTTCCCAACTACTGCCTACTCGAGAAATTCAAGCAGACGTTCGGGGTCACGCTGGCGGAGTTGGAGGAGCCAGACCTCGACGATGCCGGCATCGACGTCGACCGTATGCTCAGCAACCTTCGACAGTCACTCGCTCAGGCACGTATCACTGATGCACTTGTCGAGGAGACGGCCTACCTTGCCGTGCTCAACTTCTCTACGTTCCGGCTGTGGAAGGACCTTCGCGATCACTGGCAGGAGTTTCGCAACAACGCTGTCGTGAGACACCTGATCGAGACCCCGTTCCAGGATTTCGTCGAGCCGAATGGTGACCTCGCCGTACCGGATGCCAACCAACTCCTGCTCCCGATCGAGGCCGATGAGTCACAGCTCGAAGCGATTCGGTGGGCGGTTGCCGGCCGCTCGTTCGTCATCGAAGGTCCGCCCGGCACAGGGAAATCGCAGACCATTTCCAACCTGCTCGCTGCTGCGATCGCCGCCAAGAAGCGCGTGTTGTTCGTCGCCGAGAAGCAGGCCGCACTCAGTGTGGTGAAGAAGCGCCTCGACCGCATCGGGTTGTCGCCGTTCTGTCTCGATCTGCACGACAAAGGCAGCAAGCCAGATCAGATTCGCAAGCAGCTTCGCGCCGCTCTCGATTTTGCGGGCGAAGACAACGAGGCTGAATGGGACGAACTGTGTGCGCGACACTCCGCCGACGAAACGGCACTTGACCGCTACCGGCAGTTGCTGCACAACGAAAACGCTGCCGGGTACAGCGTGTGGAGCAGTCGTCAGGAACTCATCGAAGTCGGCCCGGGTGAGGCGACTCGAATCGATCCCCTGTTTCTCGATGTCGCGCGTGTGCATCTACCTCGCGTTCGAGAAGCGTTGCTTGGTCTGGCCGATGTGGTCGGCCCTGGCGGGGTCATCCCCGGCGGACCGTGGAGCTTGGCTGACCGCGGCGACTTTGATCAGATCGACCTGCCGGCACTGACCTCGACCATGCAACAACTCAACGCCGTACAAGCCGAACTCGAGGCGCAGGGTGCCGAAGCGCAACAGATGCTCGCCATTGCCGCGGGTCCGCCGAGTTTCGTTGCTCTCGCACAGGGCGTGTCTGCGGCAATCGAGCTTGGGCCGCTGACCGGAAGTGATGTTGCTGCCGTTCGCGCCTCCGGTTGGCTAGCACAGCGTGACCGCGTCACGCAGCAGATCGAGATCTTGCTTGCCGAACAGGCAGACGTGCGCTCCGTGTTTGTCGACACTGTCTACGCGATCGACCTCGGCCCCACCATGGTCGCCGGGTCCGAGGCCGCCATGGCCGGGTTGTTCGGGCGCGGCAAGAAGGAGCGAGCGTTCACGATGCTGACCGCGCCGCTACGCCACAACACGGCCAACCAATCGACCGCCCAACTCGTGGGTTTACTGCAACGTGCGACCATCGCTCGCGCCGCACGACATGACGTACACACGATGTTGTCGGCACTCGCCGGAATTCGACTGCCATCCGGTTTCGACGTCTTTCGAGGCGACGATCTCGCAGTCGTTCGACAACAGATGGCACGGCTTCCTGAACTCGCTGCATGGAGTACGACCCGCGAAGGCATCGCGGTTGCCACGTCGGTTCGTATGGGCTGGCAACCAACTCCCGTTGCGGTCGAACTGTTCAACCGCACCAGCGCGCTGTGGACCAAGGCCGCCGAACTGCTCGGCACATCGAACGGATCGGCCACCAGATGGATGCACGGCCGCAGCTTCGTACAGGCCTGGTTCGCCAGCGCCCCAACCTGGTCCGTCGACGCCCCGAACTATCTGAAGCTGCACCGTTGGTGTGAGACCGTCGAGGCGATCGAGCCACTACGCGACGCCGGGCTGCTGACTGCAGCCGACGACATCTTGCGGGGAGACATCCCTGTCAGTCACAGCTATGAACGCTTCCGCCGCGGTGTCGTGCGCGCTGCGCTTGCCGAGCGCATGGAAGTGGGCCGACTGAACCAGTTCGACGGGCTTGCCCACGACCGGCGGCTCGCTTCGTTCATCGGTCTCGACACGCAGCGCCGCGCGCTGATGCGCAAGATCATCCCCCAGCGATTGGTGGCGACCCGCCCATTTCGTCCTGGAGCCCGGATCGGCAAGTACGGGGAACTGGACCGTGAACTGAGCAAGACCACCCGCCGACTCAGCATCCGCAACTTGATGGAGCGGTACGGCGAGATCTTGCCCACGCTCACGCCGTGCTTTCTGATGAGTCCTGACTCCGTTGCCCGGTTCCTACCACCGGGCACCGCTCACTTCGACATGGTCGTGTTCGATGAAGCGTCGCAGATCGAGGTTGCGGAAGCCATCGGCGCAATGGGTCGCGCCACGTCGGTGATCGTTGTCGGCGACAGCCGCCAGATGCCCCCCAGCAAGTTCGGTGGCACCGCCCTTTCTGGCGAGCACGACGAGACCATCGACATCGTTGACGAGGCCGAGTTCGTCGACCTCGAGAGCATCCTGAGCGAATGCGTCGAGTCGAACCTGCCGCGAGTATGGCTGCAGTGCCATTACCGAAGCCGCCACGAGGGCCTGATTGCGTTCAGCAACAACGCGTTCTACGAAGGTCGGCTCACCACGTTCCCGTCTCCCCACGACGATGCAACGTCACCGATCACATGGCGTCACGTCGAGGGCGAGTTCGCGCGCAGCGGTGTGGCCCGCGAGTTGATCCGGACCAACTTGATCGAGGCTCAGGCGGTGGTGCAAGAGATTTCACGGCGACTCGCTGACCCTGTCACCAGTTCGCTGAGCATGTGTGTAGTCACCCTCAACCTGCCGCAGGCCGATCTGATCACGCGGCTACTCGACGAGACCGGTAGCGAGCGAATTCGTGAACTGCTCGAAGACGACGGCGACAACAGCCTGATCGTGCGCAACCTCGAAAGCGTGCAGGGAGACGAGCGCGACGTGGTGATCTTCTCCACCGGCTTCGCTGCGCCCGTCACCGGGCATGCCGATGACGGAACCGTCGACCGAGGACGTCTGTCACTCAACTTCGGTCCGCTCAACAAGCAGGGCGGCGAGCGGCGACTCAACGTAGCCATCACTCGTGCCCGCGTCGAGGTCATGGTCTTTTGCTCGTTCCAGCCCGAGGAAATGCGCCTTGCCGCAGAGCCTTCACGGGGTCTGGAACTGTTGAAGCAATACCTCGTGATCGCCCGCGATGGCACCAAGCAGACAGGCGACCTCGCGCTGCGGGCACCTACACCTCGCGATCAACACCGTGATCAGATTGCTCAGGCCTTACGTGACCGTGGGCTCCGGGTGAGAGAGAATGTCGGCCTATCGAGCTTTCGCGTCGACCTCAGCGTCGGTGCCGCCGGTGCCGCCGACTGGCCCGTGGCGGTACTCCTCGACGGCACCGCGTGGGCCACACGCAGCACCGTCTACGACCGTGATGCGTTGCCGCCGAGTGTGCTGGCGATGATGGGCTGGAAGCACGTACTGCGGGTGTGGTTGCCGTCATGGCTGCACGAGCCCGCACGTGTGCTGGGCGATATCGAGGCAGCCGTCTTCGCCGCTGCGACCGAACCAACGGCAAGTGAACCAGAGGGGATCGAACCAGCAGCAAGCGAACCAGATGTAAGCAAACCCGATGTGACGCCGCTTGCTGCGTCATTCGCTGCATCACCGTCCACCATCGCACCGCCGTCGCCATCCCCGTCGCCATCCCCGGCGCCATCCCCGGCGTCGTTGCCGGTGCCGGTGTTCGGCCGGGCGTCGGCAACGGTGTTCGCCCGGCCGCCTGCTGCCGGCCTGGAGTCGATTTTCGTCCCCGCATCGCTGCTGCTCGCCGGTGAGCGAGAGGTGCTCGATGCTCTCGGAGAGGACACCACGGATCGTGCGGTCATCGCGGTCATCGCGGTCATCGCGGTCATCCACGAAACGATCATCGCCGAGGCGCCGATTCACATCGACCGATTGGGCAAGATCGTCGCCACCCGGTTCGGCCTCGGTGCCGTCCGCCGGGCACGGCTCGACAAGATCGCCCAGCTCGTACCGTTGGCACAGCAGGTGACATCACCATTTGGGACGTTCGTATGGAGCGAGCAACGCCACCCCGACGAATGGACTGCCTACCGCCGCACACCACCCGGGAGCGATCGTAAGATCGACCAGGTCGCGCCTGAGGAGATCGCCAACGCGATGGTCGACGTGGTGCGAATGGGACACGAGTTCGAAACCGCTGATCTGTTGAAGCACATCGCTGGGATCTTTGGCGCTACCCGTGTTTCAGTCAGCGTCCACGACCAGTTGCTTGCCGTGCTCGACAGGGCCGTCGATTGCGATGCGCTGACTCGAATCGGCTCCGTCGTCACGTTGCCATAACTACGGCACACGGGATTCGCCCAAGTCCACATCGTGCCGAGATCGTTGTGCCAACCCGTTGCACATCCGACGACCCGGTCGACGTCGTCGCGACCGTGGCCGCCCTTGACCTGGATGTCGTCCGATCCCTTCAGGCTCTTCGACCGTTTCCATGGGGGTGGTGGGGGTGACGATCGCGAAGACTCAGACGCCGTGATGATCACCCACAAACGCGCCCGTCACCTCGACCCGGTTCACGAACGTCGCGATCTTCGCGTCCAAACGGCGGCGCTCACCATCGAACACGCGTAGACACGCCTCAAGATCGGCCGGAGACATCCCGCCGATCTCCTCAACATCAGGCACAACAAACGAACTCATGCGACCATCATCGCAAAGGGGTGCCACACAGCTGGACGAACACACGTTCGAGTCACTGGACCTGCGTCGTCCGGAAGCCGCCGACCACTCTCACACCTGCGGCTCAACTGCGCTCCGAGCAGTACCACCCGGTGACCTGCCCAGTCAGCATGGTGGATTGCATCGCACTCGCCACCGCCTTCGAGATGGCCGAAGCGATCGCCACAGCAGACACCCGACACGTGGCGACGAACTCGTGGCCAAGACGATCAAATTCGTCGAGCACCGCCACACCCCTCACATGCCCGGCACTCCTGCTTCAGGGCTGATCTTTGGCGTTGGGTTGTTACCAGCAGGCTGTCGCAAAATGCGGGTGGGGTTGGCGGTACCCGGTCCCGATCCCGGCGTGCGGTCGCGCTGCAGCGTGAACGTTCGTTGCATGCCAGGCGGGCGTGGTGGAAGTCTGGATCAGCGACCACGACGGCTGTGCGGGCGGGATCGCGTCGACTTACATGTCGTCAGCGCCGATAACTCGACGCGACTTGGCACCGCAACAACGGGTAGGCCCGGCGGGTGGGCTGTCAGTCGCCGATGTTGAGCCGACTTGTGCGGCACAACCACGAGTTCAGCAACAACCATGACATCGTTGCCGACAACACGACCAGACGGCCAACCTCACCCGCCACACCACCAAACAGCATTCTGCGACAGCCTGCCAATGACAGCCAAACGCCAAACGTCACGACATTCTGCCTGTAACCCATCGGGGACGGCGGAACAGACGCAGCAGCACGCCGGACTACGCTGGGGGCCATGTCTGGCTCGCATCTTTCCAACGTCTGGTTCTCGGTCACGCCCCTGAAAGTGGCCAGCGGTCACGGTAGTTGGGTTACCACCGTCGACGGCGAGGAGTACCTCGACTTTGCGGCCGGCATTGCCGTCAACTCAACCGGACACGCTCATCCAGCGGTGGCGAAGGCGATCGGCGATCAGGCCCAACGATTCATCCATGCCCAGGTGAATGTGTACCAGCACGATCTACTCGAGCCGCTGGCGGCCAAACTAGCCGACATCACCCCAAACGGCATCGACACGTTTTTCTATGCCAACTCCGGCGCTGAGATCACCGAGGGGGCGATCAAGCTGGCCAAGCAGGCCACCAAGCGCCCGCACACGATCGTGTTCAGCGGCAGCTTCCACGGCCGCACCCACTTGGCGATGGCGATGACCACGTCGAAGACCGGCTACCGCGCTGGCCATGCCCCACTGCCGTCAGGGGTCTTCGTCGCGCCATACCCCGACCCGCTAGCGGCCGATCAAGACGCCGAGGTGGCGGCCGCGCTCCGCGGTTTCGACCACGTGCTCAAGGCGCTTACCGCCCCCGACGAAACTGCCGCCGTGATCTTGGAGCCGGTTCTCGGCGAGGGCGGCTACATCCCTGCGCCGCCGGCGTTCATCCGCGGCATCGTCGAGCGCTGTCGCCAACATGGGATTGTGTTCATCGCGGATGAAGTTCAAAGCGGCTTCGGACGGACCGGCAAATGGTTCGCAGTCGACCACTATGACATTGAGCCTGATGTGATCTGTATGGCCAAAGGCATCGCCAGCGGCTTTCCGTTTGCGGCTCTCGGCACGACGCGTGCGCTCGACGACAAGTGGCCGACGGGCAGCCATGGGGGTACCTACGGCGGCAACGCCATGGGTTGTGCGGCTGCACTTGCCACCATCGACATCATGAGCGAACCCTCCTTCCTGCCCAACGTGGTGGCCCGAGGCGAGCAACTGCAAGCCGGCATCCGCGAGCTTCAGCGAGAGCACGATGTGATCGCTCAGGTGCGCGGCCTAGGCCTGATGATCGGTACCGAGTTCCACGATGCTGCCCGGGTGTCGGCTGTACAGCAGCACTGTCTTCATGAGGGTCGGATGATCCTCATGAACGCTGGCACGTATGGCACGACGCTGCGCTGGATGCCGCCGCTCGTGGTCACCGAAGGCGAGATCGACCTGGCGCTCGCGGCATTCTCGGCCGCGCTCAAGGCCACGGCCTAGGCGTACGGCATGCCGCGCCTCGACGCCGAGCGAGTCGCGCTGTTTCGGTCGCTCGGCATTGCAGTCGCCTCCATCGACCGCACGATCGACATCGAACTCGTCGAACAGTTCGACCTCCCCCTTACCTGGTTCGATGTGATGACCGCGCTCCAGCGTGGCGGCGGGTCATTGCGCGTGAATGAACTACGTGCGGTACTTGATGAGATTCCGTCCAGTCTGTCGCGCCGACTCGACCGGATCGAGGAAGCTGGCTGGGTGACGCGAAAGCCGACACCCTCCGGTGACGACCGTCGCGCCGTCACCGTGACCCTCACCAAACGTGGGCGCCTGCTGTGGCGCGATGCCAACGTGGTCTACCGGCGTGGCGTGCAGCATCACTTTGCGATGCACCTCAGCACCACCGACATCGGTGCGTTACAACGCGTGCTCGGCAAGTGGTGACGGGGGCAAGGAGTCACCCGCAACCGTCAGTCGAGTCCCTTGTACATCGCTTCGATCTCGACCGCGTAACGCGCATTGACGCCGCGCCGCTTGAGCTTCGAGGTGGGCGTCAGCACGTCACTGTCCGGTAGCCACTCCTGGCCGATGAGTGTGAACTTCTTGATCTGCTCCACCTTCGCAAACTGTTGGTTGACCTTGTCCACGCCGTCTTGTACCTCGGCCAGCACAGTCGGGTCGGTGGCCAATTCGGTCGGGGTTGCGCCAGCACGTCCGTGAACGAGTGCCCACACGGAGGCAGCCTCTGGATCGAGCACCAGGATCGCCGAGCAGAACCTGCGGTTGTCTCCGATCGCCGCTGCCTGACCGATCAACGCGATCCCTTTTAGGGCAGCTTCGAGGTTTGCCGGGCTGATGTTCTTGCCGCCGGAGGTGATGATCAGTTCCTTCTTGCGGTCGATGATCGTCAGGTACCCCTCGTCGTCGAGTTTGCCGATGTCGCCGCTGTGCAGCCACCCGTTGATCACCGTCTCGGCTGTCTTGTCGGGCTGACCGAGGTACCCCTGAAAAACGTTGCCACCGCTAAAAATGACCTCTCCGTCGGGGGCGAGGGCCAATTCGCTGCCCGGGATCGACCGTCCGACGGTACCGGGGCGATTGGAATTGGGGCTCCACGTCATCGGTCCGCTGGATTCGCTCATCCCATAGATCTCGCTCAGCGGTATGCCAATAGCGTTGAACCACTCGAGGACCGGACGCGGAATCGGTGCTGCGCCGGTGACGCCGACCTGCACGGCATCGAGGCCGACGAGGGCTCGTACCGGCGCAAACGCAACTGCATCGAGAAACGCCCACGTGTCGAGTTGTTCTTTGGTCGCCGTGCCTCGGCGTTCGGCTTCCTTGATCGCCAGTGCAGTTACCAGCCCGTCATCGAACCTCGCTTTGTTCTCGGGGTCCAGCGACAAGGCACCATTGACACCGTTGTAGATCTTCTCCCACACCCGGGGCACCCCGAACAGGATCTCCGGGCGCACCGCCTTCAGGTAGGAAGACAGCTGGCTCAAGTCTGGGCAGCAGTACACGTCGTATCCCAAGATGATCGCTTGGTAGTGGCTCAACATCCGCTCGGCGATGTGGGCCATTGGCAGATAGCTGACGGCACGCTTGCCCACGAACGTGTCGAAGTCGATGCAGCGTCGCAACTGCTCGATGGTGTACACCACGTTGTGCTGGCTGATCATCACGCCCTTGGGCGGGCCGGTGGTGCCGCTGGTATAGATGAGTGTCGCCATATCGGATGGCTCGGTAGCAGCTGCCAATGCTCGTAGATCGGCTGTGCCGTGTTGGAACAGTTCCGACGCGGCGCGCACGCCGTCGGGCAAACCCCCGGCAGGAGCATCGATCACGAACAGATGCCGAAGCGCTGGGAGATTGTGACGGACCTGCAGGATTCGGTCCATGAATCCAACATCTTCGACGATCGCGATTTCGGCTCCGGCATCGCCCGCGAGATACTCGATCTCCTCGGCGGACGAGGAGTTGTAGATGCTCACCGGCGTTGCCCGCAAGAGTTGCGTGGCGAGGTCGAACCAGTGGAAATCCGGTCGGTTACGCATCATCAGCAGTACTCGTTCGCCGGGGTGAACGCCGCAGCTCTGCAGCCCGGCAGCTGCCATGGCGGCGCGCTCTGCGAACTGTGTGACCGTCCACGTGTTCCAAGAATCTGGAACGTCGTCGCGCATCGAACTCAAGGCCGGGGCTTCTGGATTCGCGTCGAGCAGTTCGACAAAGCATTTCGGGGCGGTAGCTCCGGCAACGATTGCATCGATCTCGTGAATACTGGTGCTCGACATGGCGATCTCCTCAGGCACGCAGCGGCCCCCCCCGCTGCGTCTCATTCTCCCATGTAACAGTACTGTCGTCCATGGGCCGAATATCCGCAACTCGTCGTCGTGTTTTGGGACGACGATGCTGCAGCCGGCAAGCGTTCCGGCAATTCCGATCTATCAGGATCAACTTCTCGAGGAGCAACCCCATGACCACCGCCGTGATCGTCGACGCAATCCGCACGCCACTCGGTCGCCGCAACGGCAAGTTGAAGGATTGGCACCCCGTCGATCTCGCAGCCGAGACGCTGAAAGCAGTTGTTGCCCGTACCGGTATCGACCCAGGCCTGGTTGAGGACGTAATCATGGGCTGCGTGATGCAGGTCGGCGAACAAGGTGTGAACATTGGTCGCAACGCAGTGCTGGCCGCCGGCTGGCCAGAGACCGTTCCTGGCACCACCATCGATCGGCAGTGCGGCTCTAGCCAGCAGTCGGCCCACTTCGCGGCCCAGGGCGTCATCGCCGGGGCTTACGACGTGGTGATCGCTGCCGGTGTCGAGGTGATGACCCGGGTGCCGATGGGCTCGTCGATGGCAGACGGCAAGTTCGGCTTCCCGTTCGGTCCCGCAATCGGTGCCCGTTACGCGTCGGTCGGCGGCCTCGTGCCGCAGGGCATCTCCGCCGAGATGATCGCCGACAAGTGGAACGTGTCACGTGACGACATGGATCAGTTCGGTGTCCGCAGCCAGATGTTTGCCCGTCGCGCGACCGACGAGGGTCGCTTCGCACGCGAGATCATGCCGGTGCTCGATGCCGAGGGAAACATGATGGGCACCGACGAAGGCCTGCGTGACACCACGATGGAATCGCTCGGCAAGCTCAAGCCGGTGTTCCGCCCGGAAGAAGATGGCGGGCGAGTCACAGCCGGTAACTCGTCGCAGATCACCGACGGTGCTGCGGCGATCCTGATCATGAGCGAGGAGCGTGCCAAGCAGCTCGGTCTCACGCCACGGGCACGGTTCGTCAACTTCTCGCTCGCCGGTGAGGATCCGCGGCTGATGCTCACTGCACCGATCCCCGCGACCCGCAAAGTGCTCGAGCGGGCTGGACTGACCATCGACGACATCGATCTAGTCGAGATCAACGAAGCGTTCGCGTCGGTGGTGTTGGCGTGGGAGAAGGAACTCCACCCCGATATGGCCAAGGTCAATGTCAATGGCGGTGCGATTGCGCTGGGGCACCCGCTCGGTTGCTCCGGCGCACGGTTGATGACCACGTTGCTGAACGAGTTGGAGCGCACCGGCGGGCGGTATGGGCTGCAAACCATGTGTGAAGGTGGCGGTATGGCCAATGCCACCATCATCGAACGACTGGGCTGAATCTGTACAACAGGGTTGCAGAACCCGGCGCACCGGCACCGCTCGAGCCAAGGTCACCCAGGTGAGCGCCGGTAGTCTGTCCACATGCCAGCGTTTTCCACCGTCGTCTGGGTGCTCAGTGCGGTCCTGATCGGTGTGGTCCTGTGGAAAAGTGGCATCGGCATGCTGCGCAGCATGACCAGCCTGCTTCCTCCACCTCCACCCACCGGTGAGATGCGAAAAGTGAACGTTAGGTACCGGTGTAGCGTTTGCGGGCTAGAGATCAAGCTGTTACTGGCCCCTGATGAGGATCCACCACCGCCGAAACACTGTCTTGAAGACATGGATGTGGTCGCGCCACTCTTCGAGTGACATCCACAGGGTGTGGATAAGTCTGTGGGTCAACTCACAGTGATGTAACTTGTGGGATACCGGGCGCAACGCCTTCATTCACTGCCACCTCACCGGCGAGCTCACCCGATTATCACCCGACCGTCACCCGGTGGGGGTCAATGCCACTTGGTGGCGAGCCACAACCCGCCGAGCAGGAAGCCAAGGCCGAACAGCACCGGGAGATTGGTGTCGGGCCACACGAGGTAGCGCAGCAGAATCGTCAACGCACCCAATCCGAGGAGGATCGCCATGAGGATCGGAAGCCACCGTGGACTTTCCTTCATCTCTTTGGTGATGGGGGGCGTGTAGCGCGAAGACGCTGCCACACCGGCCGACGACGCTGCTGGTGCCGAATGGGTAACCTCGCCGGGCCTGGTGCCCTTTGGGGTCACACGACCGGTGGTCTTTCTCTTGGGTGGTGCCACGGGCTACGAGTCTACGCTCTTGAGATGGCCGGCCCTCATGTCTTGGTGATCGACAGTTACGACAGCTTCGTGTACAACCTGGTGCAGTACCTCGGCGAGCTCGGTGCACAACCGCAGGTGATCCGCAACGACGAGTGCACCTTGGACGAAGCGCTCGCGCTCGAACCTGATGGCGTCCTGCTCTCCCCCGGCCCCGGGCGTCCCGAAGACGCTGGCATCATCTGTGCTTCGATCAGAGCATTTGCAGGCCGGGGCATCCCGGTGTTCGGCGTTTGCCTCGGTCATCAAGCCATCGGTCATACCTTCGGTGCCACCATTGAGCGGGCACCGGTACTGATGCACGGCAAGACGTCGCTGATCGAACACAACGGTGAAGGCGTGTTCGATGGGTTGCCCTCACCGATCACCGCCACCCGCTACCACAGCCTCGTGATCGCTGCAGCCACCTTGCCCACAGAGTTGGCCGCAACGGCTTGGACGAGCGACGGCATCGTTATGGCGGTACGCCATACGTCCTTGCCGATCGAGGGAGTGCAGTTCCACCCCGAGAGCATCCTGACCGTCGCTGGGCACGACCTGCTGCACAACTTCGTCCGCACCGTCGAGACGGCGGCGGCCATCGCCACCTAGGGCGCGAGCCAGGGCGCGAGTAGGGCGCGAGTAGGTGGCGAGAGGTCGTCAGGGCCCGGGCGGCGCCGTGATGGGCGCTTCGGTGGTCGTGGTGGTCGGTGGAAGGGTAGACGTGCTGGTGGTCGTCGGCGGCAACGTCGTCGATGTCGTGGTGGTGGCAGGAGCGACGGCCTTACCAACTTTGAGCTTTACCGTCGAGTTCGGGTTCACCGATGTACCCGATGTGACGTTCTGCGCGATCACCCGTCCATCGTTCACATCGCCTGATGGCACTGCCTGGTACACGACTTCGGCAACGAGTGTGAGCGACGTGAGCGACGTTCTCGCCTGAGCCTCAGTGAGACCGATCAGCGGCGGTACTTGCACCTGCTTCAGGCCCGACGACACCACAATGGTGATCGCCCCGCCAGGCGCCAATTGACCGCCGCCAACCGGCTCACTTCGAATGACGATGCCCACAGCCACAGTGTCACTGGCCTCTTGAATGGATGTGACGACGAACGTTCGCGGTGGAGCGACCAGGAAATCCTTGGCGACCTGTTCGGTTTGACCGACAACATCGGGCACCGGTTGGGTGTTCGGGCCCGCCGACAGCACGATCCCGACCGTCGAGCCGACCTTGAGCGATGTCGTCGCTGCCGGGTCGGTACGAATGACGGTGTCGGAGGTGAGGTCGGAGTTCTCCGATGTGATCGCGCCAACGACGAACCCGCCTGCGGTGAGCAGGCGCTTGGCTTCCTCCACGCTCTTGCCTGTCACGTCGGGGACCGGTTGCGGCAGTTTGGTCGGGTTGAAGAACACCTGTACCGGCGAACCCGATGTGACGGCGGTATCGGCGGGCGGATCGGTCTTGAACACCTGATTCTCAGCAACAGCAGGGTTGTCCTGGGCGACTGGGGTGACCGTGAGGCCCTGCAACGTGAGGATCCGGCTGGCCTCGTCGAACGTCTGGCCGATGACATTCGCGACATTCACGACGGCGAGTGTGGTGACCGCAGCCGCAGTGGTCGTGGACTCGACCGGGACCGCGGCTCCCTTTTCCTTGGTGAGCGATTTGAAGAGCACGATCCCGCCGATCACCAAGGCGATGACAGCGAGGAACCCGAGCACGGCGTACAGCCCATTGCGATTGGGCGGGTCGACATACGCGACCGGGCCGGCCGCAGGGCGCGGTGTTGTCGGCATGGCCGTCGTTCGTGGCACGGCAGTGGTTGCCGCCGCCGCATAAGCAGCCTGCGTACGGGGAAGGCTTGCGGTGACAACCGGGGCCACCGGGAGCGGCACGACCGGCGGCGGCACCACAGCCGGCCCGAGCGCGTGCACATGCTCACCGGAACGGAATCGGCGCAGGTCGTCGCGCAGGTCGTCGGCATCGGCGTAACGCTGTTCAGGCTTCTTCGCCAGCAATTTGGCGACGATCGCCTCAAATGGCCGGGGCACGTCAGCAACCAGTTGATTGAGTGGCTGCGGGGCATTGTGCACCTGCTTGTAGGCAATGCCAACCGGATTGTCGCCGGTGAACGGCGGCCTACCACCAACCATCTCGTACAGCACAATGCCGAGCGAATACAGATCGCTACGCGGATCGGGCTGTCCGCCCTGTGCCTGTTCGGGCGAGAAATACGTGGCGGTACCCATCACCGAGCCAACCTGGGTGAGGTTGCTCTCGGTCGGCGCGTTCATTGCCCGAGCGATGCCGAAATCGGCCACTTTCACCTGGCCACTCGACCCGATGAGGATGTTTGCGGGCTTGATATCGCGATGGACCACACCGTTACGGTGGGCGAAGCCGAGGGCGGCCGACACTTCGCTGGCGATCTCTGCGGCCTGTATCGAACTCACATGGCCGTTGGCGCGCAAGATGTCGGCAAGGGTGCGCCCTTCGACGTACTCCATGGCCATGAAGTACGTGTTCGAATACTTGCCCCAGTCGTAGACGCTGACAATGTTGGGATGATTCAGGTTTGCGGCCGATTGCGCCTCACGGCGGAACCGTTCGACGAAGTTGGGGTCGGTGGCAAACTCAGGGAACAGCACTTTGATCGCGACGTTGCGGTCGAGCAGAAGATCGCGCGCCAAGAACACGTCGGCCATACCGCCGCGCCCGATCCGCTGCTGAATCTGGTATCGATCATTGAGCACGATCCGCTCACTGTTGTCTGTCACCACGACCTACTTCGCCCGCGCCTGTTTGGCAAGGATGCTGCGCAACGATACAGATACCGGCGTCCTCATGGCTGGGCACTCCCTACCGGAGGTGGAGCAGGCGTCGCTGCCGACACGCTTTGCGCCACTGGTACGGGATCAGGGTGGGCGAACAAGTAGTCGAAGATCTGCTTGGCGACGGGTCCGGCAAGCTTGCCGCCGGTGCTGGCGCTGATCTCATCGGTCGTGCCTTTCAACACCACCGACACTGCGTACTGCGGTGCCTCGGCAGGTGCGAAACCGATGATCCAGGCATGTGATCGTTGCGGCTCCCCTGCTGCGTTGAGTTGCGCTGTGCCCGTCTTGGCTGCGGCCTGAACGCCGTTCGCCAACTGCATCGATCGACCGGTGCCCAGGTTCACCACGCCGATCATCAACTGCGTCAACGTGGACGCAGTCCCTGGATCGATCGGGGTCTTCCACACCTCTGGATCGGTGCGCTCGAGCACAGACCCGTCGTGGTACAGCGTCGCATCGACGACGTACGGTTTCATCATCTCGCCCCCATTCGCAATGGTGCTCGCCAGCATTGCCATGTGCAGCGGCACCATCACATCACTACCTTGACCGAACCCGCCAATGGCGAGCAGCGGCAGTCGATCGGTGAAGTCACTCACCTCGCCGAACGCGCTGGCGGCCGCACCGGGAAGGTCGATGGGAATGGCTTCACCGATGCCCCAGGCTTTCGTTCCGCCGACCATTCGCTCAGGCCCCAACTCGATTGCCATCTGGGCGAACGGGATGTTGCAACTCCGGTAGAAGACTTCGGCCATCGTGCCTCCGCACGCCTTTCCGCCGTAGTTTCGGATCGGATCATTCGTCTGCGGTGGGGTGAACTCGGTCTCGTTAGGGAACGCTCGCTCGAGCGAGGTGACGCCGTACTGCAGCGCCGTTGCCGTAGTGATCACCTTGAAGCTGGAACCGGGCATGTAGCGCTCTTGATAGGCATTTGCGAGCAGCGGCTTACCAGGTAATGCGGTGAGGAACTTGAGCACATTGGCGGCTTCTTCGGTGTCGTGATTGGCCACGAGATTCGGGTCGAAGCTGGGAAAGCTGTACATCGCGATAACCGCCCCAGTCGACGGCACCATCACCACGACGGAGCCCTCACGCCCAGCGAGTAGATCCTTCGCCAACTGCTGTACATCGGGCCGCAGGGTCGTGACGACCGTACCGCTGATATCGCCCTCGCCGAGCAGATTGGTGAGAGCGCGGACCTGCTGGCGCGACGTGGTGCCCGACAACTCGGCGCCGTGCGTACGTTCGAGTTGGGTACTGCCGAAGTTGAACGTGTAGTAGCCGGTGATGTTGCCGAAAAGATCTCCGAGCGGGTACTCACGCTGATACTTCGCACTGTCATCCGGGTTCACCACCGGCACACTGCGGGCCAGCACCGTGCCATCGGCAGCGATGATCGGCCCGCGGGTGCGGTTGAAGTCACGGATGGTTTGGCGATCGTTGCGCAGGTCGGCGCTCAGTTCCTGCTGCTTAGCCACCTGCAGAATGTTCAGTTGGATGAACAGCACGAGGTAGCACACGAGCAGCCCAACTGCGAGACGGCGGATCTTCTTGTTCATCGCGGTTCCCGGTCCGCGTTCGCACCACGTTTCACATCACGCTTCACCTGACGCACTGCGCCACGCGCCTCGAACCGTTCTCCTACCGTGAGAGCGTCAGGCACCTCGCCGGCGCGGCGGGCCGTGGAGTCGCTGATCCTCATCAGCAACGCCAACAGCACGTAGTTGGCAACCAGGCTGGAGCCGCCATAGCTGACGAACGGCAACGTGATGCCGGTCAGCGGGACAACCCGAATCACGCCGCCGATGATGATGAATGCCTGCAATCCGAGGATGGTCGTGAGACCAACGGCAAGGATCTTTTCGAAGGGGCGTTCGCTGCGAATGGCCACGCGGAACCCAGCGCCGATGATCAACAAGAACGCGATCAGGATGGCCGTTGCGCCGAACAGTCCGAGCTCTTCGCCAAACGCGGCAAAGATGAAGTCGTTCTTCACCTCCGGGATCTTGTTGGGGCTTCCGAGCCCGAGCCCGGTGCCGGCGGCGCCACCGTTCGCGAGCGCGAACATCGCCTGGACGATCTGATAGCCCTTGCCTTCGTACTGCGACCAGGGGTCGTGCCAGATCGCCACGCGGGTCTGCACGTTGGCGAACAGCCGCCACGCCGTGTAGGCCGCTCCGGCAAACAGGACGACACCCATCACCAAGTAGGTGGTGCGCTCGGTGGCCACCCACAACATCACGACGAACAGCGAAAAGAACAGCAGCGACGCGCCGAGGTCCTTGAGCCCGACCATCGCAACGACAGAGAAGCCCCATGCCAACAGAATCGGCAGAAAGTGACGGGGTTCGGGCAGTCGTAGCGGACCGATGTGCCAGGTGCCGGTGGCGATCAATTCACGCCGTTCGGCGAGATAGCCGGCGAAGAACACGGCGAGTGCGATTTTGGAGAACTCGCCTGGCTGGAAGTTGACCGGGCCGATCCTGACCCAAATGCGGGCTCCACCGAACGTGCGGCCTACGCCGGGCACCAACGGCAGGAGCAACAGTCCGGCTCCAACAGCGAACAACGTCCACTTGTACCGGGCGAGATCAGCGGCGCGCTGCACGACCAACAACGTGACGACGTACGCGACGACTGCAACGATCGTCCAGGTGGTCTGCAGGCGAGCCAGGCGATCGTTGAGCCGGGCGATCATCACGTAACCGAGGCCGTTCAGCAGGGCAACCAGCGGCAACAGCGTGGCATCGGCACCGCTGGCCAACAGGCGCGTGGCGATATGGGCGAGCAACAACACCCCGAGCAGCGCGATCAGAAACGGAACGATGATCGGTGGGATCTCTGCGTTCTTGCCGAGCGACGCGAGCGTGTACGCAGCACCCGTGATGGAGCCCGCCATGATCACGAGCCCGAGTTCAGTGCTGCGGCGCGTGCTCGCGATCGGCGACGCCGTGCTCATGGTGCGGTGGTACCCGCCGCGCTACCGGGGATCGGGCTCGCGTTCGTGGGGGCGGTGCGAGTGGTAGTGGGTGCAGCCGACGTAGCCGACGTAGCCGACGTCGTGACCGGCGCCAGCGTCACCGGCGCCAGCGTGGCCGGGGCCGGCGTCACCGGCACGGTCGTGTCTGCCGGTGTGGTGTCGTCATTTCGCAACACCACGGCGACCATCGTGACAGTGACGGTGACGACGAGCCCAAGAATCAACAGGAAAAGAAACAGTCCTGGGGTGAGCCGACGTCGGCGCACACTGCCATCCACGGGTGCCATCACCAACGTGACATTGGGGTCTGCAACAACACCCATCGGTGCGGTGAGTGATGCCGCGTCGGCGTCACGACCCCCATACAGTCCGGGCGTGTCGTTCTCGCTCCCGCCGACCGCCAGTTCAGCCACGGCAGCCGATGCATCCTCCATCACCACCATCGCCGCCTCGTCGGCAGCCAGTTCCAATCCCTCGAGCACGTCGACCACGACAACGGTGACGTTGTCGCGTCCACCGTGGCGGTTAGCCATCGCCACCAGCTCGTCGGCGACTGCCTGCGGAGCAGCAACACCGCCTGCGATCATGGCGATCTCGTGGTCGGGCACCTCGTCGACCAGACCATCGCTGCACAACACGAACCGGTCGCCGCGCACCATTGACAGCAACCACGAATCCACCCTGACCGTCGGCTCGATACCCAGTGCTCGCGTAACGATGTTGCGCCGGGGATGTGTTCGCGCCTCGAGTTCGCTGATGTGCCCCGTGGCCACCAGTTCCTGCACATAGCTGTGATCGATCGTGACTCGCTGCAGCACGCCGCCGCGCATGCGGTAGGTGCGACTGTCGCCAACGTTCACCAACGCCAGCGTGGAGTGATGCTCACCATCGGCAGGCAGAACCGCAATCGCAGTGAGCGTGGTGCCCATGCCCTGCTGCCCGGCGTTCTGGTGGGCTGCATGAAAGATGGCCGCGTTGGCCTCAACCACTGCCGCGATCACCACGTCGACGGACTGGGCGCCTTGAGCCAGACGTCCGTGCAGTGTCTGTACGGCAAGCGCGCTGGCCACCTCGCCCGCCTGGTGGCCACCCATCCCGTCGGCCACGACGAACAGCATCGGCTCAGCGCTGTGCGCGTCCTCGTTCTCATTGCGGATGCGGCCGACATCGGTGGCGGCTCCCCACTGCAGCGCCGTCATTGTCCCTCCAACACCGTCGAACCGATTTGTAACCGGTCGCCCTTATCGAGCGGTCGGATCGAATCGAGTCGGGCCCCGTTGAGATAGCTGCCGTTGGTGGAACCGAGATCCTCGACCCACGTGCGATCGGCATTGCGAAATAGCCGAACATGTAGCTGCGAGACGAACGTGTCGTCGGGGATCGAGATCGTGCAGTGCGGCGCGCGCCCGATGGTGATTTCAGCGGCCACGGCGAACGACGCCCCCTTGCGTTCCTTCGGCAGCAGGACCACCAACTTCTGTGCGGCATCGCGACGACTGCGGCGGGCCCGGTTGGGGGCGACCGGCACCGGTGCTGCCATGGTCTGATCGGCTGCGCTGGACGAGCCGATCACCGATGGCGGCGGTGAGGCGATGGTCCGACCAGGGCGCGGACCGCGGACCTCGCTCCACACGGCCCAGAGCACGCGAGCAAAGAACAAGTAGAGCAGCGCAAGAAGCGCAATCTTCAAGATCCCGAGCAGTTGGTCGGTCATACGACAGCTACGACGCCTCGAATCGCAGGTGTGTACCGCCGACGGTGACCGTGTCGCCGTCATTCAGTACCCGCTCACCCACGATGCGTTCGCCGTTGACCTTGGTGCCATTGGTGCTGCCAAGATCAACCGCGACGTATCCGCTGCCAGCGGGTCGAATCTCGGCGTGACGGCGGCTCACATTGGTGTCGTTCACTGCGACATGACAGTCCGGCAGGCGGCCGATGGTGACAGTGCGATCGCCGATCGTCACCCGCTCGCCCGTTGGCAACACCACGGCACCGGCACCGCGACCACCACCAGCTTCCTTCAGCTGCGACAAAATGCCGAACCGCCCGGCCTTCAAGTTGTTGTCGACCACCAACCCGACCAGTACCGGCCCAAGGAAGTGGTACCCCTCGTCACGTGCGTACTCACGCGCCGCCTCGCACAGCTCCACCTGCAACGCATGCTCGATGTCGGCAAACCCAGCGTGATCTCGAGCGCTGAGATGAAACTCGAACGCATTCGGAACGATGCGGCGCCCCTTCACGTCGACACTGCGATGGTCGTCCATTTCGCGCAGGAGCCGACGACCTAACTCGACTGGACGGATGGTGCTGCGAGATGAACGAGAGAACACGCCCTCGACCATACGCTCTACTCCATGCTCGAATGATTGCAGACCCATGACGGCCTCCAGGGTACTGGTCACATCCGGAGGAACATGACGCGCCCCAAGCCCGGGGTTGGGCGACGGTCGCCCGGTTGCTAGCGTTGGTGTGTCTACTCGGGCGAGTGGCGAAATGGCAGACGCGCTAGCTTCAGGTGCTAGTATTCGAAAGGATGTGGGGGTTCAAGTCCCCCCTCGCCCACCGCAAGACCCCAGCTCAGCTGGGGTCCTTTCGCGTGTCGGGACCCCGACTTCTACCGGACTTCTACCGGAGGGTTTGTTGACGGTGTTCCGTCGGGAAACACCGTCAACGGAAGCAGAGACATCAGCGCGTCGCTGTCCGCTTGATACCGGCCATCGGCTGCTCGCAACAGTCCGATCGAGACGAGCTCGTTTAGGTCGCGGGTGAGGGTCTTCGGTCCGCTGGCGGCGTACGTCTCGGCCAGTTCGGGGGTGAGTCGCGGGATGTCCTTCTTCGCTACCGGTTCGTGGAACAACAGCACCTCTGCGATCCGCGCGCGGCGCTCCCGCATGTCTGGATCGCGACCGGTGACTTGCGACCCAACGTACTCGTGCCACGTCAGACGGAACTGCCTGTCGTAGATCCACCTCAGCTGTTCCCCGAGCCCTTCGACGAAGCCCGAGGCACAGTAGGAGAGGAACCGGGTGACGTCACCACCGCTCTCGCTCGCGTACTGCAGCTCTCGGTAGTACTGGTCCCGAGTCTTGTTGCAGTGGTTCGAGATCAGATGGGCGGCGCTCGTCGGCACACCACACGTCACGAGAACGAGGAACTCGCACAGGCGAGCAGTTCGGCCGTTCCCGTCTCCGAACGGATGGACCCACGCAAGATAGAGATGAGCCAACGAGGCCTTGATGATCGCAACGGGGATACGCATGCTGCCGTCCCCGGAGAACGACGGACCGTTGAGCCAGTCGCACATCTGCTGGATCAGCTCCTCACAGCGTTCCCAGTCTGGCCCGCGGTACGGGCCGACGGTCACTGAGTGATGACGAACCTCACCGGGCAGCACCCCTGGGGGAAGGTCCAGACCATCGAGTACTTGGCGGTTGAACTGATCAACGAGTGCCGGCGTCAACCGGGGGGCGTCGCCTGTGCGCAGGAGCTCGAGTACACCGTTGTAGGCCGTGACGACGTTCTCCACCTCGCGAACCTGATAGTCGGTTTCGGTCGACCTGCTCTGTCGGCGGAGGATGGCGGCTACCTCCTCCTCGCTCAAAGTGTTGCCTTCGATGGCCGTCGTCGCGTGTACTCCCTTCGAGAGGTTGATCTCGTGAAGCTCGCGGGCGTACGCAGGAGGCATTGGCACCCTGGCGAGATGGTCGCACTTCGATCGAGCCTCACCGAGAACCATCCAGAACGCTGGACTCATCTTCGCGAGGTCAACCTCGAAGGTGATCCATGGGGTGTCCATAGCCATGGACCGTACTCTGTCTAATGACTTGTCCACTCACCCGCGCGCGTTACCTGGGGAGAGTCAAACTACATTGCTGAGATTTGTCCACACACTTGTCCCCTGTTCTGTCCACACGGTTGTCCCTCTGCCGTCCACAGATTCTGCCGCAGCATCGTGGGCAGCAAGGAGCGCGTAGCCACCTGACCGTGCAGCAGTCGCGTGGCGTTATGCAGGACGCAGCCGAAGCGCTCTTCGCACGACCGCTTCGGACGCGCCCGCGATCCAGCCCGTCGCGGCGGTCGCCATGGCTCGATTGACATCAGAGGCAAGAATGGAGTCGGGTGCGTGCGAGTCGACGTGATGGGCGAAGAGCGCCAGGCTTCGAGTGAGCGGTGCAAAGAGTTGAATCGCAGGGTGACTGGAGACCTTCGTCGCCTGGTATAGAAACCCCGCACGTCCGACTCCCGCCTCATTGCGTATCGCCTACCAAGACGACAACGACGGATGGGGCTCCCTGCAGGTCGACTTCCTCGTCGTGTCACGCCGGAGCGATGGCACGCTCGGGGTGTCGATCATCGACCCTCACGGCGACTACCTCGCCGACACCCGCCCGAAGCTGCAGGCGCTCGCGCGTTACGCCGAGCTCTACGGCGACCACTACGTCCGCATCGAGTCGCTCGTGAAGGTTGGCGACCAGCTCCGGGTGCACGACCTCCACGACCCTGGCGTGCGCGCCGAAGTGATGGAGTTCGACGGCGCCCAGGTGTCGGCCCTGTACGAGGTGTCGCTGGCGCGCGAATACCGGTAAGGAGCCAGAGTGACTATTGGTTCTGCGCGGCTGTCCGTTGGTGTATCTCGGCACGGAGTTCGCCGCGTATCTGCGAGCGGTACTGGGCGTCTCTCAGCCGGTCCTGGCGCGTCGGCGAGCCTTCATGTATCCACGACTCGAAGCTCTCGGTCGGTGTTGGCTCGACGTCGTGCAATGCCTCCACCCACTCCTCGAGGAGATCGGATTCCTCGTACGTATGCGAGAAGGCCTCCCACAAGACGGAGGTTTCGACCTCCAAGCGTGTGAGGTAGAACACGAGTCTCTGCTGCAGGATGTTGACCCCGATCGTCGACAGACACGCGATCCGCTCGCCGTTCTGCAGGTCCTCAGTAGGAACGAGGCCAATCTGCTCCAACCAGGCGACGTGAAACGCGCCACCGTCGCCTTCAAGGTCGGGCAACGGCATGCGGTTGAAGAAGCCGTCAGTCCAACGGGCGGGTGCCTCCGCCGCGTGAGGTCGAACGGCAGCTGCGAGCACGTTCGGACTGAGATGTGGCCCCGACCGCATCGCGCACGGGTGGGCGATGATCATCACGAGGTCCGTACCCGGTGCACCACCGATCGAGGGTCCACGGACGACATCTCCTGTGAAGAGCGGCCGGTGCTCCGAGACCTCGTCGGCGCGCGCCAAGTAGAGCGACTGCGTGGTCTCCCAAGCGGAGAGACTCACTCAAGCGTCTCCCCATCGCGCATCCTGATGGCCGCCTGCCCGTCGGCAGCCGTGATGATCTCGAACCGGCTCTCTGTTGTGCGGCTCCAGGCAGGGTCGTAGTGGTCCAGCAGTTGCTCAGCGCTCGTGTGTCCGGCAGCGTGCATCACGAGTGGCTCGATGAGTCCGCGGGCATAGACATCGAGGCCAGTCACAGACGAAGCACCGAGCGGCATCTCCAGCCACGAAGGAACGTCCATGATGTGGTGCTCCGAGCGCAAGACGTCAATGAACGCGAGCAGCCCGGCGATTGCCTTTCGATGGACACCGGTAGGCGGCTCACCTTGACGCCACTTCCTCACCGCGGGGACGGTGACACCGATCATTCGTGCGATATCACGCCATGCGATTCCGAGATCGGCCAGCTCGTCGAGAAGGTCAGGAGCGGAGCGCTTCGCCGCTTCCTCCGAGCGAGACCGAAGTTGCATCTCAATGGTTCGGTGATGAAGACCAGCAGCGCCATCGGAGAGCATCCGGGTCACGGAATGAAGGAAGCCGGCACGGTCCGCGAGTTCATCCTGCGAGGTGCGAGTCGGACGGTCGAGCGCTGGCGAGACGACCGACTCGGCTCGGGTGCGGTCTCCGGTAAGCAGTTCGGTGTTCGTCATTTCGGTGGCTCCATTCGAAACACTTCGTCGACAAGGCGATCGTTGACCAGTTCGGTGAAGAGAGTGCGGACCGGCGCACGTAGGTCGTCGCATGACTGAACCAGACCATCGGCTGAGAACGCAGGAATCTCCTCGGGTTGCCAGAAACTATCGAAGTCCAACATGAAGATCGGCCCGGTAGGCGCACGCAGGCGGCGCAACGGCCCTGATGGTGCAACTACTGGCTGGTCGGCCGGGCCGTACCGGAGAACCAAGCGCCGTTGTGGCCCGATGTCGTACTGGACCGCACCTGTCCATGTTGCAGGGGCGAGCGACTCGGTGGAAGGTGGGAGCAACGAGCCGTGGACCCAGTCGACCCAGTTTGTCGGTCCGTCCCCGGTTGGGACCGAGATCTCGTCGATGTATCGGAGACCGAGCCGCGAGATACCGTCCGGTTCGAGCAACTCCTCGACGGCGGCAAACGCTCGGTGAAGCAGTTCCCGGAAGATGTCGTAGCCGCCGTATCTCGTCGCTTCGATGGTGAGACTGTCCGGCCGCAACGTCACTACTTGGGTCCGATCCCGCACGGTGATTCGCGACAGGTTCTCCTGCCGTAGGTTCGGCGCCGACATTCCACTCGGGCCGAACGCAACCTCCATGGTCTGTTGCTTGCCACCTTCGATCACCCAGTCGCGGCCGAGTCGATCGCGCACTGCCCGGTGGACGGCCGCGCCGAGCGGAGCGCTGGCGCTGTCGGGAAACCGGACTTCCACGGCAACGAGGGCGAGTGGGGCATTTGGGTAGACCTCACTAGTGCTCACTAGACAGTGATACCAGAAATGAAACCAAAAAGCACGTATCGGACGATGCGAAGCGCCGGTGATGAAGTCTGACGGCTTCTACCGGATCTTCTACCGGACGGGTAGAAACGGTCTGGTTATCCTCAGCATGCTTCAGCATGACGAATCGCGAAAGACCAGATCAAACGGCATGCGATGGACTCAACAACACCACCCAACACCCCTTCAACGAGAGTTCAAGTCCCCCCTTGCCCACTGTAAAGCTGCGAGTAGCCGTTGCCGCACAACACGTGGCGGCACTCGAACGGGCAAGCCTCGTAGGCTCAGCGTCGTGACCCTCGATACGGACGGCCTTGGCGCGCTGCGCGAACGGCATGCGGCATGGGGGTTGCTGCGGTACGACCATGCACCACTCCTTGCAGCCTTCCTGCATCGGGTGTTCGTTGCCCCGAACGTGCGCTCCATCTCTCAGCCCGACCTGATCGAGGCCCTTGAGGACGACCTTCATGCGCTGCGTAGCGTGCGTGGCGAACAGGCGGCGCCGCGACCTGCGCTCGACTACTTGGTCGAGTGGTCCACGAATGAGCGCGGCTGGCTGCGGCGGTTCTATCCGCCGAACTCCGACCAGCCGTCGTTCGACATGACCCCCGCGGCGGAGCAAGCCGTCACCTGGGTAGCACGGCTCGCTGACCGGCCGTTCGTGGGCACCGAGTCCCGGCTGCGCAGCCTGTTCGACCTGCTGGAGCAGATGGCGGTGAGCACTGAGACCGATCCCGAGGTTCGCCTGGCAGACCTGGAGCGTCGCCGAGCAGAGATCGACACGGAGATCGAGCAGGTGCGCGGCGGTACGTTGGCCACCATCGATGACCGTGCGCTGAAGGAACGGTTCCAGCAGTTCGTCGTGCTCGCCCGCGAACTGCTCAGCGACTTCCGCCAGGTGGAGCACAACTTTCGTTCGCTCGACCGGCGCGTGCGCGAGCAGATCGCCGGTTGGGACGGGGCGAAAGGTGCGCTCGTCGGTGAGATCCTCGGCGAGCGCGATGCCATCGCCGAGTCCGACGAGGGGCAGAGCTTCCGTGCGTTCTGGGAGTTCCTGATGTCGCAGGCCCGCCAGGAACAGATGAGCAGCAATCTCGACCGTGTTCTCGCCCAGCCAGCAATCAGCGAACTGCGCCCCGACCGCCGGTTACGCCGCGTGCACTACGACTGGCTGGAAGCTGGCGAACACACCCAGCGCACAGTGGCGCTGCTCTCCACCCAGCTGCGGCGTTTCCTCGACGACACCGCGTGGCTAGAAGACCGGCGCATCGTCGAACTGCTGCGGGCCATCGAAGGCAACGCGTTGGCCGTTCGCGACCGGGCGCCGCAGGGGAACATGCACGTCATCGCCCTTCCTGCCACGGAGATTGCGCTGCCGTTCGAGCGCCCGATGTTCACCCCTAAGCAACGGGTTGTCATTGCAGACCTGTTGGAGGCGACGGCCGGTGACGAGGTCGGCATTGACGACCTGTTCGCACATGACGTGGTCGACGTCGAGCGGCTTGCGCTGCACATCGAGCGCAGCCTGCACCTTGCCGGCCAGATCACGTTGGGCGAGCTCTGCCGCCGGCAGCCGCCCGAGCACGGCCTCGCCGAAGTGGTTGCCTACCTGCAACTGGCGAGCGAGCGATTCGACACCACGGTCGACACCACGGTCACGGAAGTGATCAGCTGGTCGTCCGACGGAGTCAACCGCTCGGCCACAATGCCCCGTGTGGTGTTCGTCGGATGAGTGATACCGAAACGCACCAAGGCAACAACGAGCAGCAGTTGGCCGACGTCCCGCGCCCGCCGGTGCTTACCGGCGACGACCTCTCCCGCCTGCTGGTGCTGCTACTGAAGGGCGTCGTGTATCGCGACACCGACGCCACCAGCTGGGCACGACTGGTCTCGCTACAGGCACGAGCACGCGACTACTTGGCTGTGCTCGGCCTCGATCTGTTGATCGACGAGGCCGAGGGCTACGCATTCGTGAAGAGCCACGCCACCGACGCCGACGAGGAAGCAGCCGACGACGGCACCACCCCCGTACCGCGCTTGGTGGCGCGCCGCCCGCTGTCGTTCCCCATCAGCCTGCTGCTCGCGCTGCTGCGACGCAAGCTCGCCGAGTTCGACGCACGCGGTGGCGAGAGCCGGCTGGTGCTCGGCCGCGACGACATCGTCGACCTGTTCCGCGTCTTCCTGCCGGACCGTGCCGACGAGACGAAGCTGTTCAGCAGTATCGACGCCCACATCGGCAAGGTCGTCGATCTCGGCTTCCTCAAGCGGCTCGGCGGCGCCAACTCCGCCGGCCCGCCCACCTACGAGGTGCGTCGGATCATCAAGGCGTTCGTCGATGCGCAGTGGCTCGCCGAGTTCGACGCCCGTCTCAGCGAGTATCGGGAGTCGCTCGACCGTGACCTCAAGACCCTCGGCGGCACCGGCGATGACTGACAACCACGAGGCCCCATCGGCGTTCGAGTTCGGCACCGACGACGCCGTGTCGGGCTTCCGCCTGCACCGCCTGGAACTGCTCAACTGGGGCACCTTCCACCAGCACGTGTGGAGCCTGGATCTCCACGGCAACAACACCTTGCTCACCGGTGACATCGGCTCCGGCAAGAGCACCCTTGTCGACGCGGTCACCACCCTGCTGATCCCCGCTCACAAGGTCGCCTACAACAAGGCCGCTGGCGCGGAGAGTCGAGAGCGTTCGCTGCGCTCATACGTGCTGGGCCATTACAAGTCGGAACGCAACGAGGTGGGTGGCTCATCGAAGCCAGTCGCGCTGCGCGACGACTCAACCCTCAGCGTCATCCTCGGCGTGTTCAAGAACGAGGGTTTCGGGCAGACCGTCACCATCGCCCAAGTGTTCTGGATGAAAGAGGCGGTCGGCCAGCCAGCCCGCCTGTTCGTCGGGGCCGAGCGCGAACTGTCCATCGCCGAGCACTTCACCTCGTTCGGCGCCGACATCACCGCCTTGAAGAGGCGGCTCAAAGGTCATGGCGCCGAGGTGCACGACACCTTCCCGCCGTATGGCGCATGGTTCCGGCGACGGCTCGGCAACATGAGCGAGCAGGCACTGGAACTGTTCCACCAGACCATCTCGATGAAATCGGTGGGCAACCTCACCGAGTTCGTGCGCCACCACATGCTCGATGCGGGCAGCGCCGATGAGCGCATCACGAAGCTGCTCGGCCACTTCGACGACCTCAACCACGCCCACGAATCCGTACTGCGCGCCAAACGCCAGATGGAACTTCTCGCACCGATCGTCGACGACTGCGGCCGCCACGACACCCTCGCAACGCAACGCACCGCGCACGAGGCGAGCCGCAATGCGCTACGCACCTACTTCGCTGCCCTCCGATCTCAGCTGCTGCGCGAGCGCCTTGGCGAGTTGGCGGTACAGCGCAGCAAGGCCGAAGCGCAACGAGATGCGCACAGCGAGGAGCACCGCCGCCTGCTTGCCCGCCGCGAAGCGCTGCGCCTCGATCTTGCGGCCAATGGCGGAGACCGGCTGACGACGATCGAGACCGAGATCGCCCAACGCGCCGCCGAGCGCGATCGGCGCAAGCGCAAAGCCGACAGCTACGCGACACTGTGCCGCGAGCTCAACGCCACGGCCGCAGCCGATGCCGACGGCTTCCACGCCACGCGGCGATCGCTGGAAGCACGCACGGCCGACACATTGGCCAGCGCCGCCAACGTACAGAACGACCTGAACGAAGCCGGTGTGGAACTGCAGCGCGGCAAGCAGGCCCACGACGCACTGGGCGACGAGCTGAACAGCCTGCGCACCCGCAAGAACAACATCCCACGCGAGCAGGTGCAACTGCGCGAGCAGCTGTGCGCTGCGCTGGGCATCGACGAGGACGACCTGCCTTTTGCGGGCGAACTGCTGCAGGTTCGCGACTCCGAACGGGCCTGGCAGGGCAGCGCCGAGCGCGTACTGCGTTCCTTCGGGCTGGCGATGCTGGTGAGCGACGATCGCTACGCCGACGTGCAGGCATGGGTCGACGCCACCAACCTCCGCAACCGATTCGTGTACTTCCGAGTCCGCGACGATTCCAACCGCGGTGTTCCGACGGATGTGCAACCACAGTGGCTGGCTCACAAGATCGAGGCGCAACCGGGCACGCGGTGGCGACGGTGGCTGCTCAAAGAGCTTGCCCGCCGCTTCGACTACATCTGCTGCGACACGCCCGAACAGTTCCGGCGCGAACGGCGCGCACTCACACTGGCCGGGCAGACCAAAGGTGGCGACGATCGCCACGAGAAGGACGACCGCTACCGCATCGACGACCGCAGTCGCTTCGTACTCGGCTGGTCGAACGCCGACAAGATCGCCGCGCTGGAGGACCAGCAACGCGAACTCGCCGCAGTGCTCGGTCCGATCGGCGAACGCATCGGTGCACTCACCGGTGCACAGGCACAGCTGCAGCTGGTTGCGCAACAGCTTGCCCAGCTCGCGGTGTACGACGACTACCTCGACCTCGACTGGCACACGCCGGCACTGCTCATCGCGGAGCTGGAGGCCGAACGCGAGCGGCTTGCCGCATCGTCGGATCAGCTGCGGTTATTGCGCGACGAGATCGCCAACAACGACCTCGCCGTCTCTGCGGCCGACACCAAGCTGGAACGCACCCGTACCCAGCTGGCCGATATCGGTGCGAACGAACGACAGGCGATGGAGCACCTGCAGGAGCAGGCCGCACAGCTAGAACAGCCCGACGCCGAACAGCACCTCGTCATGACCGCCGGCATCGAGGCTGCGCGAACCACGCTGCAGATGCTCCCGCCGACCCTGCGCACCTGCGACGCCGACGAACGCAGGCTGCGCGAACACCTCCAGGGCGATATCGACGCCACTGCATCGCGCATCACCCGCATCGCCGAGCGGATCATCAAGGCGATGCAGGGCTACCGCCACGAGTTCCCGGCGGAGACCACCGAAATCGACGCTTCCGTCGATGCCGGCCCCGCCTACCGGGCAATGCTGCTGCAACTGGCGAGCGATGATCTACCCAGTCACGAGGCCCGGTTCAAGCAGCTACTCAACGAGAACACGATCAATGAGATCGCCAACTTCCAGGCACAGCTGCTGCGCCAGCAAGCCGACATTCGTGAGCGCATCGAGGCCATCAACAGTTCGCTCACGCACATCGACTACAACCCGGGGCGCTACATCTCATTGGAACTCTCGCCCAGTGGCGATGCAGAGGTGCGCGACTTCCAGCACGACCTTCGTCGATGCACCGAGGGTTCGCTGATGGGTTCGGACGACCCCCACTACGCGGAAGCCAAGTTCGTCGAAGTTCGTGCACTGATCGACCGCTTCAGCGGGCGCGACGGAGTCACCGAGATCGATCGGCGATGGACGGCCAAGGTCACCGACGTGCGCAGCTGGTTCGTCTTCGCCGCATCCGAGCGCTATCGCGAGGACAATGCCGAGCACGAGCACTACAGCGATTCGTCCGGCAAATCGGGCGGCCAGAAGGAGAAACTGGCCTACACCGTGCTGGCCGCGAGCCTCGCCTACCAGTTCGGGCTGGAGTGGGGCGAGGTGCGTTCGAAGTCGTTCCGCTTCGTAGTCATCGACGAGGCGTTCGGTCGCGGCTCCGACGAATCCGCCCGCTACGGCCTGCAACTGTTCGCGCGCCTGAACCTACAACTGCTGGTGGTCACTCCGATGCAGAAGATCCGTGTGATCGAGCCGTTCGTGCGCAGCGTCGGTTACGTGCACAACGACGGCGGGCGCGACTCACGGCTCCGCAACCTGACCATCGAGGAGTACCTCGACGAGAAGCAGCGCCATCGGGCCGAGCGCACACCGTGACCGTGACGGGTTGGAGCACGCCGGCCGATGTTCGTGCGGTGGTACTTCGCAAGTGGGAGCGGGGCCAGCTGCTAGCCGATGTCGCTCAGCCGGCCGACATGTTCCCGCTGCGCATCGTGATCAAGCGGCCCACGTCGGCCGAGTTCGGTACCCGCTTCGAAGAAGTGCGCGCCTGGGTCAACGCCCTCACCGGCATCAGCCGCATCCGCCTGGAGGCACGCGAGGTCAATCATCGCCAGCTGGGGGCGAACTCGATACCCGTGGCCGTGTGGTTCGACACGGTCGACGCCGCCGCGGCAGCGATCGGCAAGGCGCGCGAGCTGGCCCGGTTCCGCGGTCTCGTCGACTTCACGGCGGTGAAGCTGCCCGCACTGGTCTCGCTGCTCGCCAGGCGACCGTTCGATGCGCTTGCGGCCGCCGACACATGGCCCCGGCTCCTCGAAGTAGTCGAATGGCTTCAGCGCCACCCACTCCCAGGCATCTACATGCGTCAGGTCGATGTGCCCGGAGTGCACACGAAACTCATCGAGCAGCACCAGCGGCTGCTCGCAGCGATGCTCGACATCGTGCTTCCGGAGACAGCCATCGACCACACGGTTGGCTGGGCGGACTTCGTTCGTCGCTACGGCTTTCGCACCCGGCCGCGGTTGGTGCGCTTCCGCTCGCTCAACCCACGACGCGGCCTGGCGACCACCGACGGCGATCACGACTACACGCTGACCGCCGCCGACTTCGGGCAGATCGATCACCCGCCACGCCGGTTGTTCATCACCGAGAACGAGATCAACTTCCTCGCATTTCCCGATGTAGCCGATGCGATGGTGATGTTCGGTGCTGGCTCAGGGCTCGATCACCTGGCTGATGTGCCGTGGCTCACCAATGTACCCGTGCACTACTGGGGCGACATCGACACGCACGGCCTAGCCATCCTCGACCAGCTTCGGGCCGTCGTTGCGCATGCCACGTCGCTGATGATGGACAGCGTGACACTGTTGGCTCACCGCGACTACTGGGGCGTCGACGACAAGCCCACACGGCGCGACCTGCATCGACTCACGGCCGCAGAGCTCACCCTCTACGACGACCTGCGCGACAACCGGTTACAACCGAACCTCCGGCTTGAGCAGGAACGCATCCGGTTCGGTTGGGTACAGGCCGCGATAGAGGAGGCGTGCGGGTCGTGACTCGACCTGCACCACTGGGATTTGCGCGACAGCGTGGTACTCACAGGCGTGGAGAAGATCGAACGCTCGAATCGCGTCCGGCGCATTCGCGACCGTTCGCCCAAAGATCTTGCAAGATCCGGTGTTCGTCGCCACAAGCCATCGACACGTGTCATCGCGATCAGCGATGCGAACTCGCCACGAAGTGCAAGTGGCGTCTCCGGTTCCGTGACCTGGGGTTGGACGGTTTGGTTGACCTGTCTCGGTCGGGGCGGCTGTTGGTGTAGGGGCTGACGGATCGGTTGGTGTTGATGGCCAAGGTGACCGGGGAGCACTCCGAGGTTCGGGTTGTATCTGGGTCCACCGACGAACGCGGTGGTGTTGTCGATCGACGAAAACACCGGGATCCGAGCGAAGTCACGCAAACACCCGACGCCGCTGCTGCGGTCTGGTCGTCTGGAGCGGCGCGAGTTCGACTATGTCCGTCATGGGACGGCATCGCTGATCGCTGATGAAGTTCATCGAGCATCGCAACACCACCGCAACACCGTTCAAATGGGTCTACGACGCAACCGGGCCGCATGACCCACATTCACCGAACTTCTGGGCGCTGGCACTAGGTCACAGCCGCCAACAGGTCCACCAACGGTTTCGCACGTTGAGTTGACGAATCTCGGAAATGTGCTCCACCCGCCGGGCCTACGCGTTGTTGCGGTGCCGAGTCGCGTCGAGTTATCGGCGCTGGCGACATGAAAGTCGACGCGATCCTGCCCGCTACGCCTTTCCGGGAGAAGTCGCGTCGAGTTATCGGCGCTGGCGACATGTAAGTCGACGCGATCCTGCCCGCACAGCCGTCGTGGTCGCTGATGCAGGCTTCCACCACCCCCGCTTGTCGTGCAACGAACGTTCACGCTGCAGCGCGACCGCACGGCCGGGATCGGGATCGGGACCGGGTACTGCCAACCCCACCCGCAATTTGCGGCAGCCTGCTGAAGACAGCCAAACGCCAAGCGTCACGAGACTCTGCCTGTAACCCATCGGAGAGAGTCCTTTGGAACCCGGTCGACCCCGACATTCAACCAACTTCTGCGCAGCCCACTAGCGGGCGTCACGGATCGGCGGAATCCACTCCCGGTTCCCATCACGGTGACAACACCTGCACGACGATCAACGCAGCGATGAGCCCTCTGATGCTCCACCCGAGCGTGCGGACCCAGTTCGTTCGTACCAGACGGTTCACGCGCACCCGGTCGTAGCCATCGGCCAGGGCGGCGTGCTGAGGCACCTGTAACAACACGGTGCTGGCATGGACCACACCAAGGACAGCCAACCCGAGCACTGGCCAAAGGCGTGCGACTCCGTGCGGCGGGGCGAGCGCAAGCCACAAAGCGGTGGCTCCCTCGGCCGCCATCAGCGGACCGACAACAAACGACGTACGGCGTTGATGCATCTGCTCATACTCTGCGAAACCATCTGAGCCAACAGCTGCGAAGAGCGGGTAGTGCACCAGTTGCACAAACCAGATCAGTCCAACCATGGCTGCAGTGGCGAGAAGGTGAAGCGTCAACATCGCTGACTGAGCGACATTCATCGGGGACCCGGTATATTTAGCACTAATGAAACGAACGTATGAAGCGAAAGAATCATTCCATTGTACGCGGCGACGCGGGGCGACAAACCACCCGCGTAGAGGCCAGCGCTCGTGAACCGCACCTATCTGCTCGGTGGAGCGTCTGTTCTCCTTGCCGGGGCGACAGGCGGGCTCGGTCGTGCGATCGGCACCGAGATGGCACACCGGGGCGCTGCTCTCACGCTCGTGTCTCGAAGCATCGAACGTCTCGAAGAGCTCGACTTTCCGGGGGCACATGCAGCACTCGACTTGCGCTCTCCTGAAGCCTGTGCGGCAGCCGTCGCTGCCGCCGTCGACTACTGCGGCCACCTCGACATCGTGGTCAACGCCGTCGGAGTGGTGGCATTCGGACTGGTGGACGAGCTGTCGATCGACACGATGGAGGAACTGTTCCTCACCAACACGTTCATGCCGATCATGCTCGCTCAGGCAGCGCTGCGGGTACTGCGTCCAGGTGGGGCGATCGTCAACATCTCGGGTGTGATCGCCGAGACGAACCTCCCAGGGATGGCCGCCTACGGCGCTTCAAAGGCAGCCGTCCGCTCGTTCGACCAGGCACTCGCGCGTGAAGCTCGCCGGCGCGACGTTCGTGTCCTCGATGCCCGCCCACCGCACACTGAAACCGGCCTAGCGGAGCATCCGCTTGCAGGTACGGCGCCGCGCATGCCACTCGGCCTCGCTCCGGAACACGTTGCCAAGGTGGTCTGCGACGCCCTCGAAGCAGGCGACAGCGACCTGCCCAGCACTGCGTTTGCTTCCTGATGCTGCTATGGGCAGCCGTCTGGGTCACGCTGACGCAATGACTTCGGCGTCGATTCCGACCGTCTGGGTGTTTGGAGATCAGTTGGATCGCGCCCGCGGAGCCCTTGCGGGTTGGATGCCGGGGGAGTGCCGCGTGCTGCTCGTCGAAAGTGAGACACTGATCACCTCCCGGCGATGGCATCGTCAGCGGTTGCATCTTGTGTTGTCGGCGATGATGCACTTTGCAGTAGAACTGCGAGTCGAAGGATTCGAGGTCGACTACCGCCGGGCAGGCACGCTCGGACAAGGCCTACGAGAGCATCGCGATGAGTTCGGTACCACACGCGTCATCGCGATGGAGCCGACGAGCTGGGACGGCCGCGTCCTCCTCGAGCGGCTGGGACTCGAACTGACACGCAACGACCTGTTCCTTTGCCACTATGACGACTTCGCAAGCTGGGCAACTGGGCGCAAGCGGCTCACGATGGAAGATTTCTACCGTTGGCAGCGACAACGGCTCGGCGTGCTGATCGACCACGGCGTTGGTGGCCCCGAGCCCGTCGGAGGCCAGTGGAACTTCGACCACGACAACCGTGAACCACCACCGCGAGATGGTCGTGCCTGGCCCGCGATCGAGGCGTTTGAGCTCGACGACATCGACCAAGCGGTACTCGCTCGGCTGCCGCCTACAACCTTCGGCGCCGACCCTGACGGGACGTGGCCGGTCACACGAACGCAGGCACTGATCCGTCTGAGCGAGTTCGTCGATCATGGTCTGGCGTTGTTCGGACCGCATGAGGACGCGATGCTCGCCGCAGAGTGGAAGCTCGCTCACTCGGTGCTCTCATCGTCAATGAACCTCGGTCTGCTGCATCCGTCCGAGATCGTGGAGGCCGCCGAGGCCGCTTATCGACGGGGTGCCGCTCCGCTGAGCTCGGTCGAAGGCTTCATCCGACAGGTGATCGGCTGGCGCGAATACGTGTGGGGTGTCTATTGGATGTGGATGCCCGACTACCGGGCGAGCAACGCACTCAGCGCCATGCGGCCAGTCCCACCGGCGTTCACCGGCCAAGCTGCCACCGAAATGGCCTGCGTCGCCGGCGTGATTGGTCATCTCCACGATCACGGGTATGCGCATCACATCGAGCGGCTGATGGTGCTCGGCAACCTGGCTCTCACGGCCGGTGTCGATCCAGCAGCGATGACGGAGTGGATGCGGGCGAGCTTTGTCGACGGTGCCGAGTGGGTGATGTTGCCGAACGTGATCGGGATGGCTCTGTTCGCCGACGGCGGCATGATGGCCACCAAACCGTATGCCTCCGGCGGGGCGTACATCAACAAGATGAGCGACTCGTGCCGAACGTGCCGCTTCGATCCGATGCTGCGCGTCGGACCCAACGCCTGCCCATACACCACGCTCTACTGGGACTTTCTCGCCCGCAACGCCGAAGTGCTTGCGGGGAATCACCGCATGGCCCGTCCATTGGCGGCACTGCGCAGGTTGAGCGACCTGCCTGCCGTGCGCAACCGCGCCATCGAGGTCCTCGGTCTGCTCGACAGCGGAGAACTATGACGGCAGGACTGTCCGATGAAGTTGGGTCATGGTGCAGTGCTGAGCGATGAGTCGAGTAGTCGTGGACCCCACCGACCGCGGACGACCACAGACGACCGCAGTGTTCAGCGGTCGATCGTGACGACGACCTTGCCGACGACCTTGCGGTCAGCGAGCGCCCGCAATGCCTCACCGGCGCGTTCGAGCGGATAGGTCGCCGACACATGCGGGCGGAGCTTGCCCTCGCCCCACCAGTTCAACAGCTCGGTCACGTTCTCACGTTGGCGAGCGGGTTCGCGAGCCGTGAATGCACCGTAGAAGACGCCGACCACCGAGCATCCTTTCAACAGCGGCAGGTTCAGCGGGATCCTGGGGATGTCACCGGCGGCGAAGCCGATGACCAAGAAACGTCCGTTCCATGCGGTGGACCGTAACGCTGGTTCCGAGTACGTGCCTCCGACCGCGTCATAGACGACGTCGGCTCCGCGGCCATCGGTGAGCTCGCGGATCGCTGTCTTCAGGTCGTGCGTCGCATAGTTGATGGTCGCAGCGGCTCCGTGCTCCTGGCACAGCGCCAACCGCTCGTCGCTCGATGCAGCCGCAATGACACGGGCCCCTGCCAATGCACCCAACTCGACTGCCGCCAGACCGACACCGCCAGCAGCGCCGAGCACCACCAGCGTTTCGCCCTCGCGCAGGAGCGCTCGATCCTTCAATGCGTGATGCGAAGTGCCGTACGCGTACAGGAAACCGGGGGCGTCGAGCATGTCGACTCCATCGGGCAGCACGACCACTGCACCAGCGGGGACGACCACCTGCTCGGCCATCGCCCCTGAGCCGACCCCAGCCAGAACTCGGTCGCCGATACGGAGCCCGGTGACTCCCTCGCCGAGCGCGACGATGGTGCCGGATACTTCAGTGCCCGGGGTGAACGGCAGCCCCGGCTTGAATTGGTAGAGGTCTTGGATCATCAACACATCGGGAAACGTCACCGATGACGCCGCAACGTCGATCAGCACCTGACCCGCACCGGCGACCGGATCGGATACCTCATCGACAACGAGTGACTCCGGTGGACCGAACGACCTACAGACGACAGCGCGCATCCCACGACCGTACCCGCTGGCCGCTACCGCATCTCAGATACGACGTCGGATGACACTTATTCGCGCACTGGGTTGCAGTCAACTGCGCCAATCGATCGGCGCGAGCGAGTCCGGGGCATAGCTGCAGTAGGTCCCGGTCTGCACCCGCTGTTCGAGGTGCGACGCGGCCACCGGGTGATGCTCGGCCAACCGGGCGAGTGCATACCGCAGCGAGCGTGTCACCGCCGTGCGCGCCCGTTCGCCGCTTCCACCGGTCGACCGATGGCTGCCGCCAAGACCCACCGCACCGCGCAACTCAGCGATCAGATACTCCCGGTCCCGTTCGGCCAACTCGCGTCGCGCGATGTCATTCATTGCCGTCGCCTCTTCGATGTCTTCATCGACCTCCGACAGGCGCCGCCGGTACGCCTCACGCGCACGCTCATCGAGCACGGGCAGGCCTCCGGCCGCCAACCGCCCGTCGTCACCCCGGCCATCGTCACCCCGGCCATCGCTGGACCGGGAAATCGTGGGAAGTGATCCGTTCTCTACCGCGACCAGATCGAGCACGTGAAACTCACGGCCAGGTTCGGCAAGCAGCCGCTCGATGTAGCGCAGGCCCTTGAGGTCGTGGATGACGGTGGCATGGCCGCCGAGGCGAACGACTCGCGTGTCGCCCTCGCGACGAAAGACGCCCTCCGAGAAGGCGATCGGCGCTGGCAGCGCAACTCGAAGATCACCGCCTTCAAGGATCGCGTCGCAGCGATCCACCCAGCCCCTAGCCCCGAAGGATTCGAACGCACTGCGCGCCGCCTGCCACTCCAATTTGGAGCCGTCGACGTTCCCGTCACGTCGCCGCACCTCGGCCAACACCGTGCGGGCAACAGCGGCATCGAATGGCGCGCCAAGATCAACCCACGACACCATCGCCGCAATTGCCGAGGACTTGGCGCCCACCAGATCATGAGCAAGCAATCTGGCCCTGGCCTCGGCGAGCAGCGCTCCGGCACGCAGCGAAGGGCTGGGGTAGCGGTCTGCGATGCGGTCCAGCGCATCTGCTGATCGGCGCGCCGTTACCGCGTCGCCGGCCGCAGCGGCGATCTCCGCCTGGGCCTCGAGCAGTGGTGCCAGACGCAGGTCTCCGAACGGAGGGCGTTGCTTCCACGGCAGGTCATCAGGGTGGGTGATGGCATCAGCGATCAGCGCCGAGGCAGCTGGCACATCGCCCTGAGCCAGCCGCAGCAACGCCAACCCGGGTTGAGCCGACCAGGCCCGCGCGTGCGCGGCAACGTATGCCTCCTCCGCCCCTGCGAGGTCGCCCTTACGGAGACGGATGTTGCCGAGTTCGACCAGCGGCCACCCAAACTCGCGGCGCATCCATGGACGGAGCTCCTCACAAGCGAGCAGCGCCTCCTCTTCAGCGCGATCACACGGGCCCGACACCCTGAGGAGTTCGGCGCGATGGACCCGACAACGCCCGTTGATTCCACCGAATGCCGCGCCGTGCCGCCAGCGTTCCATCATGTCGGTCCACTCGACCGCCCGGTCATGGAGCGCGAGCCCCTGCGCCGCACAGATCAGCTCGCAGTACATCATCCCTGTCGTCAACGGGTCGACCTCGCCGGACATGAGGAGCGCAGCGATCTCATCGAGTTGTCCGAGTCCCTCCTCGAAGCGACCATCCAGCAACGTGAGGCGAGCGAGAGCAACCCGGCCGAGCACCATCGCCGGGGTCACGCCGAACCGCACACCGAGGTCAATGGCCCTCGCCGCCTGCTCGGAAACGGCGTGCATGTCGCCGGAGATGAAGCGTTCGTATGTTCGTACCATCGCGATCAGCGCATGCGGTGGCGTCTCGGGCATCCCTACCAGGAGCGCTTCGGCGCGCCGGAGCCAGCCACGCACTGGTGCCATCAACCCGGTGTCGATCAACAAGAACATGGCCAGCATGGCAGCGGCACGCGCCGCCTCGACCCTGTCGTCATCGCCGACTCGAAGGCCGTAGAGATCCTCCCACGCAGATACCGCACCCTCGTAGTCCCCGTTGCCGTAGGCAGCCTGGGCGCGCAACTCGAACCCGGCTCCAGACGACGCCGCCAACCCGCTCGCGGCCAGGAGGTCGAGCGCCAGGCGCCACTCACCCCTGTCGACAGCAGCCCGAGCATCACCGAGTTGATCAGGATCGCTCATCGCTCCAACCCCGTCGACTGTGGGCTCCGTGGGGTCCGTGTTCGGCTTACTCGTTGGAACCGGACTGGCATTACTGCATTGTTGCATTGTGACACCGATTGTCACGCCTTCGGGACGACTGTCGACAACGACACACCGCACACGGGCCCATGCGGGCCTGGCCGTCGAAAGGAACCGACCATGACACCTATCGAGCAACTCTCGTACATCGTCCCGGCACTCACCGAAGTCGTCGACCGGATTTGGTACGCGCAATTGGAAGGGCCCACGCCCTGCGCGAAGTTCAGCGTGCATGACGTGATCGATCACATGATCGTCGTCGGCGGGTCCTTCGCTCCACTGTTTCGCGGCGAGACCCCTCCCACGGTGGCGGCGCCAGCGGTCTACGGCTGGGTCCCGGCCGCTGAGTTCAGTACGGCAATGAATGACCTCCTGAACGCCGCACAGTCGCCCGGGGCCCTCGACAGGGTGATCCCCAGCCCGTTCGGCGAAGTCTCCGGCGACACCTTTGCTCGATTCGTGGCCTTCGACGGCCTGATCCATGGGTGGGACCTAGCTCAGGCCACCGGGCAGGAATGGACTCCGCCAGCCGAACTGGTCGAGGCGGTCGACGCGTTCGCACGCGTCGCCATTGCCCCCGAGATGCGTGACGGAGAGACGTTCAAGGAGGCCGCAACGGCACCCGCTGAAGCCACGCTGCTCGAGCGTCTCGTGGCCTTCAGCGGCCGAAACGTCTGAAGTTCTCGATCGCCTCACGAACCCAGCCATCAACCATCAACCATCAACCATCAACCATCAACCATCAACCATCAGAAACGGACATCCATCATGCGTATTCCCAAGGACCAGATTCCCGTGAAGCTCGACGTGCCGGGCGCAAAGGCGCGCCAACTGTCTGACTTCGGGACCGCCTCCGGCGTCATCGGCGCCGAGTACTTCAGCCTCGGAGCCGGCACCGACATCACCCCGCTGCTGGAGGGTTTGCCGGGCGACCGCTGCCAGGCTCCTCACTGGGGCTACATGATTTCCGGCGACCTTGTCGTCACGTATGCAGACGGCTCTGCTGACCACTGCGCGGGGGGCGACGTCTTCCACTGGCCCGCCGGCCACACGGTTCGCGTCGAAAATGACGCTGAGGTCATCCTCTTCAGCCCGCAGCACGAACACCTCGAGGTCATGCAACACATGGCCCGCAAGCTCGGCGTCGCTTGAGTACCGCACCCTTACCACGCCCCTACCGGGAGCTTTGGTTGTGAGATGTTGTTGAGCAACATCTCACGACCAAGAAGCGCCGGGGCCAACGATCATGCGTGTTCGCATACCATGGTGAGGTGCGATTGGTCTTCCTCCACGCACTGCCGTTCGGTGGCCAGATGTGGCACGCCGAGGTCGACCGCGAGACGCAACCGGCATTTGCGCCCACGCTGTACGGGTTTGGCGAGACACTGCAGGAGTGGGCCAAGGGGGTGCTCGACCTGGTCGGCACGGAACCGTTCATCGCGGTTGGCTGCTCGATCGGCGGATCATGCGCGCTGGAGATTGCCGTGGCAGCGCCCGATCAGGTCGCTGGAATCGTCCTGATCGGTGCCAAAGCCGGGGTGCGCGCAGACCCTGTGTTTCGCGACGCCGCGATCCGCATGCTCGAGACCCAGGGGATGGACGCTGCGTGGACGAAGTACTGGCAGCCGTTGTTCGGCAGGAGCGCCTCGGCCGAAGTGGTCGCCGCTGCCCGCCGGATGGCGTTGGAGCACGACGTGGCCGATGTGGTTCGTGGGGTACGGGCATTCCACAACCGGCGCGACCTCACCGACATCGCATCGAAGTTGAGTCGCCGGTTGGTCGTGATCAGCGGTGATCAGGATCTCACACCGCCGCCTGCGGCGACCAAGGCTCTGACAGTCGGACCCGATCGCCGATTCCACAACGTTGAGGAATGCGGCCACTACGTCAACCTCGAACGTCCGGCCCTGTTCCAGAGGCTGCTCGACGACTCGGTGGAGTGGATCACCAGCCGCTCGTGACGGCCGGGCTCTCCAGCGGATTGCTGCATTCAGAGCCTGGTGAACTTGCGCGTCGACAGCGTCGCGAAGACCACGAGCAGGACCGCCGACCACAACAGCGCTCGCATCACGAACCACGTGGTCGTGTGGCCGAGCAGTGCTTCGGTGTTGCCACCGATGGTGAGCGCTCGTACCGCACCGACCATCGCCGTGACCGGTTGGTTCTCGGCAACGGGCTGCAGCCACCCCGGCATCGACTCGACCGGCACGTAGGCGCTCGACACGAAGATCAGCGGGAACACCGAAAACGAGATGCCCTGCGCTGCCTGCGCCGTGCCCGACACGAGGCCGAGGAAGATCTGCAGCCAACTGAACGACGCCGCAAAGAGCACGCACAGACCGAGTGCGAGAAGTGCGCCAAGGAGGCCACCGTGAATGCGGAAGCCGACGATGAACCCGACGACCAGCGTGATGAACGTGCCCCACGTGATGAGTGCGGTATCGGCCATCGAACGTCCGAGCAGTACCGCCGGGCGAGGCACCGGCAGTGATCGCAGCCGGTCGAACAGGCCGCTGTCGGCATCTTCGGCCACACCGACCGCGCCGCCGGCGAACAACCCGCTTACTGCCGCGAGGGCAGGAATGAGGAAGTCGACGTAGCGCACGGGGCCGGTCTGGATTGCGCCGCCGAAGACGAAGCGGAAGATCAGCAGGAACATCACCGACGTGACGGCGTTGACGACCAGCAGTTGCGGGGTGCGGATGAACTGCTTGATGGTGCGCCCCGCGTACGTGGTGGCCGTTGCCCACGCCGTGGGTGGCTGCAGTGGTGCCGCGACTCGGGCACGGGTCGGCGAGGTGACGGTCGTGCTCATGTGTGAGCTCCGGTGAGGGCGAGAAAGACCTCGTCGAGGGTGGGGCGACGTAGACCGATGTCGTCGAGGGCGATGCCTCGCTCGGCGATGATCTGCACGGCATCGCTGAGGCGCGCGGTGCCATGGATGACCGGCACGGCGACGCGACGCGCAGGTTCGTCAAGGTGCGGCACCTCGGTGCCGAGCGGGGCAAGGATCTCGGCGACTGCAGCGAGGTCGGCAAGATGGGTGACACGCACCTCGATCATGTCGAGCCCGGCTCCGCTCTTCAGTTCCGCCGACGTGCCGTCGGCGATCACCCGACCGTGATCGATGATGACCACGTGGTCGGCCAGTTGATCGGCCTCCTCGAGGTACTGCGTCGTCAGCAGCACATCGGTGCCGTTGGCCACGAGGCTGCGGATCGAGTCCCATAGGTCCATGCGAGTCCGAGGATCGAGCCCGGTGGTGGGCTCGTCGAGCAGCAGGATCTTCGGGGCACCGACCAGGCTGGCACCGAGATCGAGCCGGCGGCGCATGCCACCCGAGTAACCCTTCACCTGACGATCAGCGTCGGCAGTGAGGTTGATCTCGTCAAGGACCGCAGCGGCCGCAACGCGCGCAGCCTTGCCGTCGTGACCGAACAGCCGGGCGATCATCACCAAGTTCTCGCGCCCGGTGAGCGCGGCCTCGACTGCGGCGTTCTGGCCGGCGAGCCCGATCACACGGCGAACGAGGTCGGGACGGGCAATGGCGTCGATGCCAGCTACGTGGAGCGAGCCCGCGTCGGGTCGAAGTAACGTGGCGACCGCCTTGACGAACGTGGTCTTGCCTGCACCATTGGGACCGAGGATGGCAGTCACTTTCCCGGCCGGTGCAAACAGGTCGAGCCCGGCCAGTGCATGCACCTCACCGAAACGCTTGGTGAGTCCCTGTGCCTCGATGCTGGCAGACATGGGCGTTAGTGTGCCAAGGGCGGTGCACCTTTCAAAGTCGGCGTCACGACGTAAATGTCACATCGAGCAATTTGGCAATCGAAGGTGAGAGGCGGCTACCAGCAAGCCTGCAACCACGCGCTCCTCCTACAACCCACGCAACGCATGGACACCGGTGTGTGTCCCCACCAAGGTGTCGATCGCGTTACGTTCAACATCAACCCGTGTTGACAGGCCGCTCCGGAGCCAGCCGGGCGTCAGGCGGCGGGGTTGTGGGTCCGCGTTGGGGTGTTGGGGGGTGATTGGGCTGGTGGTGTTGAGGTCGGCGCGCGAGCCGATTTCGGTTCCGTCTGGCCGGTAGTGGTGCCAGTGGCCTTGTGGGTCGTGCCAGGTGCGGTACCCGGTTGATTTCCACCGGTTGTGATGCCCGCATGCTGGGCCGCCGTTACCGGATGTGGTTGGGCCTTGATGACCCCATGGGAGCAGGTGGTCTGCTTGGCAGTGTGCG
>JANYDH010000104.1 GCA_025359865.1 Actinomycetes bacterium | reverse complement strand
ACCACTCGCACCACAATGCGCAGGAACAGATCCCCAACGGCCTGTTCGGTGCCTTCACCATTGGCGAGATGACGATCCCGAAGTTCATGATCGACAAGGGCTACGGCGAGATCGCAAAGAAGATCAACATGGTGCTCAACGATTCGGGCACGATCGGACTCTCCTTGAACGGCAAGGGTTTCCCGGCCACCGAGCCGTACACGGTCAGGCTCGGCGACGTGATCGAGGTCAACTACTTCAACGAGGGCCTGATGGGCCACCCGATGCACATGCACCAGCCCGTTGGCTGGATCATCGCCAAGGACGGGTACCCGCTGGAGCAACCACTACCTGCCGACACGATCTGGGTCGCCCCCGGCGAGCGGTACACGGTGCTCTACAAGGCCACCGATCTCGGCGTGTGGGCCTGGCACTGTCACATCCTCAACCACGCCGAGGGTTCAACTGGTATGTTCGGGATGGTCACCGCCTTGATCGTGGAGAAGTAACACCTGGGAGCTGCCGATGAACGCACACCGCTCAGAGATCCAGGCGTGGGAATGCCTCGCGCTGGTTCGACATCACCAGATCGGGCGACTGTGCATCATCGATCACGGTGTACCACTGACGTTCCCGGTCAACTTCAAGTTGACCGGGAACGATCAGGAGGGCCAGATCGTCATCCGTACTGCACCTCACACATTGATCGGCCAGTACGAAGGCCCGTCATCATTCGAGGTCGACCAGATCGATGTCGTGCAGCGGCAAGCGTGGAGCGTGATCCTGCGCGGCAAGTTGCGGCGTATCGCCGGCGCTCACGAACTTCCGGACCCAGAACCGTGGCTGGCCGACAACCGCCACCAGTGGATCGTGCTCGATGTGGTCGCCGTGAGTGGGCGCCGGTTCGTCGGCGTGCCGGCACCAGACGGATTTACCGTGGAATGGCAGTTCGGTACTGACAGAACAGACCAATGACTACGGCGATCGGCCCGCTAGCCTGTGGGTCGAAGCATTCAAGTCAAGTAGTGCAAGACGAGTGGTCGACCGGGAAGTGGCGCAGCGGTAGCGTACCTGCTTTGGGAGCAGGGGGTCGGGAGTTCAAATCTCCCCTTCCCGACCAACCGAGCTGGGGTGCGACAGTTCAGTCACGAGTGATCAACCGACTGCCCAAGTGGGCTCGACCTGGTACCGATCCTTCTGTCGTCGGTGCTTCTGTCGCTTCTGTCGTATCTGCGGCCTTCGAACGCGACGAGGTCGTCACGAGCGCTACGCCGACCAGGATGATCGGCAGAGCAACTGCCATGTTGACGCTCAGCACCTCATCGGCGAGGACGGTTCCGAGCAACACGGCGATCGCTGGATTGACGTACGCGTAGCTCATTGCCAACGACGCAGGCACGTGGCTAAGTAGGTAGGTGAAGGCACTGAACGCCACGATCGAGCCGAACACGATCAGATAGGCGAGCGCCAGTCCGCTGCGCAGGCTGGGCATGTGCACCCGTTCGCCAGAGATGACCGTCAAGAACATGAACGCCACGGCCGCGGCGGCCATCTCGCAGGTGGTGGCCATCGCACCCGACGGCATGTCGATCTGCCTGCTGAGGGTTGATCCGAAACTCCAACTACAACACGCCACAAGCACGAGCGCTATTCCGCTCCAGCTACCGACCAGGCCGCTGTCTGCCATCAGCACGCCAACGCCCACCATACCGACCGACATGCCGACCCAGACCCGGCGACCGGGCCACGTGCCCCACAACCCTCCCCACACCGATGCCAGCATCGGCTGGATCGCGATCAACGTGGCCACGAGACCGCTGCCGATGCCGCGATCCTCGGCCAGAGTGACCATCCCGAGGCCACCGATCAGGAGGAGCAGACCGATTCCAGCAGCATTGCGAGCCTGACGCCACGATGGCATCTCCGCGCCGCGGCTGCGCAGAAACGCGTACATCACCAAAGAGGCGACGACGAATCTGCATCCCTGCATGAAGAACGGCGGCATTGTCTCGAGCCCGACCTTGATGCCGAGGTATGTCGATCCCCAGATGACCCAGACTGCGGCCACGGCGGCGATGACCGTTCCGCCGAGTCGTGGGATCGTCACGGACGGACCGACCACTTCGCCGTCCTCGACGACCACGTTCACCATGGGCACAGTTTCTCACGGCGAACCGCAATCTCCTCACCACATTCCTGACCGCACATCAATCTGCCGCCGGCCGCCCAAGGAGCAGCAGATTCGGTCGATGCCGGAGCGTCATCTATGGCGTAGCGGTGTTCGCGCCGATCCTGAAGACCAACGGTCGGGGGCACATCATCAACACCGCGTTGTCGGCTGGGCTGCAGAGTGCCAAGGGGATCGCGCCGTACAACGGTGACGTTCCTTCGTCATCCGGCAAGGTGGCAGAGCGCTTCCTCGCCGGATCCGCGGAACTCATCAGGACACACGGACTGGACCCAGCCGAGGTCGCCTTGTTGGTGGTCGACGGCATCGACGCGGACCGGGTCTGGATCCTCACGCATCCACGGTGGATCGACGTGCTTGCCAAGCGCGTCGAGGGGATGCGCTGCGGTGAACTTCGCCAGGGCTTCGGCGGCTGAGGCATTGGCCTGACCTGGACGCTGGCGTGACATCCTCGTGATAGAACGAGCCGAACGCAATCGGGAACGAGGACAGCATGGTCACGTATCGGAAGATCAACAGTGACGATCGGAGCCGATTGAGAGCGTTTGCCAATGCGCTCCCCCAAGCCGATCAGTCCTTCGTGAATCCGTTCCTGATTCACGATGTTGCTGTTGCGAGTCACACGTCGCCGACTTGCGAGTCGTCGTCCGCCCTGGTCGACGCCTTGCTGGTTGTCGTCCGGTGCACGACGGTTGCCGCTACACCTGTGCTCGCTGATGACATTCCCATCGCCCATACACCGCCGGGCGGTTACGGCGACACGTTTCCCGAGCCGGTCCTCGCGACGTGCACCGAACCGCTCGTCGAGGGTGCGCCCGACCTGCGCGGACTCTGGAAGACACTTCGCGCCGAACGATCTGGAAAGCCCGTACCGGCAGACGATTTCATCCATTCGTACATGGAGCGGATCGAGCAATGCGGCAACCGCATCATCGACATGGGTGGCGGAACGATCGCCGACGCACGAGCAGACGGCACCGAGGAGAACGGGGTCCACGATGTGTCCGCGTTCGACTACACGACCCCGATTCACGTGATCGCCAGCTACGAAGACGGCGTCTTCGTGTTACGTCCAGTCGGCATCCCGGGAATCCAGGTCACGCGCCGACTCGACGCCGATGGCCACATGGTCTGGGTCCGCCCTGATCTCGGCGGCCTCACGGTGACACTCGAACGCATCGGCGACGGTGCCGGGACTCCTCGCAACACCTTCCGACGTCCTGTACCGCCCGCTTGAACGCGAAGTTCCCGACCGACGCCGACTCGGTGAGATTTGGCGTTGGGCTACTGCATACAGCAGCCCAACGCCAAAGGTCGGCGGTATCAGTCGAGCGGGCCGACTGCGTCGCGCACCATTTGGTGGAACGAGACGAGCGGGTACTCCCACTTCGGACTCAACTTGCCCGTTTCGTACTTGCCGGCGAGGAGGTTGCGCTGTACGTGCTCGCACATCCGTGCATCCTCGTCGGCGACTTCCTCGCTGAACTTGATGATGCCCTCGACATCTTCGGCATGATCGTCGAAGAAGTACTCGAAGTACAGGTCGCACTTGTCGTGGCCACGCGGTAACCAGCGCTCGACAGCGAACCCGTTCGGGAAGATGTCGTACGCATACGTGGGCCAGAACCAGCCGAAGACACCGAACGTGCTGCCGTTGCGCGGCGGCATGACGTGGGTGTTCCACCGCTGGTCGCCCTTGTACCGCACTTCGTAGTGCAGTGCATCGGCGTCACGCGACATGGCCGGGTGGGTCGTCGGCAGATGGTAGCCCTCGAGGAAGTTGTCGCCGTAGACCTTCCAGTTGCAGGCCACGGTGCGTACCGACCGACTATGGAATCGGTACGTCTCGAGGGGTACCTCGTCGAGTTCACGCGGGAACTCGCCGAGCCACTCGTGTAGCGGTGCCACCTCGGGATTCAGGCACACCCACACCATCCCGCGGAACGACGCGACCTGGATGGGCGTGAGATCCATGCCGGCACCAGGGTCGGCACCGAAATCGCGGGCACTGAGCAGTGCACCATCTTGGCGGAAGGCCCAGCCGTGGTACCGGCAGACCATGTTGGCTTGGCATCCTTCGCCGTCGAAGACGATAGGGCCAGCCCGATGGGGGCAGACGTTGTAAAAGCCTTTGAGCGTGCCGTCGTCGGAACGACGGACAAATATCGGCCAGCCTGCGAGGTTTTCAGTGACGTAGTCACCGGGGCGGCGGAGTTGGTGCTCATAGGCGATGTGGATCCAATTGGATCCAAAAATCGACCAGCGCTCCTTCTCGAACACGCCCGGGTCGGCATACCAGCGCACCGGGAGGGTTTCTTGGAGGTTCATAGGAATTCCCAGGTTAGCCCTCAGGCGCGCGCTGTTACGGCGTGGGGCCGTTCTTGACCACGTTCAACTGTTGAAGCGCCATTAGATCGGCCATCTGCTTCTGCATCCCCTCGGGCGATCCGTCGAGGAACAACACGTTGCCCTTGCCGTTCTCGGCCATGTGCCGGATCGACTCGGTCCAGATCGAGAACAGGATCAGTGACGAGTCGACGTTGTTATCCTGCATCTCGCGTGCCGCCATGGTGAGGCCGCGGCCGACCTCTTCGCGGAACAACGCGACGCCTTGGCCACGCAACTGTGCTGCAGTGCGCTCGGCCTCGGCAGCGATCCGGATGGAGGTACCTTCCGCCTCTGCTTCCTTGGTGCGACGGATGAGCAATGCGTCACCTTCGTTGGTAGCAGCGGCCTTCAGGTTGTTCGATGCCACTACCGCGGCCATCGATGTGGTAATCGCTTGGTCGAAGGTGATGTCATTCAGTTGCAGGTCCATCAAGTGATAGCCCCAACTCTCGAGCGTGACGTCGAGGTTTTCCTTGACCTCGCTGACGATCTCGCCGCGGAGTCCCAGGATCTCAGCCTGCTTCATCGTCGCCACGAACCCACGGGTGCTGCCTTCGACGCTGCGTACCAGCGCAGTGAGAAAATCCTTCTCACTGAAGAACTTGAACGCCACGTTCTTGATCGTGTCCTCGCCCTCGTTGAGCACGCTGTAGACCATCATCGCGGTGAAGTAGACGTTGGCCTGGTCCTGGGTGATTGCCTGGAACTGCAACTCGATCGCCCGGTTCTGTGTACTGATCCGACGAAAGACCTTCTCGACGAATGGCACCAGCAGGTTCAAGCCGGGTCGTTTCACGGCGTGGTACTTGCCGAAGATCGTGGTGACCGCCACGCTGCCCTGAGTGACGGTTTTTACCGAGGCAAAGATGACGAGCAAGAAAACAACGACGCTGACAAGTACAGCGATCTGACCCACGTTCAATGGAGTACCTCCTGATAGTGAACGTGAACAGCATATGCCCATCGAGCGCGCCACGAGATGCACCCGGATGCGGTCATCCCGGGATCACGGGACCGACGAGAGCGGGTGACGGGAGTCGAACCCGTTCTGTCTGCTTGGAAGGCAGAAGTGCAACCAAAAACACCTCACCCGCGAGTTAGCCCATTGTAGCGCCCGGGAACCAGGTGTCGACCGGCCAACCGGCGAAGTTCGAGCGGCACATGACAGACTCCCGCCTCGTGAACGTCATCGAGTTGTTTCGTTTGGATGGCCGCGTTGCGGTCGTCACCGGCGGTGGTACCGGGATCGGTCGGGGCATCGCCCTCGGTCTCGCCAGTGCCGGGGCCGACGTCGCGTTGGCAGGTCGACGGTTGGCGCCGCTCGAAACTGTCCGGGCCGAGATCACTGCGATGGGTCGACGCGCGGTCGCGCTATCGACCGACGTCACCAGCGCAGGTGAACTCGAGCGACTTGGACAGCGGACCACAGAAGAACTCGGTCCGATCTCGATCTGGGTGAACAACGCGGGTGGGTTGCAAGGTGAACCGATGGGCAACCTCGCCTCGGTGACCGAAGCTTCCTGGCACACGATCATGGATCGCAACCTCACCTCGGTCTGGCTGGCAAGCGTGGCGGCGCAACGAGAACTGCTCGACGGTGGTGCGATCATCAACGTGTCGTCCACCGGCGGTCTGACCAAGGGGGCGCCTGGCCACGGTGTGTACTCGGCGGCGAAGACGGCGGTGAACCACCTGACCCAAACACTGGCGCTCGAGTGCGCTCCGCGCCGGATTCGCGTCAACGCGATCGCGCCGGGGCACACGCCGACGGCGGACTACTACCGCGCCTCGGGCTTCGACGATGCCAAGTTCGCAAAGTTGGCGACGAAACAGCCGCTCGGACGGCTCGGCCGCGATGAGGACTTCGCAGCGGCAGCCGTCTACCTCGCCTCCGAAGCCGCGTCGTGGGTCACGGGTCAAGTGCTGGTGGTCAGCGGTACCCCGTAACAGGTCGATCCCACACTCGGCCTGTCGGTCTTGCAGAACACCTACAATCGGCAACGACCACACGACCACACGACCACACGACCACACGGCGGCGGGCGGAATATCCTCGCCGCATCGACACCCAGGAGTTCCGCATGAGAGTGCTCATCACCGGTTCGAACAGCGGCTTCGGCCTGCTCGCAGCGCTCGGTTTCGCCAGGGCAGGGCACCAGGTCGTGGCAACGATGCGCAACCCGGACAAAGGCGAAGCGCTTCGAACTGCTGCACTAGCAGAACAACTGTCGATCGAGATCCGCCAGCTCGATGTGACCGACTCGGCATCGGTACTGGCAGCGATCACAGATCCAGGCGAGCTCGACGTGGTCGTCAACAACGCCGGATTCGAGGTGCAATCAGCGATGGAGTTCGTCGACGACGATCTACTCGATCGTCAACTCGACACCAACGTACGCGGTCCGATGCGTGTCATGCGCGCGGTACTGCCCGCATGGCGCGAGCGCGGCTCAGGTGTAGTCGTCAACGTCTCCAGCATTGCCGGCGTGGTAACGGTGCCATACGGCGGAGCCTACGCCGCCTCGAAGCATGCGCTCGGGGCGATCACCGAGGCCCTGCACTACGAAATGACGTCGATGGGATTGCGGTTCGCGCTGATCGAGCCGGGCCGGTTCGACACCGAATTTCATTCGAACATCGTCACCCCAGCAGGCTGGGAGCAGTCTCCGTATTTCGCTCGGGCCCAGGGCTTTCGGGCCGCCCTCACGAGCCTCGATGGTTCCGGCGGGAAGCCCGCGCCACAGTTGGTTGCCGACGCGATCATCGCTGCTGCAACCGATCCATCGACGCCGCTACACACGCTGGTTGGCCCCGACGCCGAACTGATCGCGACGGCCCGCGCCCAGGGAGACTTCGAGCAGTTCGAGGCCACCATGCGCGCCGCGATCGGCTGGCACGACTGAACGACCGGACGAGGCCCATCCCCTTCCGTCACGATCGTTCAGGCAGAATCGGATCATGTCCACCACGTCACCTGACATCGAAGACTGGAACGACCTCGGACGTACCATTCGTGAACGGCGAAGAGCGCTGTCACTGACGCTGGTCGAAGTTGCGGCCCAGGTCGGCCTGTCGCAGCCGTTTCTCTCGCAGATCGAAAACGGGCGGGCGCGCCCATCGTTGATGTCGCTCCACCGCATTGCCGAGGCCTTGGGCACCACTCCGCAAGCATTCTTCGGAGGGGCAATCGACCTCGACGCCGGACCCGTTGTGGTGCGTAGCGACACCGTTCGCGAACTCAATGTCGGAGATGTCCCGGCGGAATCCATCTGCCATGTTCTGCTGGCAGGCGAAGCACCGTTCCACCTCGTGGAGTTCGACGGACTCCCGAATGAGTTTCTGGAGTACTTCACCCATGACGGGTTCGAAGCGACGTATGTCATCTCGGGCAGGGTCGAGATCGATATCGCCGGCGTTGTGACCGAGTTGGGTCCCGGTGACTCGATCTCGTATGCGTCGCGTCTGCCACACCGACATCGGTCGCTTGGGAGGCGCCGCGCAAGCATGCTGCTGGTCGAGACCAAGATCGAGTCGATCAAAGATTCGAGCGCCGGAAACCATGCCGCAGCCCGAGTGGCCGTCGACTCAGGGGCCGGTGAACAACGACCCGCGTGAGGCGTGGCTGGCTTGCGAGCCAACCGAGCGATCGGACTGGCGGCTCTTGGCTTCGGCCCGAGCGACAACTTGGTGATGCACCTCGTCGGGCCCGTCGGCGAGACGTAACGTGCGCTGGCTGTGCCACATGTCGGCCAACGGGAACCACTGCGAAATGCCGGCTGCACCGTGCATTTGAATCGCATCGTTGATGATGTCGCAGCACTTTTCGGGCACCATTGCCTTGACCGCGCTCACCCATACCCTCGCCTCGGCGTTGCCGAGGGTGTCCATCGCCTTGGCGGCGCGAAGCACCATCAACCGCATCGCTTCGACCTCGATCCGGGCACGGGAGATCACTTCCATGTTCTTGCCGAGGTTGATCAGTTTCTTGCCGAACCCCTCGCGGCTCAGTCCGCGGTCAACCATCATCTCGATGGCTCGTTCAGCAGCGCCGATCGATCGCATGCAGTGATGGATTCGGCCTGGCCCGAGACGAACCTGCGAGATCTCGAAGCCGCGACCCTCGCCCCACAACACGTTGGCCTTGGGCACTCGCACATCGTTGAATCGGATGTGCATGTGACCGTGCGGTGCATCATCAGCGCCGAACACGTGCATCGGCCCGACTATCTCGACGCCGGGCGCATCCATCGGTACCAGGATCTGGGACTGCTGCTTGTAGGTATCGGCATCGGGGTTCGTGCGCACCATGGTGATCATCACCTTGCACCGCGGGTCGCCCGCGCCAGAGATGTAGAACTTCTCTCCATTGATCAACCACTCGTCGCCGTCGAGCACGGCGCTGGTCTGGATTTGTTTGGCATCAGAACTCATCACACCCGGTTCGGTCATCGCATACGCCGAACGGATCTCGCCACGCAACAACGGTTCTAGCCACTGGGCCTTCTGCTCGGGCGTACCGACCCGCTCGATCACTTCCATGTTGCCTGTGTCGGGTGCCGAACAGTTGAGGCACTCCGACGCAAGTCGATTCTTGCCGAGTTCATTGGCGATGTACGCGTAATCGAGGTTGCTCAACCCCTGGCCCGTTTCAGCATTCGGCAGGAAGAAGTTCCACAACCCTTGCGCACGGGCCTTGGCCTTGGCCGTTTCGAGAAGCTCGAGTTGCCCGGGCGCCCAACTCCACCGCTCGGCACGGCCCTCGCCGAGGCGATGGAACTCCTCGGTGATTGGATCGACCTCGTCTCGGATGAACGCCGTCACTGCGTCGTACAACGCACGAACGCCTTCGGACATCCTCAGATCGAGGTCGTCCATGCTTGCCATCTTGAGTGCGCCACCAACCATGTCGGTCACCTTCTGCTCGGTCGTCGGCTGGACCCTAATGATGATTGGTCCATTGAGCAGAACCGGGGGCCGGGGTCTGACCTGCAGGCCACCGGTGATCTGCCCCGGTGCGTCTCCACGGGTGCTGTGAGTTTCGGTGCTGGCTCGATTGCCGGAACCTCACAAACCAAGGGTGTTGTGAGTTTCTGTGCACGGCCAGGGTCTGCACGACGACAGTACGGTTGAGCCCCGGCCAGCCACAGGTCGACGTCTCGCGGGCTCGCTGTGGATGGCTCATGATCGCCTCACAACGCCGTCACTTCGAACGACTCGGGCACACTGCACCCATGTCTTCACCGTATGCGGAGACTCCTCAGCGACGCGAGAAGCGGGGACCCCATGGGCCCCCGCTTCTCGTTCGTACAACATCTCGGCGTCTTCAACCGAGAATGACGTGGGATTTCAGAGCGAGCCGACGTCGAGGCCCGGGGGCAGCAGAACGCTGTCGATCACGTGGATCACACCATTGCTGGCAACAACATCGGTAGCGGTCACCGTGGTGGTCTTGTTCAACATGACCTTGCCATCCACGATCGTGACGGCAATGTCATCGCCTTCAACGGTTGGAACATCACCCGCAGTGACATCGGCAGCCATGACCGCCCCCGACACCACGTGGTAGGTGAGGATCTGGACCAGCACAGCTTTGTTCTCCGGCAACAGCAACTTGTCGACCAACCCAGCCGGCAACGCGGCAAAGGCATCATTCGTCGGTGCGAACACCGTGAACGGACCATCACCCTGCAACGTCTCGACAAGACCAGCAGCGGCAACCGCAGCAACCAGCGTCGAGAAGTTCTCATTCGCGCTCGCCACCGCAACAATGTCACCAACCGCAGCCGCATCGGCTCCTGCTGGTGCTTCGGTTCCTGCCGGTGCTGCAGTCGTGGCTGGTGCTGCGGTCGTGGCGACCGTTGTCGGTGTCGCGTTATTCTTGTCAGATCCGCAGGCAGCCACGAACAATGTGGCCGATGCCATTCCAACAGCGATCAATCGCTTCTTCATCATCAGGGCTCCTTCGTACATTCACGATGACCGTCTCGTGACGATCGAGAGGTATACGGAACCCGGTGCTGTACCGGATGAGTATTTAGTGATAATTTTTTGGATGAGCCCGAAACGGCGTGTGTCAAGATGCACCGATGCCGACCGGGCGCGCCGTGCCATCTTCGCTCCTGCTGCGTGCAGCAAGGACAGGCCATACCGAACAGATCGTCATCGCACTGGGTGCCGGCCCCGACATCGAGTCACGTGACGATCACCGACGCACGGGATTGCTCCTCGCCGCCGCCCACGACCATGTGGAGGCGGCGCGGTTGCTTGTCGAGCGGGGCGCCGACCCGAATGCACTCGACGACCGCCACGACACGCCGTGGTTGGTCACCGGAGTGACGGGCAGCGTGAAGATGCTGGAGGTCTTGTTGCCCGCGAATCCAGACATGTCGATCCGCAACCGCTACGGCGGGATCTCGGTGATTCCGGCCAGCGAGCGCGGACATGTCGACTACGTCAGACGAGTCGTGCAGGTCGGCATCGACGTGAACCACGTCAACGATCTGGGGTGGACCGCGCTACTCGAAGCGGTCATCTTGGGCGATGGAACACTCGCCTATCAACACATCGTGAAGTTGCTCCTCGACGCTGGCGCCGATCGTTCGATAGCCGACCGAGATGGCGTCACAGCCCTCCAACACGCTCGCCACAATGGGTACGACAACATCACCGCGCTGTTGTCGTGAGCAGGTACCGTCGCCCGAACGGTCATCAGCGCACGCGAGTTCCTATGCTCTGATTCGGCTCACCGCCAGAAGCTGAGGAGGCATCCGATGGTTACCGTGCACGCTCGGCCGACAGTCATTCATCAAGCACCACCCACCGGGCCGGGGGCAATCACTGCCGAACGGTATGTGTCCGCAGCATGGATGGCACGCGAGGCCGACATCGTGTGGCCCCGGATGTGGCTTTTCGCCTGTCTCGAACGCGACGTCGCCGAACCCGGCGACTTCGCCGTGTTGAACGTCGGCAACGAATCGATTCTCGTCTCACGATCTCAAGATGGCGAGTTGGCGGCCTTCTACAACGTGTGCCAACACCGGGGAATGCGGCTGGCGGTCGAGGCACGTGGGTGCTCGAAGAACTTCGTGTGCGGGTACCACGGCTGGACGTACCGGCCGGATGGCCGACTGATCGTGGTGCCGGACAACGACCGCTTCGTCGGCGGCGTCGACCGTTCGGCGAGATCACTCAAGTCTGTCCGCGTCGACAGTTGGGCAGGACTCGTCTGGATCTGCATGGATCAAGATGCGGCGCCGCTTCGCGAGTACCTGGGCCCGGTCGCCGACCTCGTTGCGCCGTACCGACTGGAAGACATGACGCTGATCGGAGACCAGACCGTACGTCTGGATTGCAACTGGAAAGCGGTCTTCGACAACTTCGGCGAGCTGTACCACGTGGAGCACATCCACCCCCAGCACAAGTCACTGTTCGATTGTCCCACCGCCCAGGTCGATCTGTTCGCGAATGGCCATACGAGTGTGATCATCGATGGGCACACCGTCAACACCAGACTGCCCATCCACGACCAGCCGAACGGCTACCTCGATCAGCAGCTGCGGATGTTCGGAGGGGATCCGGCGGCCTACGTTGGTCGCGTGCTCGACATCCGCGGCGACGTCCAGAAGCTGCGCCGCAAGGCTGGCCCGAGGCTCGGATTCGACTTCGACGGGTTGTCCGACGAGCGTCTCAGCGACGTGGAGCAGTACAACATCTTCCCAAACACGATGATCACGGTGCAGCCCGACAACGCGCTCATCGCCCGAGCGCGCCCACATCCCACCGATCCAAACCGGTGCCTGTGGGACAAGTTCACGTTCCGGATGCAACCGAATGCGTCGGTCGCCGAACGCGCCGGTGTGGAGTTCACACCGTTCGATTCGGCTGATCTTGAACCCGTCGCCCGGCCGGACCACGATGAGTTCGACCAGGACGACATCATCGCTGGACGAAAGACCATGACGATCACGATCGATCAGGACATTCATCTGATCCGTGACATCCAGAGCGGCATGAGGTCACGCGGCTTCGACACCGCAAGGCTGTGCGAGGACGAAGACCGGATCCAGCACTACCACGACTGGCTGAACTACTTCATGGATTCGTGTCACACGACGCCGGTCGCGGTACGTCATTGATCGCGGCCACCCGCTGCACCAGTGCCGGCCGAGGTTCGGCCACCTCAGCCTCTTCGTAGGCGACAACCCTGAGGGCCGGCCGTACCGAGTCGAGCAATTCACCCGGCCGCAACAGAAAGTCGGCGTTCGACGGGCCGCCGAATCGCGCGTTCCCGACGGCGAACGTCTCATACACGAGCAGGCCACCGCTCGCAACCAGCGAGACAAGCACGGGCAGCAGTGGGCGGTGAAGGTAGTTCGTGACCACGACAGCATCGAAGGCCACGTTTGGCATAGGCAACGCAACAGGGCCCTCGAGATCGTGTTCGAAGACCGCCAGTCGGTCATGTCCGCATAGATCGGCCAGACCCGAGATGTCTCGATCGACGGCCGTAACGCGATACCCGTGGTCGAGCAGCCATGCGGTGTGCCTTCCAGCTCCACAGGCCACATCGAGCACCGTGCCGCCCTTCGCGAGGAGTGGAGCGAACCGGAGCACCCACGCCGATGGTTGACCTCTAACACGACCCATCCGCGGACGATACCCCCTGCTGAGGCTTCGTCACGGGTGTGTTGGTCTGCTACGCAGATGTGATGCGCGACTCTCGGTACGACATTCTGTTCGAGCCGTGAAGGCCGAAGGTGGCTGGGCCGTGGTGTGTACCGGGAGGTCGAGATCCATCATTCGACGTCACTCGGGCCTTGGCGCTGGCCCGTGCGACCGAGGCACAGATTCATCTCGTTTACGCGATCGATGAACGCGACCCACACGCTGAGGCCACAGCACGTCGGCACGCTGAAGGTCTGCTCCAGTCGATTTCGTTGTCGACAACCTTGCCAATGTCTGTGCATACCGTCGCCGGCCGCCCACACGACGCCATCTTGTCGGTTGCTCGCACCACCAGGCCGATCTGATCGCAATCGGAAACAAGGGCCTGATCCGACGCGGCCGATTCACACGGGAGACCGCCGCACAAGTGCTCCGCAACGCACCCTGTTCGGTGCTCATCGTCGATACATCTGCAGCGTCCCCGGGTAGCCGTTGATTGCCCGACACCATGGTATGGGTCGATTTCTGTGCACCAACCAAGGATCAGTTCCAGCAAGGTCGACGTCTTCATGGATAGCAGAAATCAGCAGTGGGGCGCTACCGCGTCAGCGGATCGTCGTGGTGCTTTCGGGTGCCCTGTTCGTGATCTTCCGCAAGCGCCATTGGCTCTAGCCCGCCGTTGTTGGGTGTCGTTGTCGCGCTCCGTCGCAACACCACTTGCACGAACGATTGCGCGTCGCCCCACGGTGTGACGTGGTCGTACTCCGACGCCTCCACCAGCGTGAAGTCTGCATCGAAGACGGCAGCCAACTCATCGGCGGAATACCGCACCACGGGCAGGCCGCTGCACTGCTCGGGCCCCGTCAGCGAGAAGACGGCGATGACCAGATGGCCTCCTGCGCGAACGGCGGCCGCTGCCCTGGCCGCGTACGCCATCTGATCCGCCGGATCGGTCAGGAAGTGGAACGTGGCTCGGTCGTGCCACACGTCCACCGGTGCATCGAACTCGACCGTCCGAACATCGCTGTGCACGAACCGCACCACACCCGCTCGTTCTCCGAGCAGTGTGCGCAATTGCCCGAGTGCGGCAGCCGAGATATCGACGGCGTCGATCGATTGATATCCGTGATCAACGAGGTCGAAAATGAGAGCTGACGCACCGGCGCCGATGACGGCAACTCGATCCGGTGGCGCCGACACGCGGCGCACAGCTTCCACTCAGCGTCGAGGATCGGCTTGATACCAACTGACCTCTCGAGCGTCCTTGAGGGACCACACCGATTCCCAGTGCTGCTGCTCGACACCCACCCCTGCGAGAGTAGCTCCTCCCCCCGATCCGCAATGCTCGAGGCAACGAAACAATCAGGAAACTTCGGGCGCGATCTAGCACCATCTGCCCGACATGCGTGATGATGGGCAGATGCCCCGAGTCGACCTCTTCGACCTTGACCATGCCCCGATCACGGTGCAGGACTACTTCACGGTTGGTGATCCGGGCCCGATCGTGGCCGCACTGGCGGCCGTTCCCGAGTTGATGGCGCCCACACTCGGGTTCATCGGTGCCGCACTCGGCCCGGGTTCAATAGGCGTGAGGTACAAGGAGTTCGCGATTCTGCGCACCTCTGTACTGCAGGGCTGTTCATACTGCATCCACGCCCACACCACTGTCTCGCTCGACGCAGGTTTGTCGAACCTCGAGATCCGCGCTCTGCGAGGCGAGGTAGCGCTCGAGGTCGGCTTTCCACTCGATGACGAACGCGCCCTCATCGGGTGGATCGATGCTCTGGCTGGCGCTACCGGACCGATTCCCGACGATGTGTGGCACGCCGCTCAGCGATATTGGCCCCAGCATTCGCTCGTCGAACTCACCGTCACGGTCGGTGCCACGATGTTCCTCAACCGCTTTGCCACGGGTTTCCAACTGCCTACTGCACCACACGTCACGGAACGCCTCGTCGCAGCGGGCATGGCATGAGCGACACCATCGTCTCGACGGGCACGATCGCAGCTGCCGTGCAATCCGGCGAACTGCCTGCACGCGTGTGGATGTATTCGAACTACCACTGCAATCTCGCGTGCTCATATTGCCTCACTGAATCATCGCCGCGTAGCGAGCGTCGCCAGCTCACCGCAGAGCAGATGATCGCCGTAGCCGAACAAGCAAGGGAACTCGGATTCACGGCGCTCGGCATCACCGGGGGTGAGCCGTTTCTGCTCCCGTGGCTACCCGAGACCGTGCTGGCGATGGCCGAACACCTCCCACTGGTCCTGCTCACCAACGGCACGTTGTTCGCCGGTGACCGCATCGAACGAGCAGCTGCCTTGGCGCATCCGGATGTCGCACTGCAGATCTCGCTCGATTCACATCTGCCCGACGTGAACGACATGGCCCGCGGGCCGGACAATTTCGCCAAAGTCGTCGAGGCCGTCCCTCGGCTCCTGGCCCGTGGTGTGCGGGTTCGGATCGCCACCACGACAGGAGGGCCGCTCGACAGTCCCGCACTGTCACCGCTTCAGCACCTGGTGGCCTCACTCGGCGTCGCAGAAGCGGATCACCTCATCCGCCCGATCGTGCGCCGCGGGCGAGCCGACGAGTTCGGATTGGGCGTGCAGGCCGTTGCCCGCGACATCCCCTGCGAGCTGACCATCACCGGTGATGGAGCATTCTGGGGAAGTTTCGGGCCAACAGTGCGCAGCGGACGACTCGATACCGACCTGCTACTCACTCGCACCATCTTGCCGCTTGCTGTGCCTGCTAACGCGCTGCTCGGGGTGTTGCGAGGCATGCCGGAAGGGACCGATGCCCGCCTGGGTATTCGTTGAGCGTGAATCCACGGGGGGCCGGTCGGCCCCATTCACCCGAGTTGTTCGGCAAGTTCGTTCGCTACGGTACCGAGCTTGCCCCCGCGCCCTACTGCAGCGACGGCGACCAGATCGTCGAACGTGTCGAGATCGCGCGCCATCGACACCATCCGTACCGCGCGTCCGAGCGAATGCAGTCGGCGCAGTTGTGCGGTTCCGGTGTGCGAGGCGCTCATCGGAATACCGTCGAACACCAGGTCGCGCAACTCGACCGATGCGGCGGTGAGTCCGATCATCCAGTACCCGCCATCGGTGGCCAAGCCGATCGCATCGACACCGCGCCGCAGCGAATGCAAAGCATCAACGAGCGCCCCGGCTACATGCGGTGTCTCCATGCCGATGATCACTCCTGGGCCGAGATCGGCAAACCCGTTGCACAGCCGCTCGCCCAGCCCGTCACCGCGCTGGGCCACGATCTCGAACCCGGTATGCATCCACGGCTGGGGCTCGCCGTCGAGCAACAGCGCGCGGCGAGCACCGGTTGCGGTTGCGACTTCGTCGACAGCGGTGAACGTGTCGGACAACGCGGCGGCGGCCACGTTCGCAGCCTGTTCATGGCTGCAGGGAGGGCACAGTCTGGTCTTGACGAGGCCCGCTACCGGGGCTTTGGCGATGATAGTGACGTGCACCGCTCAGCTCCGGCCATCTTCGCGCAGCATCCGGCTCATGTCGCCGACAGCGCGCACCGTCCCGCGCACGGTTCCGGTGACCTTCGAACGGCCGGACCGCTCGGCGTATTCGACCGGCACGTTGCGAATCTGCCAGCCGACAGCGTTGGCGCGGAGCACCATTTCGAGCGGCCAACCAGACCGGCGATCGCGCAGAGCGAGTGCGAGCAGTGCCTCACGTCCCACAGCACGCATCGGACCGATGTCGGCAAGTCGCACGCCGGTGCGACGGCGAACCTCGGCTGCAAGTACCCGGTTGGCGAAGCGGGCATGCATCGGCCACGCCCCGTGCTTCGCGATTCGAGCGCCGATCACGAGGTCGGCCTCACCACGCTCCAGATACCCAACCAGATGCGGCATCGCGACCGGATCGAGCGACCCATCGCAGTCCATGAAGCAGACAACGTCGGCGGTTGCCGCGAGCAGACCGGCGTAGCAGGCAGACCCGAATCCGCGAACTGGTTCGGAAACCACCGTTGCGCCGGCAGTCGCAGCGATCCTGGCGGTGTCATCGGTCGATCCGTTGTCGACCACGATCGGGTGATAACCGGCTGGCATTCGCCGCACCACCCATTCCACGGCGCTTGCTTCGTTCAGGGCAGGCAGGATGACATCAGGCATTGGGGTTCACGATCGATATGAGAGGCGTGTCAGCATGAGGGTGCTCGTGACGGGAGGGGCAGGCTTCATTGGATCGCACATTGTCGACGAACTCGTCGCCGCTGACCACGACGTGGTGGTGGTCGACGATCTCGACCGTGCCGCGCACTCTGGCATGCCGGCGGGATTGGCAGGGGCAGCCCGCTATGTGTGGGCCGACGTTCGAGATCCGCAGACGTGGCGCCCGGTTCTGGCGGGAGTCGATGCAGTGTGTCACCAGGCCGCAAAGGTGGGCCTCGGTGTGGACTTTGCCGATGTTGCCGACTACGTGAGCCGCAACGACGCAGGTACAGCCTGCCTGCTGCACGCCTTGCACGAGCACCGCTTCGCTGGACGAATCGTCTTGGCGTCGAGCATGGTTGTATACGGCGAGGGTCGATACCGCTGCGACATCCACGGTGTGGTGCGGCCAGGTGCGCGCCAAGTTGCCGATCTCGACGCCGGGAATTTCGAGCCACCGTGCCCAGTGTGCGACGGGCCGCTGAGCAGTGAGTCGGTACCAGAAGATCATTGGCTCGATCCACGCAATGTCTACGCCACGACAAAGTTGGCGCAGGAGGGATTGTGCAACGCGTATGCCAGAGAGCACCCCGGCTGCACCGTCACGTCGTTGCGGTATCACAACGTGTACGGCCCGCGGATGCCCCGCGACACGCCGTATGCCGGTGTGGCCAGCCTGTTCCGTAGCGCATACGAGCAGGGCGAGGCACCCAGGGTGTACGAAGACGGTGGTCAGCGCCGTGACTTCGTGCACGTTGCCGATGTGGCTCACGCCAACGTCTTGGCACTCACCAACGATGACAGTGCGCCGGGGCCGTTCAACATCTGTTCGGGCACACCGCGCACGATTCTCGACATGGCGCTCGCACTCCGGCCGCCTGGTGGTCCTGAACCACAGGTAACGGGCGGTTACCGACTCGGCGACATCCGCCACGTCCACGCCAGCCCCGAACGAGCCGCCGACACACTCGGTTTCCGAGCCCGGATCGGGTTCGAATCCGGGATGAACGAGTTCAGCACGGCACCACTGCGTTCCAGCATCGGCCCACGACCGATCGAACTCGGCTGACGACCCGCTCACCATTTCGACACCAGCGCTGCCTGGAGGACAATCGCAGACGATGCCTGGACCGCCACCCATGCCGTGCCCCACCGTCGGCTCGCCCGGGACATCAGGCCGGCCCCGGCGATCACTAAAAACGGGTAGAACAGCAACCAGATCCGCTCGACCTCGGCCTTGGTGTATTGCGAGAGATGCGACACCGCCAGCGCTGCAAGGCTCGACCCGACGAGCAGCCACATCGGCCGGCTACGCAGCTTCGAAAGTCCCGCAATGGTGGCAGGCCCGATGGCGAAGAGCGCCGCACCGATATTGCCGATCGAAAAGTATGACCACACCCGGTAGCGAGCAGAGCCGTCGAGATACTCTCCTTTCGTGCGGGCAACTCCGTCGAACCACCAGAACCCGGCGAGTTTGAACGCTCCGACCACGATCAGAGCGCCGACCACCGCACTCGCTGTGGTCCACAACGCTCCGGGGTCACGACGGACGAACGCCGCGACGACCAGCACCATCGGAACGATCAAGAGCACGGCGCCGAGGTACGTGAGGTACAGCAGCGATCCGAGCAATAGCCCACTTACCATGCCGAGACCAATCGCTTGTGCCCGCGGTCTGCGCACCCCTTCGGCTGCCGCGGCAATGCCGAGGGCTCCGACGGCCGTGAACACGGCATCGGCCGAAGTGACCATCCAGATCGCATACGGAGCAACGATCAGAAACGGCGCACTACGGCGCATCCACGCATCGCCCGCAGTGGCGCGCACGGCTACGAGAACGGCTGCTGCCAGCACGCCGGTAGCGAAAACCGACATCAACGCCACCGGCCACGCGCCACCGAGGCCTACCGCACCGAGGAACTTCAGGACCAGGACAAAGCCCGGCGGATGCCCGCGGACATGTACCGAATAGCGATCGATGCCTCGGATGAAGGTCTCGACGAACCTGACGGCCGGCGGGGTGATCTTGAGGTTGACGAGGTACTCGCTCTTGTCGGTCACCCCGTGCAGCAGTCCGTCGGCGCCGTCGGTGAGTGCGAGCGACGTCGCGAACAGCATCGCCAGAAGCGCCGAGCAGAGGGCAACCCAGCGCAATCGAACCGTCCACCACCACCCACGCCAGCATGCTGCCGCAACGACGGCACCGACCACGGCGGCACCGACGAGGCCGATGCCGAAACGCCAGTCCCATCCATGACGGAAGTTTTGGCCGACCAACGGTGCAGCGCCGAGGAACACCGCTGGCTGCGCGCGTTGGAGCGCACGCCCACGGTCGACACTCCACCACATCACCCACGCGCCAAGCACCCACGGAGTTGCAAACAGTGCCCAGCGCGCAAATCGTCTCATTCGGTGACGGGCTGCACCGCGGCCACATACGCGCGGCGCGCGAACAGTGCGCCGGCCAGCGCAAGACCGGCCCAGACTGCGGCGTTGGACCCTGTGGCCACCTTCTGGATCGTGCCGTCGTTACGGACGTAGTCGAATGTCTGCGAGAAAAACACCACCACCGCAATCGAAGCGAAGCCGGCGACGCCGACCCAAGCTGCCACCGCATACCGAGCACCCACGATGAGCAGCACCCCGAACGCAATGGTCATCAGCGCCCACATCGGGTTGAACCACATGAACTTCAGCTCCCATCGACGGGTGAGCTTGCCGTCGGTGACAAACCCTGCATCGCTTCCGAGCAATGCAGCCTTCCTGCCGGCGAACTCGATCGACCGTGCGATGAACAGACCCACCACCCCGATGACCACCCCGACGATGCCAACCACGCGTTGGGCACTGCACGATCGGTCGCGAGGAGCGGCGAGCACTCCGTCGACTCCGAGGTGATCACCAGCCGACACAGCCCAGAGCAACAGGTGCAGGCCGATCATGAGCAAATACGACCATGCCCACTCGTCACTCTTCGGGTAGTAGATGACGGACAGTCCGATCGGGATTGCTTGGGCGGCCCCGATGAGGGCGACAAGACGCGTGCGATACCCGATGAGCAGCAAGCCCGCAAGTGCGGTCTCGATGATGAGCGTGAACCAGCCGAACAGCGTGAAGTGCGGCAGCACGAACTCACGCAAGGCCCATCTGAACGGAGCCAGCGGCGCATTTGCCGCGCCCGCAGCGGTGTACTTGTAGAGACCCCCACCGTTGTCCTGCCCGAAGTCGCCGGGCACCTTCCAGTGGATGTTGGCCAGCCACATCAATCCGGCCAGGATCCGCACCCCGCCGATGGTGTAGCCGCGGGAGCGTTCGCGAAGTGCAGTTCGGTCCAACATTCGCACAGCCTGCCATCCCGTGAACCGAGGCATGCTCAGTTTCGTGATTGTTTCCCGATCCGGTCTTTCGCACAGACGGCGACCACCGTACGATCAGGCGTGATGTTGCAGCCAGGACCAACGCCATGCGAACTCGTTGATCGCCTTGCGTCACTGGCTCCGACGTCGGTGCTGCAAGTCGGTGGGGACCCTCGGTGGCTCGTGGCCGATCTGGTCACGAACGAACGCGTCACGCTCGGCGTCGATGTACGCCTCGATGCGGTCAAACTGGCCAGATCGATGCACCGCTCGGTGGCCTTCGCACATCTGACTTCGGTGGCGATGCAACTCGATCGGCGATTCGACCTCGTCATCGTCGGCCGCCTCGACAACGGCCCCGCTGGCCACCAGCGCGCCGTCGTCCATTCATGCGTGCAACACTGTGCGCCAGGTGGGCATGTCGCCTTCGTTCATTCAGCTGGTAACTCCACCGATTCCAGTCATTCCAACAACCATGCGGCACATGCGACCGTTCACGAGTTTGGGCTCACCCAGATCGCACCTCGTGTGGTGAGCAACGACAGTGTGTCGATCTATCGTCGATCCGAACGTTTCACCGTTCACGACCTGCTGTTCGAGGCACGCTCGACGATCGAGCGAGTCTCTGCGTGCACGTTGCACGAACGCCTCGGTTCGAACGATCCGCCAGTGGTGATCGACACGCGTACGCAGACCGACCGTGCCCGCTTCGGCGTCATCGAGTCGTCGATCCACGTACCGCGCACGGTGGTCGAGTGGCACCTCGACCCCGCCAACGGGTATCTCCACCCGGCGATCCGTTCGTTCGACCAGCCGCTGGTCGTGGTGTGCAACGGCGGATACAGTTCGTCGCTGGCGGCAGCCAACTTGGTACGCCTCGGCTACACCGCTGTCGCCGATCTCATCGGCGGACACCATGCGTGGTGCGAAGCAGCATTGCCGGTCGAGCGCGCCGACCACTCGCATCTCGACTTCTGAGCCTGCTGCTGCGCGCGAGCCTCAGCGTGCTGCCACCACATCGTCATAGGAATGCTCGATCGAACTGATGATCAAACCGCGCACCCTGGCCACGTTGGCCCGCATCACCGCGAACACAGCCTCCATCGTGACCGGTTCATGCCCGTCGACCCCAGCGTCGTAGTCGGTCACCAGCGCCACCGCCGCATACCGGATTCCGAGCTCTGCTGCCAGTACTGCCTCGGGATATCCGGTCATGTTGACGACGTGCCAGCCCATGCTCCGGAACCACGTACTTTCCGCCCTAGTGGAGAACCGGGGACCATTGATGACGACCATGGTGCCGCCATCAACCACATCACAACCGGTACGCGTGCCCGCACCGACGAGCGCAGAGCGAAGTCCCGCATCGTATGGATCGGCAAACGTCTGGTGATGCACCGAGCCGTGGGCGCCGGGCTCATCGTGCGGGCCGCCGACATCGTAAAACGTGTCGGGCCTCCCCCACGTGCGGTCGACGAGCTGATCGATCACGACCAACTGGCCGGGGTGGATGTCGGGTTGCAGCGAGCCAACCGAACACGGTGCGATGAGCGAACGCACCCCGAGCGAATGCATCGCCCACAGGTTTGCCCTGAACGGCACGCGATGTGCGGCAAAAACATGCTCACGGCCATGACGTGCCATGAACGCCACCGATCGCCCGGCAATCGTGCCCACCGTCACCGGAGACGAGCATCGACCATACGGCGTGGCCACCTCGATCTCTGTGGCATCGTCGAGAAACTCATAGAAGCCGGAGCCGCCGAACACCCCGAGTTGTGGACCCGCATCATCGTGTGTCATGGCACCGGCAGTTCTAGCCGGTCTGATCGCTGCCGCGCATACTGAGACCATGGATCACCGGTCATCCTGTCTCATCACCATCGTCGACCTCGAGCGCAACCCGCTTCACGAGTTCGCCTCCGAGCGCGGCGCCGAACTCATCGAACGATGCCTTGGTTCACTCACGGAGACCGACGTCTGCCAACTGGATGGGTTTCTCCTTCCCGATGCGATCGACGGTGCGCTTGCGGCCGCATCCCGGTTAATCGATCAGGCGTGGGCCGGCGATCAGTGTCACAACGTGTACTTCGAACCGATGCCGGCCGATCCGCCACCAGAAGACTCGCTGGGCATGATGCAGCATTCGGCGAAGCGCGCGATCGCGTACGACCTGTTGCCACCCGACTTACCGCTACGCGTGCTCTACGCGGCACCCGAAATGACAGCGTTCGTGGCCGCAGCGCTGACCAACCCGGCATGCAGTTGACAGATTTGACACGACAACTCTTCTACGGTCGGCCATCTTGACATCCGCCCTTCTGGGCTGACGTTTGGCGTTGGGTCGTCGTCAACAGGCTGTCGCGCATTGCCGTCCGGTGGGGTTGCGGGTGGGTTGCCGCTGGTCGTCCGACCGGCAACGGCGTCATGTTTGTCGCTGAACTCGTGCGGTGCCGAGTCGCGTCGAGTTATCGGGGCTGGCGACGTGAAAGTCGACGCGATCCTCCCCGCACAGCCGTCGTGATCGTTGATACAGACTCCCACCACACGCGTCGGCCATGCAACGAACGTTCACGCCGCGACGCGAACGCACTGGCGGGATCGGGGGCAGGTCTCCGCCGTGGCGAGTTCGAATCGCGTGTCGCGGCGAACACGTGGCCACGATGATCAGATTCGTCGAGCATGCCACACCGTTCACATCGGTGAGGCCGGGTCGGGGTACCGCCACACTCCATCCGCAATTTGCGACGATCTATCAATGACAGCCCAACGCCAACGGTCGGATATTTTGAGCGCTTCACGTCGGAAGAGCACTGCGGACCGACAACGACAGGTCGGCGGAAGGGTCTCGGCGTTCAACGACTGCCGGCCACGATCTTCAGCGCACATCACGTTTCGTTGAAGCGGTCGATCAGTCTCTGACCCAGGGGTTGAAGATCACGATGCCGGTGTCGGTGAAGTCGTCAACGTTGCGCTGTCCATCAGGGAGCCGAGCGACCCCATAGAGCAGTTCGGCGACCGTGATTGCAGTGAGAGACCTCAGAGCCGTGTTGGTGGTCGACCCCCTCGACGACCGCTTCGACTGGCTGGGGCCGCATGAGTTCGGACACGACGTTGGTGTCGAGGACGATCACGGCAGCGTGGCGGCTCGGGGGAGATCCGTGCGCGACGGCAGATCGAGTTCGGCTCCCCCGATTGTTGAAAATCGTTGCCGGATACGACTTCCAAGCCGGTCTTGTGCCGCTGGCTTTGTCAAGGCGTCGCGCAGGATTTCTCGTACCTCAGCCTCCATCGAGCGGCCTCTTTCAGCGGCCCGCACTCGTAAACGGACACGCAGCTCGTCGTCCAGATCCCGAATGGTGAGTGTTGCCATGGCTGTCCTCTCGCTACGACAGGGATGATTGCATCGAAAGCATCGATATCAGCCTCTCATCCGGTGCACTATGGGTCGTACGTGGGCTCAAGCGGCATCGCGAAGACGACGAATCGATGCTGAACACCGGCGCAGAGACCGTCAGCCCATCGACGTGGTCTTGCCAGGGCGGACCTTGACGATCACGCGATGATCACCAGGCTGATTCCACGGGTACGTCGGCTGGTCGATGTACTTCTGAGCCATGGAGTTGATGAACGCGTTACCCTCGTCATCGACAATCTCGTCGACGGTTCCACGGATTTCGAGGTACCGGTATGGGTTGTCGACATCAACGATGGACAGCGCAACCTGCGGCGACTTCTTGAGATTGCGGTACTTCTGCCGACCGGTGGTCTGGCTGAACAACACATGCGTGCCGTCGTAACCGAACCAGACCGGGTTGTTCTGCGGGGCACCGTCGGGGCCGATGGTTGCGACGTGGGCCAACGCTTTGGAGTTGAGGAGGTCGGCATGAGATTCGGGGATGGACATGGACGGATCAACACCTGCAGGCGCGAACGCATTCCCACTCAACCGGTGAAGGCGACGGGAACCGTGCCCTTCACGCTTGTCCTGAACATCTCACGGCGAACACCGTGGTAGTCGTTGAGTGCATTGTGCTGCGTGCACCGATTGTCCCAGATCGCCAACATGTGTCTCCGCCAGCGCAGCCGACAGGTGAAGTTCTCGTTCACACTGTGGCGGGCAAGATGAGCAAATAGCCCCTGTGATTCCGCAGTCGACCAACCGGCCAATCTGGTTGCGTAGACCGGGTTCGCGTACAGGGCAGCGCGACCGGTCTCGGGATGGCGGATCACCACCGGGTGAGACTGTTGCCGGTACGCATCCTTCGACGGCTCGATTGCCATCGATGTCTTGTTCTGCACCGATTCCAGATAGCCGCCCGTGCCGTATGCCGTGCCGGCGGAGTGCACGGCCTCCAACGTCCGCAGCGTTGCCTGCAGCCCACTGGACAGCGTGTCGTAGGCAAGGTACTGGTTCGACCAGATCGTGTCGCCGCCTGCATCGGGTACGTCCCAGGCGTGCAGCAGCGTGAACGATGGTGGGGATTCCAAGTACGACAGATCGGTATGCCAGGCGTTGGCGAAGTTGAGCTCGTCGTCGGCTTCTTTGATCACGCGGATCACGTACGGACGATCGTCGACCGGTTTGACGAACGGCGTGACGTCTCGTCCACCGAGTTGATCGGTGAGCCGTTCGAGATCGTCCAGACTCATCGGCTGGTCGGGGAGGAACACCACGAGATGATCGAGGATCGATTGGCGAAGAGCAGCAACCTGGTCGGCAGCGAGGGGGCGGGTGAGGTCAAGGCCACGCACGAATGCACCCAATGCACCGGCCGCTGGTTCGATGTCGAGGAGCACGTCATCAGTCATAACCACATCCTCGCGCACGAACGTCTCACTCCAGGCCGGGCACGTCTGGAGCCTGCCGCCGGGCGCGGGCGGCGCGCATCGCTTCCGACGGCGCTGGGGCTTCGTATCCGTTGAGGAGCAACCCGAGCGCGGTGATGGTGTCGCGCGGTGTGGCCCGAAAGTCGGCGAGCGCAGCCACCCACGCGCCGATGCTGAGCACGAAAAGCACGATGCCAACGGCAAGCCCCGCTCCCTGGCCCGCCTTCCAACTCGCGAAGACCATGGCCGTGTCGGCCGTTGCAAGCACCAGGAACGTGACGAGGATCGTTGCCGACTCGACCTGTGTGGTGTGCTTATCGAGATAGACGTCACGATGTTGGCCGACACCGGGGGTGTGCCGTTGGATCATCCGCAGCGGCGCGGTCACGCTGCGCGCCGCTAGTGGAGCCCACAACGCGTAGACAACCGACACCAGGAACAAGTACCGGTAGGGGAACCCGGCGGTGAACTTGCCACCTGAGGGGTCCTCGCGGATGGCCTGATCGACCAGGCCCGACGCGGCAAGCGTGACGACGGTGGTGATGATCAACAACAACAGTGCCTTGCTGTACCGCAGCACGACCGTGCGGATTGACAGCACGTGGCGGGCAATGAGGGCCTCGGTTCGAGCGACGTCGCGCGCAAGCGTGCGGTCACGATTGAGCCCGGCGAGGCGGAACGCCTGACGGACCCGCTCGGTATCGCCCGCTGCGCCCTCGTCGGCAAGCACGCCCCACACTTCGTACGAGCGCGTATCGAACCGGTCACGCCACCCGTTGTCGTCGGTGCTGTGAGGAACGAGCAGCCCGCGGGTCCACTCGTCGTCACGCCCTTCGGCGAGCAACTGTCGGGTGCCAGGGCTCAACTCGTCGTTGTTGAATCCGAGTCCCGGGATGATGAAGCGCGGATTGAAGATCACCCGATCCGGCTCCTGCACGCCGGTGTGATGTGCACCGAACGTATTACTCGTGAAGTAGAACCCGAGCAGGTCGCCGACGAGGAGGAAGACCGCCGGCACCGGTAGCAGGATCACGAGCGACGCGGCGATGCCGATCGCAACGATCGGTAGCCAATGCTGGCCGGCGTCATACGACGAGATGAGCAAAGTCATCATCTTCGGGAACGCGTCACGCAAGAACAGCGGCAGGAGCAGGATCAATGCCGAACCACCCAGCAAGGCTTGGGCAACGCGGTGGATCGTGGACAGGCGCACCTCACTGCGCTGCAAGAATGCGCGCATCGCCACACGCGACTCTTCATCGCTGATCGATGCGTCGTCCTCACCAGGTGGGTCGGGGTTCACCAGGTCTCCTTCGTTACGAGACAAACGGGCCAGCTACGCATCACGGCGCTGGCCGATCGCCCGCCCGGCCTGTGCGGGCAAGGCCAGGAGATCATGCTGCGCCCCGATGACCGCAAGACGGTCGAGGATCAACGGGTCGGTCGGTGATGCTCGATCGAGTCGTGTGTCGACGTGCAGCATCATGTGCTCGGCGGTCGCCACCATCGAATCGTCGTCGGCACGGTGCATCGCAGTGAACAACCGCATCCGCTTCTCGTCGTGCGAGATGAGCTGAATCGTGACGTACAGCCGGTCACCGGCCGTGCTCTGGGCGAGATAGTTGATGTGACTCTCGACGGTGAAGAAGCTCCGTCCCGATTCGAGATAGGCCGCGTCCATGCCGATGTGGCGCAGGAACCGGTCGCCCGCTTCACTGGACAACTGCATGTACCGGCTGTCGTTGGTATGGCCGTTGTAGTCGACCCACTCCGTGGGCACGGTGCACTCATGGATGCGGATCGGACCGCCACCCAGGATGACCGCCGGCGCCGGAGATCGCCCGAACAACTGCCGCTCGTACCGGTCGAGCACCTCGCCGGCACCGAACCCGACCGTGCGTAAACCCTGCATCACTGCGATGAGGCAATCGTCGCGCAGCACTTCGAGCTCGCGAATCGATCGACCTGCGGCCTGGTCGTCGGACTGCGCAACAAGCCGGTCGAGTAGCTCGTCGGTCAGTTCGGGTACGTCCATCAGCTTCGTCCACGGCCAGTGCAGCGTTGGCCCGAACTGGGCCATGAAGTGGCGCATACCCGCCTCGCCGCCGGCCACGCGGTACACCAGGAACGTGCCCATGAAGCTCCATCGCAGACCGGCGCCGAACCGAATCGCATCGTCGATCTCCTCGGCCGTTGCCACACCGTCGTTCACCAGCCACAACGCCTCGCGCCACAGCGCCTCCATCAGACGATCGGCAACGAACCCGTCGATCTCCTTGGCGAGCCGCAGTGGGTGCATTCCAAGCGACTCGTACACCGCGACGGCACGGTCAGCCGCGGCAACCGACGTGACGGCGCCGCCGCACACCTCGACGAGCGGCAGCAGGTACACCGGATTGAACGGATGCCCGACGACCAGTCGCTCGGGGAAGCGCATGCCTTCTTGTAGCAGGCTCGGCAACAGCCCCGAGGTGGACGAGCCGAACACGACATCCGGACCGGCGGCGGTACTGGCGCGACGAAGCAGATCTTGCTTCAGTTCGAGCCGCTCGGGTGCACTCTCCTGTACGAAGTCGACGCCGGTGGCCGCCTCCTCCGGCGTCGAGACGAACCTGAGTACGCCCTCAGGCGGCAGCGACGGCATCACCAGCTTCGTCGTGGCGCGACGCGCATTGGCCAAGACTTCACCGATCTTGCGTGGCGCTTCGGGATCGGGATCGAACAACTGCACGTCGACACCGTTGAGCAAGAATCGCGCCGCCCACCCGCCGCCGATGACACCGCCGCCGAGTAGTCCCACTCGTTGTAAACCTGGAATCGGGCTCACGAGGTCATCCGCGCTTGGTGAGCTTCAACTTGGCCCGCACCTCATCAGGTCCGATGATCCTTGCGTTCATCCCCTCGAGAATCATGCCGGCGCGCTCGACCAATTGCGCGTTGGTGGCCAATTCTCCGGGGCCGAGGTACAAGTTGTCCTCCAACCCGACGCGGACATTGCCGCCAGCGAGCGCAGCCATGGCCACGAACGGCAGTTGCATCCGGGAAATCGAAAAGCCAGAGAACACGCTCCCTTGCGGCAGGTTGTTGACCATCGCCATGAACGTCGACGGATCATCAGGAGCGCCGTAGGCAATTCCCATGCACAGCTGGATCATCACCGGGTCGTCGAGCAGCCCATCACGGATCAGTTCTTTGACCTGCACCAGATGGCCGGTGTCGAACACTTCCAGCTCTGGTCGCACGCCAAGCGCCTGCACCTGACGGGCCATCGAGCGCAACACGCCCGGGGTGTTCACCATCACGTAATCGCCACCCGAAGCAAAGTTCATCGTGCCGCAATCGAGGGTGCAGATCTCGGGCAGCAGCGTGCGAACATGATCCAGCCGCTCGGTGGCACCCGCCATGTCGGTGCCGTCGGGGTTCGGCGGGAGCACCTGCTCGTCGCCGCCGAGCACCAGATCGCCACCCATGCCCGCAGTGAGGTTGATCACGACATCGGTGTCGGACGAGCGGATCCGATCGACGACCTCGGCATAGAGTTCGGTCGAACGCGAACCGATCCCTGTCAACGGATCGCGAACATGGATGTGCACCACGGCAGCGCCTGCTTTGGCCGCCTCGATCGCAGAGCTCGCGATTTGCTCGGGCGTCACCGGCACGTGGGGGCTCTTGCCCACTGTGGCACCCGCACCAGTGACGGCGCAGGTGATGAAGACATCCCAGTTCATGTTTCCCCTCGATCCAGACAGATCCAATGATGGACGACCCGACGTTACTCCGGGACCTTGTCCCCTGACATATGGTCGAACGCATTGCTAGGTTCAAGACATGTCTGAGGCGACGGATGCGGTGGTCATCGGAGCGGGTGTCATCGGCTCGGCGGTCACACTCGAGCTTGCCCGCAACGGGCGCAGGGTGGTCTGCGTCGACAAGGGCCCGGCACCCGGAGCCGGATCGACGAGTTCATCGTCGTCGATCATCCGCTTCAGCTACTCCACGCTCGACGCAGTGCTCACTGCGTGGGAGTCGGCTGCCGAGTGGCACCACTGGTCGAACTTTCTCGGCACCGATGACCCCGACGGGATGGCACGGTTCATCCGGACGGGAATGCTGGTTCTCGAGTCACCGGGAGCCAACACCGCTGCGGTGCTGCGGCAGTGGGACGACATCGGCATCGGCTACGAGACGCTCCAAGCCGACGACATCCGGCAACGGTTTCCTACACTCGACGTCGGCAGGTTCTGGCCGCCCAAACTCATCGATGATCCGGCCTTCGCCGATGATCCGGTCGGAGAGGTGTCGGCCTACTTCGAGCCATCGTCAGGGTTCATCGACGATCCGATGCTGGCGGCAAGAAACCTTGCCCATGCCGCCCGGCGACATGGCGCATCGTTCCGGTTTCACCACGAGGTCATCGGCATCGTCCGACACGGTGACAGGGTTGCGGGTATCACGCTTGCCGATGGCGGCACGATCCACGCGCCGGTGGTGGTCAATGTCGGCGGCCCGCATTCGGGACGCATCAACAAACTCGCTGGTGTGGTCGAGGAAATGCGGATCGGGCACCGGCCGCTGCGCCAGGAGGTGTTTGCGGCACCCGCTCCCTCCGGGATGCGGTTGCAGGACGGGGCACCTATTGTCGCCGACCTCGACATCGGCCAGTATTTCCGCCCGCAGGTCGGCGAGACGCTGATGGTTGGCGGTGCCGAGCCTGAGTGCGACGAACTCGAATGGATCGACGACCCGGACAGCTTCGACGAGCACCCCACGGTCGAACGGTTCGAAACCACCATGCTCCGCCTCGCACGTCGGATACCCGGCTTCGGGGTGCCGCACCGCCCGACCGGCTTGGCCGCGTTGTACGACGTCGCTGATGACTGGGTGCCGATCTACGACGTCTCGGGCCTACCGGGCTACTTCATGGCCTGCGCCACGAGTGGAAACCAGTTCAAGAACGCTCCCATGGCCGGGCGGTTCATGCGTGCGCTCATCGATGCGTCCGCAGCCGGACACTCCCATGACGCAGACCCGGTGCACGTTGTCGGGCCACTCACTGGGCGGTCGATCAACCTCGGGGCCTTTTCACGACTGCGCATCCCGTCGGCCACTTCCGGCACGGTGATGGGCTGAGGCCGCCAATCCCGATCATCGCGGCCGGTGGCGTTTGGCCACCGTGAGCAGCATTGCGAGGTGGGCGGGAATCTCGTTCGGTTGCACCACGGCACCTCGGATCAGATCGTCGAAGTGGCGCGTCAGGGTGCGGACATGCTCGGTGGAAGTGAGCACGAGGTACATCTGGCCAAGGTACAAAGCAGCACGTTGCGGGCCGAAAATGGTGATCGGTGCCGCATAGCGTTGCAGGCCGTCGAACAAGAACCACCGCAGCGTGGGGTACAACTCGGTCGTGAGGTCGACCATGTACTCCAGTTGGGCCACTCGTTGCGGATGCGGCAGGGTGCGCCAGATGCCCTCTCCACGCGCGAGCGACTCGACTGCTTGCACGCTGTTGCAACACTCGAGATCGCTCCCCGGCCCCCTGGTCCACGCCAGTCGTGCCGCGGCCGTCTCGATCTTCTGCTCCGGGCTCGAAGCGACGTACTGCGCCAACTCGAAGCGGATGACATCTTCGGTCTTCAACAGATCGGGCAGTGTTGACGGCACGTAGCGAATCTTGTAACCCTGCGCTTCCTGGAACCATGCGATCAGTCGTTCATCGTTCGGCGACAGCGCATCGTGCTCGAACGACGTCTGCTCCTGCAGCATCTCGGCCTGCATCGGCCCCTCGTGGGTGAGGCCGAGCAGCCAATCGATGGATACCTGTTGTGACGCTGCAACTTCGGCCAATGTTTCGATCCGTGGGAGCCGGCGGTTGGACACCGACATCAGTTGCGACAGCGTCGAGCGGTCGATGTCTGCTCTCGCTGCAAACTGTGTTCGCGTGAGGCCACTGCCTCGGATGACCTGTTCCATCCGTTCACGAAATGTGGTTAAAAGGTTTCGACGATCCAGCACAACTGCAGACTACTCGCACATTCGTGGTGGATGTACACCATCTGTGCGTCAACTGCGCACAAGTGCGTCGACTTGTGCGCTACTCCCCTCTTGAATTGCCTGCTTCGAACCGTGCGATCCTGAACAATCACTGTCGATGAATCAACGCGACAACGGACGGTTGCAGTCGGTGGAGTGGCCCACCATCGTCGTTGCGATCGCGTGTTGGTCCGGATGGGTCGGTCTGCTCGTCTGGCACGATCGCCTCCCATCGATCGTGGTCGTTGCCTGCTTCGCGTTGCTCGGCGCCTGGTACATGTCGTTACAACACGAGGCTATTCACGGGCACCCAACCCCATCGGCGATGGTCAACCATGTGCTTGCGGCAAGTCCACTTTCGTTGTGGTTGCCCTTCGCGCTGTACTCCGAGTCGCACCTCACCCACCATGCAGTGGAACTGACCGTGCCAGGCATCGACCCGGAGTCGTTCTTCGTGACACAGGCCCAGTGGGGCCGTGCGAGCCGGTTCAAGCGGGTAATCCTCGAGGCCAACTTCACGCTGTTCGGCCGGTTCATCCTTGGGCCTGCACTCGGGATCTCGGCGACGTTGTCGAGCGAGTTCCGTCGCATGCTTCACCAGCCGAAGCGCCTGACAGTGTGGATTCCGCACATCGTGGCGGCCTGCGCCGTCATGTGGCTCGTCGTGGCCGCGGCGGGCGTTCCCGCCTGGCAGTACCTCTTTGGGTTCTGCTACCTCGGGCTCGGGGTCACGTACGTGCGTTCGTTTGCCGAACACCGGGTCGCAGAAGGCAATTCCAACCGTTCGGCCATCGTGCACAGCGGCCGATTCTTCGGGACGCTGTTCCTCAACAACAACCTGCACTACACCCACCACGCATTCCCCGGAGCAGCGTGGTACCGGCTGCCCGCGCTCACCACCGACATCGGCGCTGCTGCCATTGCCGAGGGTGGCGCAGGCTCGTACAGCGGCTACATCGAGATCTGCCGACGCTATGCACTGCGACCGATCTCGTCGCCCGTCAGTTCGCTCGGCGCTACCGTCACATCCTTGTGACCACCGTTGCCGCACGCGGTCGAGCGGCGCTGGGCATGTACCCGTTCCAGCCTCTGAGAGCGTCCTACGACCGCTACTGGCAGGCGGTCAGTTCGCGAGTCGACTGGCTGCCCAGCCACCTGGAATGGGATGTCGACGTGCACGACTTGTGGACGAGTGGCGACTTGGTGGTGGCCCAAACCTGCGGATGGCCGTTGATCACCGAATTCCGCGACACTGTCACCGTGCTCGGCGCGTTTTCTCCGCTCATCGCCGATGCGGTGGGCGCCACCTACCGGAGCGTTCTGCTGGCTACCAGCGACCGGCGCCCGGCCGACTTTGCCGGCGCAGTCGCTGCGGTCAACAGCAGTTCGAGCCTGTCCGGCTGGATCAGTTTGCTCGCGACAGTCCACGGACCGGGCGCGGCATGGGAAGGCGATGTCCACTGGACCGGCTCACACCTCGCGAGCGTTCGCGCCGTACACGATGGGTCCGCCGAGATCGCTTCGATCGATGCTGTCTCGCTTGCCCACATTCGTCACCTCTACCCAGACCTTGTCAATGCCCTCACCGTGGTTGGTCATGGCCCTCGGGTGCCATGCCTGCCGATCGTGGCAGGGCGGGCAATCGACCCGTCCGAAGCGGCCGAAGTGCGAACCGCCCTAGCTGACGCTGCGAACGATCCGACTCTCGACGAACTCATGGCCGATCTGTTGATCAGCACGTTCGTCCCGCTCGATCTCGACGACTATCTCCCACTTGCCAAGTTGGCACCGGCAAAAATCTGAGCAGAGGTCACTCGCCGGCCTCGGTTGTGCGACTACCCCATTCATCCAGTGTCGGTCGGCCGTGGATACGAGTTGGACCTTTGGCAGTGTGGATGCGTTGTGTCGGATAGATGCCGCGATGGTTCGAGAACACGTACGAGATGACGCACCCGACCGCAACCGGTGTCACCGCACCTGAACCGAACAGCTCTACGCCCATGATGGAACATGCCAGCGGTGTGTTCGCCGCCCCGGCGAACACAGCGACGAACCCGACCGCGGCGAGCAGGGCCACAGGGAGATGCAGTGGTGACGCCAACGCCGCGCCCAACGTGGCACCAATCACGAACAATGGCGTAACTTCGCCGCCAGGAAAGGCACACCCCAGGGTGATCACCGTGAACACGAACTTCAACGCGAACACGGCGAAACTCAATCGGTCGCCAGCCAATGCTTGGCCTGCGAGGGGAAGTGACAGCCCGACGTAGTCTCGACCGAACAACCCGACCAGTCCGATCAGTGCGAATCCGCCGATCATCGGTCGCAACGGCGGCCAGCCCACTCGTGCTGTTATGACGCGCTTGAGCGAGTGGGTCAACTCGGCAAACGCGGCTCCGACCAACCCGAACGCCAATCCGGCGACCGCCACCTTGGCGATGAGCCATCCGTCGAGCGCGACATCGAGCTGCGGGAGCGGCGGATGGTGATAGCCAAGCCCTGAGACGACCAGATCGCCGACCAACGAGGCGGTGAGTGCAGGGACCAGCGCCTCGTAGCGGACTCGACCGATGGACTGGACCTCGAGCGCGAACACGGCCCCCGCCAGCGGCACCCCGAACACTGCACCGAACCCACCGGCCAATGCCGCGATCAACAGTAGCCGACGATCGCCATCATCGAGATGCAACGCCCGCGACAATAGATCCGTCAGGCTGCCCGACATCTGCAATGCCGTCCCCTCGCGCCCGGCGGACCCTCCGAACAAGTGGGTAGCCCAGGTACCGAGCAGCACCAACGGCGCCATCCGCCGGGGCACCCAACCGGTCGGCTGATGGATCTGATCGATCAAGAGCGAGTTGCCTTGGCCAGCACGGCCACCGAGATAGTGGTACGTCGCTCCGATCACCAAACCCGCTACCGGCAGGAGCCACAGGAGCCACCCATGCGAGGTGCGTAATCGGGTGATGCGATCGAGCACTTCGAGAAACACGAACGACGACAGTCCCGCCAACGCTCCCGATGCCGCTCCGAGCAGTATCCACCGGCCGAGGTGGCCGACCAGCGTCAGTTGCTCGACTACTTCTCGCCGCCACCGCTGCCGTGCACTGGCCGACCAAGAACTAGAAGGTGTTGTCGCGTTCATCGGGATCGGTCACCTCGTCATTGCGCCGTGAGGTGGGCCGACTCAGGCAGATGTGTCAGCAGCGCCGCCCGTACGGGTACGCAGCAGACGACGCCCTTGCACCGTGATTTCCAGTTCGTTGAACCACGGCTCAGGCTTCTCACCGCTGCGCCGCCCCCATACCAGCGAGCGCTCCTTGGCGTCATGCAGGCAGCTGGCGACCACCGTGAGGTCCCACCCGAGCCGAGCGGCGATGAACGCGTTGTCGACGAGGTCACCGCTTTCGTCGCCATCTTGCACAACGTCGAGCAGCGCAATCATCTGATCGTCACCCGACATCGAGCTGGCCGATCAACTCGTTTTTCGCGGCTTCGAAGTCGTCAAAGTCGATCTCGTCATCTTCGAATCGCTGATGCAACATCGCGAGCTGCGCCAGCACATCGCTCTGAGATGCCTGTGGGCCGCCCTGGGGACGCACTGCGACATCACCGGCTACATCGTCGGACGGGTCACTCGATGCACCGTCGGCTTGCCGCCGATTGCGCTTGATCGTCGCCCGCTCTTGGCGCGCCCGTTCACGGTCGCGTTTGGCACGCCCCCCGGTGCTAGCCACGGGCCGGTCCACACATCTGTGACGTCTCAGTCACAAAAGCGGGCCTGGCGAAGGTGCTCAGAGCGGCCTGACGTTCTGTGCCTCTTCGCCTTTGCGGCCAGGAGCGACGTCGAACTCGACGGCCTGCCCCTCGGACAGCGACTTGTAGCCATCACCTTGGATCTGTGAGAAATGCACGAAAACATCGTCACCCTGATCGCGAGAAATGAAGCCGAAGCCCTTCTCGGCGTTGAAGAACTTCACGGTACCTGTGGCCATGGGCCCTCACCTTCATCGAGGAATCCGCCGCTGCAGCAGAACCTGGAAGACTGATGTTATCGCCAGATCTGAGCGAGCCGGGACGCCAGCGGCATGAAGGAGCCACGATGATCTTCAAGCAGTACTACCTCGGATGCCTCTCCCACGCTTCGTATCTCATCGGCGACGTCACATCCGGGCGAGCCGTCGTGGTCGATCCGCAGCGTGACGTCTCCGGCTACCTGGCCGACGCAGCAGCCGCAGGCCTCACAATCGAGCGGGTCATCGAAACCCACTTTCACGCCGACTTTCTCTCTGGCCATCTCGAGTTGGCCCGGGCCACCGGCGCGACGATCTCGTTCGGGGCGGCCGCCGCCGGGCGTACCGAATTCGCTATCGACCCGCTGGCGCACGAACAACGTCTGTCGCTCGGCGAGGTGGTTCTCGAGATCCGCGCCACTCCGGGCCACACACCCGAATCGATCTGCGTCGTAATCTTCGAACACCCCGAGGCAGCACCGTTCGGCGTGCTCAGCGGCGACACGTTGTTCATCGGCGACATCGGACGCCCCGATCTGCTGTCGTCGGTCGGTGTGAGCGCCGACGGGCTGGCTCGACAGCTCTACCGTTCACTCCATGAGCAACTGCTCACCCTGCCCGATGCAACCCGCCTGTACCCGGCACACGGCGCGGGCAGTGCCTGCGGGAAGAACCTGTCGACCGAGACGATGTCGACCATCGGTGAGCAACGGCGAACCAACTATGCCCTCGCTCCGATGAGCGAAGACCAGTTCGTCGAAACAGTGACACAGGGCCAGGCCACGGCACCGCTGTACTTCCTGTTCGCGGCCAACAAGAACCGTGAGGCTCGATCACTGCTCACCGAGACCGACGAAGTCGCCGGCCTGGATCTCGAGACGTTGCTCACCGCACAACGCGAAGGTGCGGCCATCATCGACACCCGCGACGAACTCAACTTCGCAGCTGGGCACTTGCGCGGATCGATCAACGTCGGTCTCGGCGGACGTTTCGCGGAGTACACCGGTGAGGTCGTTCGGCCCGGCACCCCACTCGTGCTCGTCAGCGAACCTGGTCGCGACGCCGAGGCCAGAATCCGCTTGGCGAGGATCGGATTCGATACCGTCCTGGGCGGGCTTCGGAACCCCGTCCAAGTATTCATCGAACGTCCCGACGTCGTCGAGCGTGCTTCACGGCTCACCGTCCAACAGTTCGCTGAGCGCAACCACGCGGTCGAGAGAATGCAGGTTGTCGATGTCCGCGGCCCAGGCGAGGTGGAGGAGGGCATGATCGACGGTGCCCGCCACATCCAGCTCCCCGCCCTACTCGAGCGGCTCGGCGAACTCGATCCGGCCGCCCCGACCGTCGTCTACTGTGCCAGCGGCTATAGATCGAGCATTGCTGCTAGCACGCTGAGAGCGCACGGGTTCCAGGATGTTTCCGATCTGCTCGGCGGCTATAACGCCTGGACGTCATCCACCGGTTCAGGCGGAGTCGACGCAGGCTGAGCGAGGTGCACCACACCGCCGACGACTGGCATGATTGCGGCAAGATCGTTCGACTTGATCTGTTTCCCGGCCGATAGCCGCGCATGGACCCACACACGCCGACCACCTCTGCCCAGGTGTCACGACGACTCGGAACGGCAGACCGTCAGCCCCTCGCCCACGAACTGTTCAAGTTGCCCATGGGTTGGCATTCGCGCCACGTCGGTGAACTGATCGGGCTCGGTGGGTCATTCGACCATCTCGTCATCGGACCGGGGGGAGTGTCAGTGGTCTTCGCTAAACGGCACCGCCACGGACTCGTCCGAGTGCATGACCATACGATCGACTACATCGGGCGATTGATGCCGTATCTCTTGCACGCTCACGAAGAGGCACACCGTGTGGCGGTCGAACTCACCGATGCATGCGGGTTCACGGTCACGGTCCGGCCGGTGATCGCGTTCGTGAAGACCTCGCTGCAGGTGGACCGCGCTCCGTCCGACGCCGATGTCGTTGCGCGCCGGGATCTCCACCGGGTGCTGATGGCACGACGGCCGATCCTGGATGCCGCGACCATCACATCGATCCTCGAGACGGTCGCCCCCGGAGCGAGCACCTTCTACGCCGCCTGAGCCCGTTGCAGCGGGTCTTGAAAGGCGCGCCGGGTCAGTGAACAGCAGCCGAGTGGCCCTCCCAGTACGGGGCACGGAGCTCGCGTTTCAGTGGTTTCAGCGCCCCCGACAATGGGATCGGGTCGGTGCGAAACTCGACCGACTTTGGTGCCTTGTATGCAGCGATCGTGGCCTTTGCATGTTCCCTGATGTCATGCTCGGTCGCCTCAGCTCCCGGGTGCAACACCACGATCGCGTGCACTTGCTCACCCCACACATCATGAGGGATGCCGATCACGGCCACCTGAGCGACCGCCGGATGCGTGGAGATCGCATTCTCCACTTCGATCGAGTAGACGTTCTCGCCGCCGGTCACGATCATGTCGTTGACTCTGTCGACCAGATAGAGATATCCCTGCTCGTCGAGGTGCCCGGCGTCACCCGTGCGATACCAGCCATCGGTGAACACCGACGCGGTCTGCTCAGGCCGATGCCAGTACTCGCGCATGAAGTTTCCGCCGCGCGCCCAGACCTCTCCGTCTTCTCGCGGCCCGAGCCGGCAGCCCTTGTCGTTGCGAATACCGACTTCGACACCCATCGCGGGTCGGCCCGCCGAACGCAGAATCGAGCCGCCGCGACGATGGTCGGCGGCCGTCAGGAACGTGAGCACCGATGAACATTCGGTCATCCCGTACCCCTGCCACAGGTTGAGATCCGACAAGGTGGTCATCAGCCGTTCGAGCAATGCCGATGGCATCGGCGACGCGCCGTAGACGAGATCACGAAGTGAAGCCAAGCGATCCGGCCGGAAGTCTGGGTGGTTCAGCACCATCGCGATCATGGTCGGCACCATCATCGTCCAGTCGACCGAGTATCCTTCGATTGCCTGCATCACCGGTTCGGGATCGAACATCGGGACAAACACCGACGTCCCTCCGGTTGCCGGGATGCCGATGATGCCGCCCATCGACGCGGCGTGGAACATGGGCGTCTGATGGAGATACACGCGCTCCTCACCAAAGCCCAGTGCGAGGCCGATGTGGTACAGATTCAACACCTCCGCGCGTTGCTCGAGAAGCGCCCCCTTGGCCAACCCCGTGGTTCCGCCCGTATACATCAACACGGCCGGGTCAGACTCCTCGGACTCCGGCGGCATCACCGGTTCACCGGCGGAGATGAGGTCTTCGTAGCGAACGTCGCACGGCAGATCACCATCGCCGATGAGCACGACATGGCGCAGCGGCAACTCTGATCGGACCTCGGCCACACTGCGCGCAAAGTGATCGGCGAACAGCGCATCGACAAACACGACCGTCGTGCCAGAGTCGGCCAGGATGTACTGCAGCTCCCGGCCGGCGAGGCGCAGATTCAGCGGGTTGATGACGCCCGCACCGAGGAAGCCAGCGTGGTACAGCTCGAGATACTGATGGCTGTTGCACGACATCACGGCAAACCGGTCATCGCGTTTCATACCGAACTCGGTTCGCATCGCATCGCCCAAGCGCAGCACGCGGTCGCCGTGTTGCGCGAACGTACCGTGATAGTCGCCATCGTGGAATCCGATCTTGTCGGGCCACCGCTCGAGCATCGGGAAGAATTGCCGTTGAAACACGAGTTCCTTCATGAGACCCTCACCCCTTGTGGTGCGTGGCGGATGGCCCGTCATGACAAACGGTACGAGCCTCGGGACACCTCGGCCAGGGTCGAAGGTCACCTCACGAGTGAGCTGTTGAACTGATCACCATGCCTGCAATGTGTACATCACACCGATGTGCGGACCAGGCTCTCGGTGCCGTTCATGATGGATCCTCGTGTTGACGCGGTAACCCTGATACGAACGCCCATGCGTCGTTGGCCTGCTGTGACGAGATCGGGCGTAGATCGGCGACGGCGATGTCCAGATTTTCCACGCGGGCATAGCAGGACAGATTCAGCAGACAGCTTCGGAAGTCCGTCTCGGAGACGCCCAGGTCGGCCGGGTGGGCGCGAACCCTCGACCTCACCACGATGTCGCGAGCGCGGTCGGGATCGTTGCCTTGCACGTGCGCTAGCGCACACACCGCGAACGCGATCACCTCGCCGTGCACCAGATGCGCGCCGGTTGCGTGCTCATACGCGTAGGCCCAGAAGTGTTCACTTCCCTCTTCGAACCTGCTGTGACCCGCCCACGCGCATGCAGCGCCGATGCGCCGGTACGCGTCGGCGAGAAACCGAACACCGGCTTCGCTCACCGCAGCGATGTCGTCTGCTGCGGCATCGAGTTCATCGAGCAGCGTCGTGCCGAGCGCAGCCAACCCATCGTGCCAGACCCGCTCGCCCGCCTGACCGGCATCGTCGGCGAGTCGCCAGTCGAACAGGCCAGTGTGACACGAAAGGACGTCACCAACGCCAGCACGGTTCAGGCGCCGAGGCGCACTCCGGATCAGATCGAGATCAAGCACCACACGTTCAGGTACCACCGTGCCGACGTAGCGCACACGACCACAATCACGCACCCCAACCGCATCGGTGAACCCTGCATCGACGGAAGTGATCGTCGGAATCTGCACCAGCGCGAGCCCCAACTTCCACGCCAGGAACTTCGCCGTGTCGAGCGCCGTTCCTCCTCCGAATCCGACGACTACCGCATCCTCCAACCGGCCAGCATCCACCTGCGTGGCAATACGTTCCAAGTGCTTGACGTCCATGTCCCACGCAGCCACCACGACAGCCGGTTCTCGCACTGAGTTGCCGGCCGACTGCCAAAACGACGGCCACGGCGGATCGTTCACGCATGCGACCCACGGACGCTTGAGATCGGCCAGTACCTCGACGGCAGTCCGCTCCTCACAACGAAAGGGTGTACCGATCTCGGATTCAGCGGTGCCAGTCATGAGATACAACGGAATGTAGGGAGATCTCGGCCGCTAGTCAAGCGTGGCGAACGACTTCTCGAACTGGGTACTCTGGGGCCCGATGACGACAGCCCGTACGATCGAGCGTGGCCACGGTCGAGTCGTTCTCGTCGTCGTCGCCCATGCCGATGACGTTGCACTGTTCATCGGGGGCACCGTTGCAGCGTGGTCGGATGCCGGGTGGCGCATCGTCGTGGTCCGCGTCACCGATGATCGGTGGGATTCGCTCGGCCTGTCGGTCGACGACACCATCGCAGCCAACCGCTCCGAGTTCGTCGCCGCTGCGGCGATCCTCGGTATCGACCAGATCGTCGAACTCGGCTACCCGACCGATGTGCTGGGCGACGTCAGCGAGGTCACCTTGCGCGAGCAGATCATCCGCCAGGTACGCACCCACCGCCCGTACGCGCTTGTCTCGTTCGACCCGTACAGCATGTTCGGTGAGGACAACCAAGACCATGTGGTGGTCGCTGCGGCTACCGACGAAGCGTTCTGGACCAGCCAGTTCGACAAGCATCATCCCGAGCACCTCGCCGTTGGATTGGAAGTCCACGGATGTTTTGAGCGGTGGTACTTCGGCCGGCGGGTGGTCGATGTGACCGATGTCGTCGACATCTCGGCCACGCTCGACCGCAAAATCGAAGCAGCCTGCGCCCATCGCACGATGCTCACCAACTACGCCAACCAACTCCGGTTGCAGGCAGCGACCGGCGGTTGGGAGCTACCACTCGCCGACGACGTGGTGCGCCACCACGACGCTCGCCCGCTCATCGAACCACTGCTTCGGGTCGGCGCGTCACGAACCGGCGGCGAGCACGGCCTTGCCGCGGCCGAGGAGTTCCGTGTGGTCACCTACGGTGGGCTGCAGCCGTTGCTGGAACGGTTCGGACGGAGACTCGAATGACCAGCCTGCTCGGCACGCCAGCGATCTTGGGTGGATCGCCGATCAGGAGTGTTGACTATCCCTCGTGGCCCGTCTGGGATGCCGGCGAGCGCGAGGGTCTGCTCACTGTGCTCGAGGCTGGAGGGTGGTGGCAGGGCAACGGCACGGTGGCCGCCGATTTTGCGGCGGACTTCGCGCACTATCACTCGGCCAGATTCGGTCTCGCGCTCACCAACGGCACCCATACGCTCGAAGCCGCGTTAGCTGCGTGCGACATCGGCGATGATGACGAAGTGATCGTTCCGGGTATGACGTTCGTAGCGTCGGCAACGGCGGCTCTCGCCGTGAACGCCATACCGATCCTCGTCGACATCGACGCCGACACGTTGTGCATCGACGTGGCAGCGGCCGAGGCCGCAATCACCGCACGAACGAAAGCCATCATTGCCGTTCACGTGGCCGGAGCCGCGTGTGATCTTGACGCGCTCACCGAGCTGTGTACTCGCCGGGGGCTCCGACTCGTGGAGGATTGCGCGCACGCGCATGGCACCGTCTGGCGAGGTCGAGGAGTCGGCTCATGGGGTGACTTCGGCAGCTTCTCGATGCAGCGATCCAAGCTGATGACGGCCGGCGAGGGAGGGGTACTGATCTGCAACGACGAAGCGTTGCGTGATGCCGCATGGGCGTACGCCGACTGCGGACGAGTGCAGGGCGAGTGGTTCTACCATCATGCGACGTACGGCTCGAATCTCCGGATGACCGAATGGCAAGGTGCCGTGCTCAGCGCTCAACTCGGCCGGTTCCCGGCACAGAACCAGACCCGCAATGACAACGCTGTCGCGCTCAACGCTGCCCTCGACGCGATCCCTGGCATCCGTACCCCTCGTCGCGATCCACGGATGAGCAGCCAAGGCAACTACTGCTTCGTCTTTCACTACGACCACAGCCAGTTCGCCGGCCTACCGCTGAAGCAGTTCGAGGCCGCGCTGGCGGCCGAGGGCATCCCAATGGGTGTGTCGTACCCCGCGCTCAGCGACCTGTCGATCTTCCGAAACAGCAACTTTGCTCCACGTCTGCGCCACCGGGCCCCCGATGTGGACTATGCCTCCGTGCGGTTGCCCCGGGTCGAACACGCCGCCGCCAGCACCGTTTGGCTGCAACACCGAATGTTGCTGGCAGACCGCGAGAGCGTGCTCGATGTCGCGCGCGCCGTCGAGCGGATTCACCTCCACGCCGCCGGCATAGCGAACGAGCTGAGCTGATGAGACGGTTCGGCCAGATTCTCGGCATCAGGTCCCGAGAGGTCTACCGGCAGTCGGACGATCGAATGATCCCTGCCGAAACATCTCGGTCGAAATCGGCATGGTTTGGGCAATCTCCTCCGTACGGGTGCCCTCGTGAACGCACACTCGGTGCACGATGCGCCATTCACCGGCCCGCTCCTCGTAACGATCGAGGTACCGTCCCCACCACGTATCGAGCACGGCCGAATCGGCACGGAACAAGTAGGTGGTGTTATAAACCTCGCCACGGGCGTGCATGCCGTCGGGGTCGAACTCGATGAGATGATTGAAGATGCAGTGCATGGTCGACCGCCACCGCGTGTGACCGGTCATGCAGTGATCAACGAACTCCCAGGCGTTGCCGACGAAGCTACCGTGTTCATCGATGGCGTCGGGCCAATACGCGGATCGCATGCAGTCGGCATCCAGCCGGTCGACGCCGCGTGAATAGCGCCTTGCCACGTCACAGATCGACTCCCGGTGGACCAACTGGTCAACGGTGACAGCCATAGAGATCTCCTCGGTCAAGTGACGATCGACACGCTACAGATCGGCGAGCGGCAGTCAGGATCCGGCGGGTGTGGTCGGCGGTGGCGTGAGTTCTTTGATGTAGGCGATGATCGCCCGAAGATCATCAGCGCTCAAGGATGCTTCAGGCATTTGTCCCCACCCCAGGGTCTGCTTCAACTTCGGTTGCAGGATCGATTCCACGAGATATGCCTCGTCGGCAACGACGCTGCCGCCATCGGCCAGCGACACCGTCGAGAGGTACAGGCCGACCCATGGCGGGCCGGTGTGATTGGCCCCGCCTTCGCCGTTACGACCGTGGCACCCGACGCAACTGCGCTGCACGGCAAGGCTCTTGCCTTCTTGGGCCAGCCCGCTCAACTGGGGGCCACCACCTCCGCCTCCGGAACGTACCGCGATGAGCATCGCAATGCCAGCCACGACCACGGCCGACAGGATGAACGTGATGCGGGTCTGGCGTCGCCGGCGCTGCTGTTGTTGCCGACGGCGAACGCGGTTGTTCAACTGAACTGTCCCCACGTCGAGGATCCCGCCGCGACCAGCATCATTGCGTTCAACGTATCCGGCTTGCGCAGGCACGGCCAATCTCGTGGAACACATAGCGCCGCTGGCTGGATCTACGTAGTATGGGAAGATCGTGGACTTGGTTGGGAGCAAGAGCGAATGACCGCATCGAACAGCGCTTTCGATCGATACGCCCTTCCTGGCGGACATGACCGGGACATCCTCGCCGTGCTCGACGAAGTCATCACCGTGCTCGATGCCGAAGGGCGGATTGTCTACACCAACCGCCCAATTCCCGGCCAGTCCGTAGGCGACCGCATTGCCGACCCGGAATCGCCGACGACGAACAACGTGATCGACGAGCGCGGCGACCCCATCGAGTGGTCTGAACGCGCCGGCGTGCGCTGTCTGGCCACTGGCGCGACGATCACCCAAGTCCAAGGGTTCAACATCAGCGGCCTCGGCGAGACGTTCTGGACGCGCACCACGGCCACACCGATCCATATTGACGGAGCACGAGGGGCGGTGCTGTCGATCATCGATATCAGCTCCCTGATCAGAGCACAAGCCGAACTCCGCCAGTCAGCCGAGCGGATGGACGAGTCTCAAGCAATTGCTCATCTCGGTAGCTGGGTCTGGAACAGGGTCGACGAAACGCTGACGTGGTCGAAGGAGATGATTGCGATTTGTGGCAGGAACACAGTCGACCTCGTCAGTTTTCAACTGCCTTTTCATCCGGATGACGCAGCTGGGGCTAACACGCATTTCGGCGGCATGGTCGAAGGTGAGTCGCGTGATCTGATCCACCGCATCCTCCGGCCAGACGGAGAAATTCGGTGGGTCGATTCACGCACACGCGTCGAGCGAAACCTCAGTGGCCATCTCGTAATGCTCGGCACGTGCCTCGACATCACCGACCGGATCGAATCCGAGCACCGCCAGCGCAGTATCGAAGAGTCTTTGGCGCGCACCGCACGCCTCGATGCCATCGGTCAACTCGCTGGTGGAATGGCCCACGATCTCAACAACGCGCTGGGTGTAATCCTGCTCTCTGCGGAGTCGCTTGCCGGACAGAGTAGCGATCCCTCGGTTATCCGAGGCGTCAACCGCATCATCTCCACCACGTCGAGGGCGACGTCGATGACCCACAAGTTGCTCACCTTCAGCCACCATGCGCCCGTCGAGATGGGCACCGTGGTTTTGCCTCAGCTTCTCGAAGACGTCGCCGAACTGTTCGCCACCGGACTCGACTCGCAGCTCAACCTCCGCAACACATGCCCGAACGATCTCTGGTCGGTGAACGGCGATCCGGGTCTGATCGAGCAGCTGACCATCAATCTGCTCATCAACGCTCGCGACGCATCGGGCCCAGGATGCACGATCACGCTCGAGGCGACCAACGCTACGTTGGCAACGGGCGACCACCACGTGCTGGCCGCCGGACGGTACGTTCGGCTCGAGGTCAGCGATGACGGCAACGGGATGACCCCGGACGTCACCTCCAGGGCGTTCGAGCCGTTCTTCACCACCAAACTTGCAGGCGAGGGAACCGGACTCGGGCTCGCGCAGGTCTATGGCTCAGTCATCCAGATGGGCGGAGACATCGAGATTCACAGCAAGCCCGGCATCGGCACCGTCGTGCGAATGTTGCTTCCTGCGGTGCCAGGCTCGATCACATCCGAGACCCCTACCGCAGCCTCATCGACCGCATCCTCATCGACCTCATCGACCGGGACATCAGGCGCGCAGCGACAAGGCGACGCTGTTCCGGCCGACCCTGCGGCGAGCGGAAACCACGACACTGGTCTGCGCCTGCTCGTCGTCGATGACGAACCAGGCCTCGCCGACGCAATCGCCGGCATCCTCGAAGCCCACTCCGACATTCGAGTCGTCGCCAGCGCCATCAACGCCGTCGAAGCGGCCGGACAAGCATCGACACAGCCCGACGTCGCGCTCGTCGACGTCGGACTTCCCGGAGGCGGCCCAGCTGCTGTTCGGGCAATTCTGCGTGCATCGCCACGAACCAGAGTGCTTGCGTACAGCGGACAACAGGAATCCTCCGCTGTACTGTCGATGCTCGAAGCCGGAGCCGCCGGGTATCTGCTGAAGGGCAGCAGCGGACACGAGTTGATCGAAGGTCTCCTCCGTGCGGCCGCAGGCGAATCGGTGCTCACCGGATCGGTCACCCAACACGTGGTTCTCGACCTCGTCGATCGACTACGGGCAGACACCGACCGGGCGCAAGCGAGCGCCGATCATCGAGCGGAGATCGATGCCTTGATCGCTGAACTCACCATGGAGTGGCAGCCGATCGTCGATGCAACGGACCGAGCAGTGGGATTCGAGGCGTTGGCCCGGTTCAACCACAGCGGTACGAGCCCCGACATCGCGTTCTCGTTGGCCGCTGCCCACGGCCGGGCCCACGATCTGGAACTCGCCGCGTTCAGCGCAGCGTGTGCCGAAGCCGATGCTCTGCCCACCGGCACATACGCCGCCATCAATGCTTCGCCGAGTCTGCTGTTGTCCAGTCGGCTGCGGGCCGCACTACCCGTGGGTACCAAACCCATCGTGATCGAGATCACCGAACACGAAGAGATCGCCGATCACGGCGCAATGGCGACGGCCGTGAACGAACTACGAGCGTTGGGTTTCAAGGTGGCCGTCGACGACGCCGGAACCGGTCATGCCGGGTTGGTCGGCCTGATGCGCCTACGACCAGACATCATCAAGATCGACCGTTCGCTGATCGAGCAGATCGAGACCAGCGTCGTCGAGCAGGCCGTGGTCGAAGGTCTCCTGGTGCTTGCGTTTCGGCTGGGAGCCACTGTGGTGGCCGAAGGTGTCGAACGCGCGGAACAACTCGATGCTCTGCGCCATCTGGGGGTGCCACTCGTGCAAGGTTTCGTGATCGCACGCCCGATGCCGCTGCCTGTCGTCTTACAACGATGGGGAGCCGCCGAGGCACCCTCCACCACTAACGAAAGAGAAACGCAGCCATGACCAAACCTGCAATCGACATCGGGCGCGTCGGCATCTGGTACGGCGGAATCGATGCGCTGCCCACACCGGAGGCCCGGCGGGCTGCACAAGTCGTCGAAGAACTCGGCTTCGGTGCGTTGTGGGTGGCCGAAGCGGTCGGGCGCGACCCGTTCGTCTCGTCAGCTGTGCTGCTGTCGGCGACGAGCACACTGAAGCTCGCCACCGGTATCGCCAACATCTACGCCCGAGATCCAATGACCATGGTCGCCGGACAAAAGACCCTTGCCGAAGCGTTTCCCGGCAGATTTCTGCTGGGGCTAGGGGTCAGCCACGGACACCTCGTCGCCGGAATCCGCAAGCATGACTACGCCCGGCCCTACAGCCACATGGTCGAGTACCTCGATCGTATGGACAAAGCGATGTTCATGGCCCGCGGTCCAGAGACCGAACCCGGACGACTTCTCGCCGCGCTGGGGCCGAAGATGTTGGAACTCTCGGCCACAAGAGCCAACGGCTCACACCCGTACTTCACCACACCGGACCACACCAAGGTGGCTCGCGATCTGATGGGCCCTGACGCACTGCTGGCCCCCGAGCAGATGGTCGTGCTCGAAACCGATCCGGCTGAGGCCCGTCGCATTGCCCGCGCCGGAATGAAGATCTACCTTGGACTGCCGAACTACTTCAACAACCTGCGCCGGAGCGGGTTCGACGAGAGCGACTGGACCGACGGGGGCAGTGACCGACTCGTCGACGCTGTCGTGGCATGGGGCACCGAAGCGCAGGTCGCCGCACGAGTGGCCGAACACCATGCGGCTGGCGCCGACCACGTCTGCGTTCAAGTCCTGCAGGACGGCATGGCCTCGCCCGAGCCGTTCTGGCGACGTCTCGCCCCAGTACTGCTCGGCTGATGAGTACCCCTGCGGCGGGGGTGGGGCGATAGGTTGGCACTGCCAAGGGCTCTCGTAGTCGTTGGCGTCGACGAGGAGGCGTGGTCATGGCTCGACCGGTGATCGTGGTGGGTATCGACGGTTCGGATGGCTCGTTGGCTGCCCTGAGGTGGGCGCTACACGAGGCAGACCTCCGCCAACTGTCGGTCGAAGGTGTCAACGGCTGGCTGGTGCCCGAGGCGATGCTGCCCGGCGCGGCACTCGGCGGCGGCTCAGCGATGCAGGCGTCCCAAGAGTCCGCCCAAACGGTGCTCGACGAAGCAGCGCAGTTGGCCGCGCGTGAAGCACCTGGCGTTACGTTCACCGCACTGCTCATCGCCAAGTCACCCGCCGAGGCGATGGTCGCGAGGTCTCACGATGCCGAACTGCTGGTGGTCGGACGTCGGGGCCACGGTGGCTTCCTCGGTGTACTGCTTGGCTCTGTCGCCAACCAGGTTGCGCATCACGCGAGTTGCCCCGTGGTCTTGATGCCCGCCGTCGCCCGCAACACTGAAGAAAACGTCCCCACATGACCGACACAGCATCACCAACCACAGCATCACCAACCACTGTCATCCGCGGCGGCACGGTGATCGACGGTACCGGCTCGCCTCGTATTCGAGCCGACGTCGCGATCCGCGATGGGCGGATCGTCGATGTCGGTACTGGCCTGCATGGTGACCACGTTGTCGACGCCGAAGGCCTCGTCGTTGCGCCCGGGTTCATCGACATCCACACGCATTACGACGCTCAGGTATTCTGGGATCCAGCGCTCACACCGTCGTGCTTCCATGGTGTCACCACCGTGGTGGCTGGCAACTGCGGGTTCTCGATCGCCCCTACCCGCCCGCGAGATCGCGACCTCATCGCGCGCACGCTCGAAAAGGTCGAAGACATGGACGCGGCGTCGCTCAACGCGGGCATCCCTTGGGAGTTCGAGAGCTTCCCCGAGTACCTCGCAGCGATCGAGCGGCACGGCATGGCGCTGAACTACGCGGCCTACATCGGGCACACTCCGTTGCGGATTTTTGTGATGGGCGACCAGGCGGCGCGCCGAACGGCCACCAGCGACGAAGTGTCTCAGATGACTGCCCTCGTCGCCGAAGCGATGGAGGCCGGCGCGGCGGGATTCGCCACCAGCTTTGCGATCACCCATCTCGGCGCCGACGGTCAGCCGATTCCCAGCCGGTGGGCCGACCGTGCCGAGATCACATCGCTGTGCAAAGCCGTCGCCCAGTCCGGGCGCGGCGCCGTTGGCATCAACGGCACGAGCGATGGGTTGCGCTTCGAACAGATCTACGACCTGCAACTCGAACTCGGCATCCCGATCACGTTCACCGCGCTACTCACCTCCAACACGGGCTCGCACCTCAGGGCGCTCGAGATCCACCGACGCGGCGTCGCTCGCGGCGCGGCGGTATGGCCGCAAGTCAGTTGTCGACCACTGAGTTTCTCGATGACGATGGTCGAACCGTTCACGTTGAACACCAGCCCGATCTTTGCCGAACTGATGCCACTCTCGCTCTCAGAACGTCGTTGCGCATATGCCGATCCCGCCTGGCAGCAGCGCGTCCGCGACGGTTGGGCGGCCGGACTCGGGCTGCCGCCGCGGTGGGACACGTATGAGCTGATGGAGTCGAGCGCACACCCCGGTCTCATCGGCCAGCGACTGCTGAGTCTCGCCGAAGCCGGCTCGGTCGATCCGTTCGATCTGCTCCTCGACCTCACCCTCGACGAGCCCGACCTGCGGCTGCGAGCCAAGGCGGTGCTCGCCAACGACGACCAGGAGGGCATCGCCATCCTCCTCCAAGCCGAAGGATGCACGCTCGGCCTGTCCGATGCCGGTGCCCATGTGGGCCAACTCTGCGACGCACCCCTTGCCACCGATCTACTCGGCACCTGGGTTCGCGAGCGCGGCGTACTCACCCTTGAAGATGCGGTCCACAAGCTCACCCAGGTTCAGGCCGACATCTTCGGCTTCGCTGATCGTGGGGTACTCCGCCCTGGGGCGGCGGCCGACATCGTCGTGTTCGACCCAGACACCGTGGCACCCGGACCGTTACGCCGAGTGCGCGACTTCCCCGCCGGCACCGAACGGCTCACCGCTGATGAACCAGTCGGCATGCATCACCTGTTCGTCAACGGCACCGCGGTGATCTCCAATGGTGAGTTGGTCGCTGGCGCAGTAGCGCAGCGGCCTGGTCAGTTGCTCCGACCCAGCCGACACTGAGGGGATTCAGCGATCGCCGCCTGCCGTGCGCCTAGGTTTTGGCCCGCTAGGTTCACGCGCTGACTGCAACGTGGGCCGGGATGCGATGCCGTAGCGCCAGCGAACCGACCACCCCACCGACCGAACCGACCAACGGGATCAGCCACACCATGCTCAGCGAGTGTTGCATGACGATGCCACCAACGGTGTTGGCGAGGCCCATGCTGCCCTGGAACACCATCGTGGACAACCCGAAGTAGCGCCCGACGAGTGCCGCAGGAGCGAGGTCGGACGTGAGCGGTTGACGCACTGCACCGAGCACCGCCTCGCCGAAGCCACCGAGGATCTGCGCAACGCCGATGATCACAACCGCCACCCGGATCGACGTATGTGGTGTGGCCACCATCAGCGCGAACGCGGCGACGAACCAGAGGTTCATCAACGCAAGCGAGTGCATCCGGCGCCGCCCACGCACCCACCGCAGCGTGGGGATCTGGGTGAGTACCACGCTTGCCGCGCCGAACATGAACAAAATGCCGATGGTGGTCTTGTCGATACCGAGTTCGGAGGCGTAGGCCGGCATGAACGCGAAGAGGAAGCCGAATCCAAGAGCAATGGCAATGTCGGTGACCAGCAGGCGGATAAAGAACTGGTCACGGATCACCTCGCCATACCCGACTCGTTCGGAACGGGGAAGCACGACCTCGACACGACCCGACGGCAGCCCGGGGATTACTGCCAGGAACACGACGTAGGTAGCGACGTTCACGGCGAACAGCCACCGGAACGCGCCAAGCGTTCCCGATGCCACGAGCAGCCCACCGAGAACACCCCCAAGGGCCGCGCCGAGGTTCAACGCAGCACGTTGGAACGCTGACACGGCCGGCCGCTCGTGCGGCTCGACGATGAGCGACAACAGTGCCGCCTGCGATGGGAACCAGAGTGCATTGCCGATTCCGAGCAGCATCGACACACCGAGCGCAGCGGCGAACGTCTCGACTACCGCGTAGAGCGAGCCGGCGACGATCGAGACGAGGCAACCTGCGGTGAGTACCCGCCGGGCGCCAACATGGTCGGAGAGGAAACCGGCGAACGGGGTGCACAGCACCATCGTGAAACTCATCGCGCCGACCGCGAACCCTGCACGGTCGAGCGGGAAACCACGCACTTCATGGAAGTAGATGAGCACGAACCCGAACAATGCGGCCGAACCCACCGTGTTGACCACCGTGGCGGCAAAGAACCGTTGCAACGGCGGGCTGAAGGAACGAAACCCTGGCGTCGACACGGCCATTGAGGGTACGGCACCTCCGATCGACTCGCGAAGTGAAATCCCCCCGACTTTTGGCGTTGGACTGTCATTGGCAACAACCCAACGCCAAAGGTCCCCCTGCGGTGTAGAGCGGGGCCTCGAAGCTCAGGCCTCGAAGATCTCCACACGGACACGCTTGTTGCCCTTGCCCTTGTTCTCCAGCTTCACCACCCGGATGCGGCCGACTTCACTGGTACTACGGACATGCGTGCCACCGTCGGCCTGCTTGTCGAGGCCGACGATGTCGACCACGCGGATTTCACTGACGGACTCGGGAATCATGGACACTTTGGTGCGGATCAGGTCTTCATCGTGTACCGCTGTTGAGCGGGGCAGGAACGACACCTCGATCGGATGGTCGGCGATCAGTTCGTTGTTGACCAACTGCTCGACGAGCGGGCCGAAACCATCCGGCAATGGGTCGAACTCAAAATCCATGCGTGCGCTCAGCGGCTCCATGTTGCCCCCCGTAACGGGCACGCGCCACTCGTTCCAGATCACACCGCACAGCACGTGTAGCGCCGTGTGCGTCCGCATCAACCGGTGCCGACGCTCCCAGTCGATCACGCCATGCACTACATCACCGGGTGCCGGGAGCGGCCCATCACCATCCACTGCGTGCCACACGAGATCGCCCTCTTTGAAGACCCTCACGACCTGCGCACCGCCGAGCGAGCCGGTGTCGTGGGGCTGACCACCGCCGGTCGGATAGAACGCGGTGCGGTCGAGCGCTATCTCCCCCTGCCGAGCATCGCTCTCCCGAACATCGCTCTCCCGAACATCGACGACTGTGGCGTCGAACTCGGTGAGGTAGGCATCGCGGAGATACAACAGGTCGGTGATCACCGCACGATTCTGCCGCGGATACCACCCGTCACCTAGTTTTGGCACCGGAACACATGACCGTGTGGACCATGACGAGGAGCCACCCATGGAACGCGAAGCCTGGATCATCGACGCGGTGCGCTCACCTCGCGGCAAAGGCAAGGAGTCGGGGTCGTTGCACACGATCCACCCGCAACGAATCCTGGCCCAGGTACTCAACGCACTGCAGGCGCGCAACGGCTTCGACACCTCCGAGGTCGACGACGTGGTAATGGGGTGCGGTGCGGGTAGCGGCGACCACTCGATGGACATCGCGCGCATGGCCACACTCGACGCTGGATGGTCGATCGAGGCCCCGGGCGTCACACTGAACCGGTTCTGTGGATCTGGTCAGCAGGCCGTCAACTTCGCTGCGGCCGGCATCCTGGCCGGCTTTCAGGATCTTGTCGTGAGCGGCGGCGTCGAGTCGATGTCGCGGCCATCACCGATGCACGTGAATGGCTTCACCGCCAACAACACCCACCTGTCTGACCAGTACGCAATGGTGTCACAGGGCATCTCGGCCGACCTGATCGCCACGCTCGACGGCTTTACCCGCGAGCAATGCGATGCGCTCGCGGTCGACAGCCAGAACCGCGCCCAACTGGCCATCGCCGAGGGCCGGTTCGAGCGGGCATTGGTACCGATCTATCACGACGACGGCACCCTCGCCCTCGCCCACGACGAGTTTCCTCGTCCCGGCACCACGCTCGCCGACCTCGCGAAGCTGCAACCGAGCTTCGCTGGGATGGGCGCGCACGTCATCGCCGGCAAGTCGTTGTCGATCGATCAGACTGCGCTGCTCGCGTACCCCCAACTCGACCACATCGACCATGTGCACCACGCCGGCAATTCATCAGGTGTCGTCGACGGCGCTTCAGCCGTGTTGGTCACATCGCCTGACTATGCACGTGCTCATGGCATGACACCGCGCGCCCGCATCGTGATGACGGCCGTCGCCGGCACCGAGCCGGTGATCATGCTCACCGCCCCCGGGCCGGCAGCCAAGAAGTGCATCGAGCGAGCGGGCATGACGTTCGACGACATCGACCTGTTCGAGGTAAACGAGGCGTTTGCGTCGGTCGTCTTGAAGTTCCTCCGTGACACCGGGGTCAGTTGGGACAAGGTCAATGTCAATGGCGGCGCGATGGCACTCGGCCACCCGATCGGCGCGACCGGAGCGATGCTGATCGGAACCCTGCTCGACGAACTCGAGCGACGCGACCTCTCGACCGGCCTCGTCACGATGTGCACGGGCGGAGGGATGGGCACCGCCACCATCATCGAACGCATCTGACCGGCCCCGCCCGATTGGGCCGGTCCATAGGGTGGCTCACAAGAACGTAGTGAGATGTAGTTACATTGCCGCTACGATCACCTCGTGGACGCGAGCCTTCGAGAACTGAATGTCAACAGCAGCGCGCTGGCACGACGCGCCGAGGCCGGCGAGACGATCACGATTACTGACCGCGGCAAGCCGATCGTCGACTTGATACCCCATCGGCCAACGGCGCGGTTCGCCCGCAAGGACGATGTCCTGCGAGCGCTGCGCGGCGTAGGTCGCGACAGCCATATGACGTTCCGCGACCAACTCGACGCAGTGCTCGACCCGTTCTTCGACAGCGATGCCACCGGGCGATGACACTTCCCGGAGGGCTGTTGGATACGTGCGTGGTCATCGAACTGGGAGGCCTGGCGATGGACGAATCACTGATCCCTGATGAGCAGGCAATCACGGCGATCACTCTCGGGGAGTTGAGCGTCGGCCCGTTGGTGGCCACCGACGCGGACGAACGAGCACGGCGACAAATGCGATTGCAGGTCATCGAAACACAGTTCGGCGCGGCCACCCTGCCCTATGACGCCGCGGCTGCTCGGGTCTTCGGTCGAATCATGGCTACAGCGCTGCTTCATGGCCGGCCGTCACGCGCTCGGATCAGCGACTACCAAATCGCCGCCATTGCGATCGCAAACGATCTTCCGCTCTACACCATCAACGTCAAGGACTTTGCCGCTATCAAGGACCTCACCGTGATGCCAGTCGCAATGCAGTCAACCTGACGTATTCGATAGCGGTTCGGGACTGTGCTCATGACGCAGACTCGGCAAGCCGTAGCAGTCCGAGTTTGCAGAGTGGATTGCATATCAGGGCAGAGCAGAGCGAGGCTGGTGCCGAATACGTCGCTACGACGGATGAACCAGATCCACGCGTACTTCATCGAGCGAACAGGCATGACATTCGGCGACTCGGCGACCTTTGGCGACTGGCGACCTTTGGCGCTGCGCTGTTGTCAACAGGCGGTCGCAAAATGCCCTTTGGTGGTGTGGGGGGTGAGGTTGGCCGTCTGGCCGTCTGGTCGGCAACGCTGTGATGGTTGTCGCTGAACTCGTGCTTGTGCCGCACAAGCTGACTCAGCGTCGGCGACTGACGGCCTGCCCGCCGGACCTACCCGTTGTCGCGGTGCCGAGTCGCGTCGAGTTATCAGGGCTGGCGACATGAAGGTCGACGCGATCCTCCCCGCACAGCCGTCGAGGTGGCTGATCCAGGCTTCCACCGCACGCACTGTCATACACCGAACGTTCACGCCGCGACGCGAACGCACTAGCGGCTGGGGACCGGGTCTCCGCCGTGGCGAGTTCGAATCGCGGGTCGCGGTGACACGTGGAGGCACGTGTCGCTACGTAGGCACACGTGCCTCCACGTGTCGATCGCTTGCGGCGACGAACCCCTAGCCACGATGATCAGATTCGTCGAGCACGCCACACCGTTCACACCGGTGAGGTCGGATCGCGGTGCTGGCACATTCCACACGCAATTCGCGACAGCCTGTTGTCAATGACAACCAAACGCCAAACGTCGCCGGAATCGGGCCGGTCAGTCCGTCAGGGTGGCGGTCGCGGTCGTGGTCGTGGTCGTGATCGACCCGAGGGTCTGGACGAACAGGTCGATCTGCTCGGCCACCTCGGGCGCGTGGCTGTTCTCGTGCATCGAATGCTCGCCGCCGGCAATCACCACCAGGTGGGCGTGCAGCATTTTCCGTTCCATGTACTGGCCTGCCGAGGTGTACTCGGCCCGGTCCTGATCACCGGCCAACACCAGCGTCGGGGTGTCGATCTCAGCGAGACGGTCCATGACCACCGAATCGATCTGCAGGTTCAACTCGGCGGCCTGCACAGGCACCCCGAAACGGTGCGCATTGCGTCGAGACCTAGCATTCCACTCTTCACGTTTCACCGGATCGCGGTACCCCGGACCGGTGTTCAGCACCACGATCCCGCGGACGACACCAGGGCGGGTAGCTGCATGCGCGAGCGCCAGATAGCCGCCAAGCGAATGGCCGACCAGCACCGCTGACGGTTGCTCCGGCGGGATCGAAGCCAACAGCTCATCCAGATCGGTCAGCGCTGCATCGCGGGAATACTCGTCTGCGTCGTCGGGCACCGGTGATCGGCCGTGGCCGAGCAGGTCGATCGCAATCACCTCGTAGCTTGCCGCGAGCAGCATCATGCATCGCTCCCACGTGGCGGCAGATGCACCCATTCCGTGGATGAACACGAGCGGCGCGCCGTGCCCTGCTCGTTCGATGTGCAACCGCATACGGTGAATCTCCCCGCGACCAAGTGGACCCGTTCACGGTAGACGCAGCGACCTCCCGGCACGTCAACCGGCGGTTGTTGGCAGCGCACCGCTACTGTCTCGCTGTGGGACTAGCCAGGCTTTGCAACTCGGTCGGCACTCGATGACCTGCGTTCTCGCGATCGATCTGGGAACGACAGGTGTCAAGGCCGCCGTGGTCGACGGTAACGGTGTCGTACTCGCCAGCGAGAGCGAGGTACTGACCACGACCCACAGCCCAGGGGGCGGTGCCGAGCAGGATCCGCGCGACTGGTGGCGAGTGATCGGTGAGGCCGCCCGGGGTGCTGTTTCCCGGTCGGGGATCCCCGCCAGCGACATCACGCTGGTCGCAGTGACCAGCCAGTACACGTCGACCGTGGCGGTCACCGAGACGGGCTTGCCGCTCGCCAATGCGATCATGTGGATGGACGGTCGCGGCCGACGGCATCATCGCGCTCTCGACCCCGCCCACATTCCGCGATGGATCGACCTCCATGGCATGCCTCCATCGGGCAACGACGACATCGGCCACATCGCGTTCATCCGCGCAGAATGGCCGGACGTCTACTCCGCGGCCGCCGCATTCGTCGAACCGATGGACTACGTCGCGGCTCGGCTCACCGGCCACGTCACCGCCACCCAGAATACGACCTTCCCGATGCTGTCGGTCGACAACCGCACCTGGGGCGCAACCGTCTACAGCCCCGATCTCTTGCAGATCTCCGGACTCGACATCGGCAAGCTTCCGACGCTGGTACCCCTCGGATCACCGCGGGGCCAGGTCACCGCCGAAGCTGCCACCCATCTCGGCATCAGCGGGCAGGCAATCGTGGCAGGCGCCACCATCGATTCGGTCACCTCGGCGGTTGGCACTGGGGCGATCGACAGCACATCGTGTGGGCTGATCATCGGCACCACATCGGTGATGGTCACCCACCTCGCGTCGAAACGACACGACCTGGCCCATGGGCTCACTACGGCACCCAGCCCACTCCCCGACTCGTACTTCCTGGTTGCCGAGAACGGCATCGGCGGCAAGGCATTCGATGTGTTCGTCAACAATGTCGTCTACCCGAACGACGGCCTTGGCACCGCTCCCCCACCCGATGCATACGAGCGCGTCCTCGCCGTCGCCGCCACTGCGCCGAGCGGATCAAATGGCGTGCTGTTCCTACCGTGGCTGATCGGCTCGATGGCACCCAGTTCCGAACGGCGCATGCGGGGCGGGTTCGTCAACATCGGCCTCGCCACCACTCGAGCCGACATGGCCAGGGCGGTACTGGAAGGTGTGGCGACGAACGCAAGCTGGCTGCTGCCGTACTTCAGTGCATTAGCGGGTGAGCAGTACACCGAGATCACGCTCGGCGGCGGCGGTGCCAGCTCCGCACTGTGGGGCCAAATCCTGGCTGATTGCACCGGCATCACGGTCAGGCGTCTCGCCAACTCGCGCACCACAAATGCCCACGGTGCAGCCTTGCTCGCGCTCGCCGAGAACGGGCGGGTGGCGATGAGCGACATTCGCGCGATGCTCACCACTGCCGAACTGCATTCCCCTGAGGCTGCAGCGCACGCCGTTCACCGTCGCCGCTCAGCAGCGTTCACCGACTTCCATACTCGTACTGCGCCGTTTTACGACGCCCTCAACACCTCGGAGACCAGATCATGAGTACCACCGCGCCCCGACACTCGCCGTTTCATCCGTACTCCGGGCGATACGAGGTACATGCGACGATGCCCGAAACAGGAGTACCTCGCGACGAGATTCTGCGCGAGCTGAAAGAGATGTCGTCCGAGGAGGACCGTAAGGGAGATTCCGGGCGGGTCAGCGGGTCGATCTACTCCGGCGACCACGACCACTACGCGTTCCTGGTCGAGGCGTTCGCGTTCTATGCCCACTCGAACGTTTTACAGCGCGACATGTACCCGAGCGCGACGAAACTGGAGAGCGAGATCATCTCGATGACAGCCGACATGTTGCACGGCGACGGCGACACCGGCGGCCTCGTCACGTCGGGTGGCACGGAAAGCCTCGTCACCGCGATGCTCACCTATCGCGAGTGGGGTCGCAACGTGAAGGGTGTCGAGCATCCCCAGGTGATCATGCCGGTCACCGCACACCCGGCCCACGACAAGGCGTTCCACTACTTCGGCATCGACGTTCTGAAAGCACCCGTCACCGAATCGTTCCAGGTCGACGTCGACTTCGTTCGTGACCACATCGGCCCGAACACGGTCGCACTCGTGGGCAGCGCGGGCACGTATCCGCACGGTGTGATCGACCCGATCACCGAGCTCGGCGAACTCGCTCTCGAGCACGACTTGGGCTTGCACGTCGACGGATGCCTCGGTGGTTTCATCCTGACCTGGGCCGACTCGCTCGGCTACTCGCACCCGCCGTTCGACCTTGCCGTCCCCGGAGTCACCTCCATCTCGGCCGATACCCACAAGTACGGCTACGCCCTCAAGGGCAGTTCGGTGCTGCTGTTTCGCCCGAAGCAGCTGCGTCAACAGCAGTACTTCATGATCAGCGGATGGGCCGGTGGAATGTACAGCTCGCCGGGCATGAGCGGCAGCCGTTCCGGCGGGCTGATCGCTGCCACCTGGGCATCGATGCTGCACCTCGGCAAGCAGGGCTACCGCGAGATCGCCGCCGATATCTTTCGTACCGCCGAAGAGATCAAGTCCGCGGTCCGGTCCCACCCTGAGCTGAGCCTGATCGGCGAGTCACTGTTCAACGTGGCGTTCCGGTCGGACGAGTTGGACATCTATCACGTCAACGACGCGCTGGCCGATCGAGGCTGGCGGATGAATGGCCTCCAGTTGCCGCCGGCACTGCACTTCTGCATCACCAAGCCGAACACCCAACCGGGCATCACCGAAGCGTTCGCCCACGACCTCGACCTTGCTGTTGCGTACGCAAAGAACCCGCCGTCGCCGGTGCCGCGCAGCGGAGCAATGTACGGTTCCGGTGGCCGCACGCCCGATACCGAACAAGTCTTCGCCGGACTCACCCGCTACCTCGATGCAGTCCACGAGGTTGGGCCGATAGGCTAACGGCGCGCTCCTGCAACCGGCACACCAGCCGTACTGATGTTGAAGTGCGCCACTACGGCATCGGTGTTACCAAACTGACTTGGGCATGTCGTCCCAGGTGCCGGCTTGACCACCGGATCTGAAAGCGCCGGATTGACGCCGGTGTCACGCTGGCCGAGCCGATCTGCCATATCACCGCGGATCACCATTCCGGCATCCACGAGATATTTCTGGTAGGCATCGACAGCGGGACACCCGCTGCCGCGGCGGCTGTCGGTAAAGATAAACCATGCGCCGGTGGCATCGGAAACCAGCGCCGTATAGTCACCCCAGAATTGGCGTTGGAGGTTGTTCTGGGCGCTGACCGCAGGATCAGAGGAGACGCTCGTGATCTTGACCGGCGCTGACCATGCGCCCGTTGCCGATGGTGGCTTGGACACCGCGAACGTATCGATCGCCGCATTCCCGGTCCCGAACACGGCACCAGACTTGGCCACGAGTGCTTGATAGGCGAGATCGACTCGCCCATCGGGCGCAACATCGAGACCGGGGAAGAACGCATAGCCCTCGTTGCCGCTCACCTGCACAGCGTTCGACCACGTCGTTCCACGATCGGTCGACGTAGCGACCACCACCCGGCCCCCGCTCGGCGTCAAGGTTGCCCAGGCCGCATACACCGTGGAAGAACCACGACGCGGGTCGGCCGCGATAATCACGAAGCTGTCCGTTCGGAAGTTTGCGCCGGGAATCGGATCTTGGATGTCGGTGACCGCCCCGATCGTGGCGGGTCGGGTCCACGACTTGCCGCCGTCACCTGAGACCGTGACCACCTGCGACGGACCCTGCTCGAACGCCACGTAGGCTGTGCCATTAGGACCGGTAGTCACAGATGAGCCCTGTCGGCCATTGCCCGTGCCATTGTTCGCTGCAGGCGACAGCTGATTCGGGGCACCGAAACTAGCCCCGCCGTCTGCAGAACTGGAGACCATCACTGGCTCATTGCCATAGCCCGAGCCGGTGTTCGATCGAAACTCAGTCCAACTGAGGTAGACCTTGCCGAAGTACGGGCTGGAGGGCGAGGTGTCGACAGCGAGCCAATTCTTGTCGTTGAAATCGACGCCGCTTGTCTTGGTTGTGCCGATGATAGGCGCCGACCATGTGACCCCGTTGTCATCGGAGTAGCTGATGATGACGTATTCGGACCCCTTGACTCCCGTCAGGCTGCCGAGGCTCGAGTAGTACGCACGGGCACCGCTCGCAAAAGAGAATCCACCACCATCGACCGGCTTGGGGCCGTAGGCGATGACCGGATCGCCATCGGACAGAACGCCCTTACCTTGCCATGATGCCTGCTCGTCGAGCAGGCCGCGGTTCGTCCACGTCGCTCCGCTATCGCTCGAGGTATACACACCCGATGTACCGACACCGGGGAAAAACGAACAATCCGAAGCGATCGTGGCTCCTCGGACAGGACCGGGGCCGCACCCGGGCTGGCGTTGCTCATCGTTCGCGCCGCCGATGAGGAAAAGACTATTGACCGGGTTCACCGCGATCGTCGGCTCGTTCTGCTTGTTCGTCGGGAAGACAGCGGAAGTGTCGGACTTGGACTGTCCAGCGACCTGGGGTGAATTCGCCTGCGCCTCGCCTGAGCGCGTTGCCGCGAACACGGCACCAGCCAGCACACCGCTGAGCGGCACGGCCACGACAAGAGCACAAATTCGCTTGAACATCGTCATCTGGTGATCTCTCTCAGTACAACGTCGGCACGCACGTTGGTTCGGTCGTTATTGACCAAACGGAGGCTACATCTGAATCAAACCTTCCGTAAAGGGCCGCCGCCGTTTTCGGATCGACTTGCCCAATGCTGACCAGTACAAGCTCAGGCGTTGAACCGCGACTTCCGGCGACCTAGACGTACGGCGATGGTGCCGACTACTAGAAACACCAGGGCTGGTACGAGCGGTGAACGAGGATTGCTCCCCGTAGTCGGAAGTGCCCCCGCTGGCACTGGCATCGGTGATTGGATCGGGAGTTCTGCTGTTACAGCCTGAGGGGACAACACAGTCGCATCAGCTGGCGCTGACACGCGACCCGACGACCGGTCGAGGCCATCGCACGTGAACTTTCCATAGGGGACACCGCCGAAATCGTACTCTCCGGCCATGCTGGCAACGACTGCGAAAGCGACGTCGTCAGCAGATCCGAGCACGTCGTCGTACCCCGCCCAGTGACAGGTTACGTCGGCATACGGCAACCCCTGCATGGTTGTCGTCTCATAGACTTGTCCGACGATCTGGCCCTTGCCGAGTCCGGCAAAGTCTGCGCGCTCGGTCCTCCCGGCAGGAATCTTGACGTCGACGATCCAGTCGGTCGCCCCATCGGTATCGGAGGTGTATTCGAACCCGGCGATCGAGGCTGACGCGCTGGCCCGATACCCGCCCGGCTGCAGAGAGGCGAACGAGTACGAACCGTCGGCAGCTGTAACCGTGGTACCGACGAAGCCTGCCTGCTGTGTTCGCAGCGGAGCGAACGATCCTGTGATGCCTGTGCCGTCGCTCAACAACGTGACGGTCACGCCCGGCAACACCCATTCGTTGCCATCGAACACACCGTTGCGATTCCGGTCGAACCAGACGATCCCATGCAGATCGCTGAGCACCGATGCTGTGCCGGCCGACCCGCCAACTGTCGTCGTTGTCGCAGCAGCAGTCGTCGTCGTCGCAGCCGCAGTCGTCGTCGCACCATCTGCATCCGTGGTGAAGGACAGGATGTCCCCATACAAGACGCCCTCCGTGGGCGTGCCGGCGTTCGTCGTACCGGTCACACGGAAGTAATAGGTGGTCGACGGTGTCAACCCGCTGAGCGCCGCCGTGACGGCCGTGGTATTCGTCACCGGCGACGGCGTTGCGGACACCGAGGAGGGCGAAGCGAGGGTCGAGCTCGTCCCGTACTGAAACCCGGCGACGGTCGATGTCGCGCCGACGGTCAATGATCCGTTGAGTGTGGCTCCCGCGCTGCCGACACTCGTAGCAGCATTCGTCGTCACCGACACTGCGGTGGTCCAGTTTGAGAGATTCCCTGACGTGAACAACCCACCAAGCGCGGCGAGCAGAGCAACATCTTCGTTGGCGGCCATGTCATTGAGGTCGGCGATGATGTCGGCCGAAGGTACGCCAGCGGCGAGTTCGACGTCATAGAACTGCCGGGCCGTCAGGCCCGGGCACAGTGCACCGAAGAAGATTGCTCGCCCCGCGGCGCTCCAATTCAGCGCGAGTGACGTGGTGCCGTTGTAGGCGCCGCCTCCATCCGACGCGCCTGGAATCACGTCGCCCCAGTACTTGTTGTTCGACGCGTAGGTGACGTTTGGATCGAATACGGCTGGGTTGCTCGAACCGTTCGGAAGATCGTGTCCCCCGTGCCCACCGCTCTGGGCAGCGTTCGTGCTCACGGTGATCCGCCGGTATGGGTTCGTGAGACTATGCGTTCGGTGACAGATGGTGATCTTCGTCGGCGAGGCTTCGACGATAGTCGGCGTTACCCAAACGAATGCACCTGCCATCACAGCGAACGCGATGACGGCAACGACCGCGCGATCGGCCGCCCACCTGTCGTGCAACGAACGAATTCTCGATTGGAGGGTGTTCATCACTGCGCCACGTCCTGTTCGTCGATGGGCCGACTGTCCGGCAGAGCCGTCGCCCGAATGTGACGGTCCGAGGCAATAACCTGATCACCACAGACCAACGGCCGATCACCCGACGTTCACCCTGCGGCGATGACGTCTCAGTCGACGTCGGCGGCCGGTGCAGCGAACTGGGCCTGGTACAGCTGGAAGTAGGCTCCGCCGTTCGCGAGCAGTTCGCTGTGGGAGCCGTGCTCGACGATCTGTCCCCCATCCATCACCAGGATCGTGTCGGCGTCGCGGATCGTCGACAGGCGGTGGGCAATCACGAAGCTGGTGCGCTCGGAGCGCAGTGCTGCCATCGCCCGCTGGATCAACACCTCGGTCCGGGTGTCGACCGAGCTGGTGGCCTCGTCGAGGATCAAGATGGCCGGGTCGGCCAGGAATGCTCTCGCAATGGTGAGCAGTTGCTTTTCGCCCGCGCTGACCGCACCACCCTCGTCGTCGATCAGGGTGTCGTACCCCTCCGGCAACGAGTGCACGAATCGGTCGACATAGGTGGCCTTCGCGGCTTCACGGATCTGCTCCTCGCTCGCAGACGGATTGCCGTAGGCGATATTTTCGCGGATGGTACCACCGAACAGCCATGTGTCTTGCAGCACCATGCCGATGTTGGACCGCAGTTCACTGCGCGGCATGGCCGAGATGTCGCGCCCATCGAGCCGGATGACCCCACCGTCGAGCTCGTAGAAACGCATGATCAGGTTCACGAGCGTGGTCTTGCCTGCACCCGTCGGGCCGACGATCGCCACCGTGCGCCCTGGCTCAGCGATGAGCGACAGGTCTTCGATGAGCGGCTTGGAGGGGTCGTAGGCAAACGACACGTGGTCGAACTCGACTCGACCACGAATGAGCGCAGACGACGGTGATGCCGGCGCATCGGGTTGCTGTTCTGGCGCATCGAGCAACTCGAACACCCGCTCGGCCGAGGCGATGCCGGATTGCAGCACATTCATCATCGAAGCAGTTTGAGTGAGCGGCTGGCTGAACATCCGCGAGTACTGGATGAAGGCCTGCACATCGCCGAGGCTCATCGCCCCCGACGACACCCGCAACCCGCCGAGCACGGCGATTGCCACGTAGTTGAGGTTGCCGATGAACATCATCGCCGGCTGGATGACGCCGGACATGAACTGCGCCCCGAAACTTGCCTCGTAGAGCTCGTCATTGGTCGCGCTGAACCGTTGCTCGACCTCGCGTTGGCGTCCGAATGCCTTCACGATCGCGTGGCCCGTGAATGCTTCCTCCACTTGGGCATTGAGCATGCCGGTGTGTTTCCACTGCGCCATGAACCGCGTGCGCGAGCGCTTGGCGATCTGCTTCATCGTAAGCATCGACAGCGGCACCGTGATCACCGCCACCAGCGCGAGCACGGGCGAGATGACGAACATCATCACCACCACGCCAACGAGTGTGAGGAGCGACGTGAGCAGTTGGCTGAGCGACTGTTGCAGGCTCTGGGCGATGTTGTCGATGTCGTTGGTCACGCGACTGAGAAGATCGCCGCGTGGCTGACCATCGATGTAGCTCAGTGGTAGCCGGTGCAACTTGTTCTCCACCTCGGCACGCAAGGTGAACATCGTGCGTTGTACGACTCCGGCGAGTAGGTACGACTGGAGGTAGCCCAAGATGTAGGAGCTGACGTACAGCGCCAGCACGATGAGCAGCACACGGTGCAACGCAGCGAAGTCGATTCCCTTGCCCCGATCTGCTCCGAAAACTCCTCTGAAGATGACATCGGTACCATGGCCGAGGATACGGGGGCCGAGTACCACCAGCGTGATGCTGACGACCGCAAGGCACAGCACCAAGATGACCCGGCCTCGCTCGGGAGCCATTTCGGCGACCAGCCGTCGAGCAGTACCCTTGAAGTCCTTTGACTTCTCGGCTGGCACACCAACGGTGCTCATTCGCCCGCTGCCAGGACCGCCCCGCAGCTCCGATGCTGGCGGCCGGTGATCTTCCACCGGTGCATCATCGACCGACACATCATCGACCGGCGACATCGTGCTCGGATGCTGATCGATGCTCATGCCGCCGCCTCCTGCTCGGTCAACTGCGAAGCCACGATCTCCGCGTATGTCGGGCAACTGACCAGGAGTTCGTCGTGCGTGCCCAACCCGGCGGTGCGTCCCTCTTCAAGTACCAAGATCTGGTCAGCATGGCGAATGGTGGAGACCCGCTGTGCCACGATGACCATCGCCGCATCGCGGGTATTGGGCGCAAGCGCTGCCCGCAAGCGTGCGTCGGTGGAGAGGTCGAGCGCCGAGAACGAGTCGTCGAACAGGTAGATCTCGGGCTTGCGGATGAGCGCGCGAGCGATGGCCAGGCGTTGGCGTTGGCCACCCGACACATTGGCCCCACCCTGTGCGATACGGGCATCGAGCCCGCCTGGCATCGACCTGACAAAGTCAGCCGCCTGGGCGATGCCGAGCGCCTCCCACATCTCGTCATCGGTGGCATCCGGCTTGCCGTATCGAAGGTTGCTGGCGATGGTTCCGGAGAACAGGTACGGCTTCTGCGGAACCAGACCGACCCTGCTCCACAACATCTCGGGGTGTAGATCGCGTACGTCGACACCATCGATGAGCACCGCACCCGAGGTGGTATCGAACAACCGCGGGATGAGTCCGAGCAGCGTGGTCTTGCCGGACCCTGTGCTGCCGATGATGGCGGTCGTCGTTCCGGCCGTACAACGGAATGAGATGTCATCCAAGACGGCCGACTCTGCGCCCGGGTACGCGAATCCTGCAGCGCGGAATTCGAGCGAACCGGACATCGTCACGTGTTCGACAGGCGTCTCAGCGATGACCACCGATGAGGAAGTATCGAGCACCGACTGAATTCTCTCGGCACTCACTGCGGCCCGAGGCACCAAAGCTGCCATGAACGTGGCCATCATCACTGCCATCAGAATCTGGGTGAGGTAGGTCAAAAACGCAATGAGAGAACCGACGCTCATCTGGCCCTGGTTGATGCGATTGGCGCCGAACCACAACACCCCGACGCTCGTCACGTTGACCACCATCGCGACCGTCGGAAACATCAACGCCATCAGCCGGCCAGACGTCAACGACGTCTCGGTCAGATCGGCGTTGCTACGCGCGAACCGCTTGACTTCCTGCGGTTCACGGACGAATGCCCGGACCACACGCACACCGGTGAGCTGCTCGCGCAGGACACGGTTGATCGAGTCGATTCGGACCTGCATGATTCGGAACTGAGGGAGCATCCTGGAAATCGTGGTGCCGATGCAGATCAGCAACACGGGGATGCTCACCCCGAGCAACCACGCCAGACCGACGTCTTGGCGCAGGGCCATGATGGTGCCGCCGATTGCCGTGATCGGCGCTGCGACCAGCATCGTGCAGGTCATCAGCACCAGCATCTGCACCTGCTGGACATCGTTGGTGATGCGAGTGATGAGCGACGGGGCACCGAACTGGGCCACCTCTCGCGCAGAAAATCCGGTGACCTGGTGGAACAGGCCGCCACGCAGATCTCGACCGAAGCTCATCGACACCCGCGAGCCGAAGTAGATCGCTCCGATCGAAAAACCCACCTGCACGACGGTGATACCGATCATCAACAGCCCGGTGCGCCAGATGTATCCCGTGTCGCCCGTGGCCACACCGTGATCGATGATGTCCGCATTCAACGAGGGCAGGTAGAGCGCGGCGAGCGTCTGCACGGTTTGCAGTACGAGCACTGCAATAAGGAGCGGCCGATAGCGGGCGAGGTAGGACGTAAGCAATCGCTTCAGCATGGGTTGGCTCCGTGTTCGGTGCAGATGCCATTCAAGAACAGCGACACGATGTCGGTCGCAGCGACCGTGTGATCGGGCACGAGGGAAGGGTGAGTGAGCGCGATCGTGAGCCCGCGCAACATCAGCGATGCGGTTCTCGGCGGATGCGAGATGCGGTCGGCGACCGTTTCGAACATCGCGGTCAAGGTGACGAAATCGGCCGCGCGCTTCGGCTTGCCGCCGAACGGGGCATTGGAATCCCCAATCGCCGACGTGAGTTGCCAAATGTTACGCAATCGGCGTTGCATGATCTTGACGGCCTCGACGAGTCGCTGCTCGAATGGTTTCATCGGATCGATGGCCGTCAATGCCCGCTCGACCGGCTCGGGGTCAAAGGCCGCATCGACCACGGCACGCAACAATGACTCTTTGTCTGGGAACACTCGAAAGATCGTGCCCTCTGCGATTCCCGCCGCCTCGGCAATCTGGCGGGTGGTAACTGCGCCGCCGTACTTCAACAGCAACGGTTGGGTCGTAGCTAGGATCGATGCCCGACGTTCGTGCGGCGGCAATGCCGCCGCCCGCTGGCCGGAAGAACGTCCGACGCACTTCGCGGGAACCTCAACGGGAACTTCAGCGGGAATCCCAGCGGGCGCACGTCGCGTTGGCATGAGCACAGTGTATGGATGAGTGAGTGCTCACTCACCCATCGTACGCTCAGATTCCTTCAGCCGCGTCGATACCGGCTTGCTCGGCGGCACCGATCTCTTCTGGTTGTCCGAAGACACTCGGTGGTTCACGCCAGGGCGAAGGCGGTCGTCCGGCTTCGGCAGCACGAACCGCTGCCCACACCCGCTGCGGCGTGCATGGCATGTCGAGGTGCAAGATGCCGAGATGGGCGACCGCATCGATCACCGCGTTCTGGACGGCGGGGGTGGACCCAATCGTCGATGCTTCTCCGATGCCCTTCGCCCCGAGCGGGTTGAGCGGCGTCGGCGTCTGCGTGGAATGGACCTCGAAGCTCGGCAGTTCGGCGGCACTCGGCAGTGCGTAGTCGGCGAAGTTCGACGTGATCGGGTTGCCGTCCTCGTCATAGCGCACCTCTTCGAACAGTGCCTGGCCGACGCCGGCAGCGATACCACCGTGTTGCTGGCCTTCGACCAAGAGCGGGTTGAGCACGGTGCCACAGTCATCGACTGCCACGTGACGCAGGAGGGTGACCCGACCGGTGTCGAGGTCGACCTCCACTACTGCGATATGAGCGCCGAACGGGAACGTTGCGCCATCTTGTTCGAACACGAACTCGCCGCTGAGTACCGTGGCGTCCTGTTCACGCGAGCGGGTGGCCAACTCGGCCCAGCTGAGCGCCGATGCGGGTACGCCGGCGACACCGATCGTGCCGGACTCAAGGTCGACGACGACATCGGCGACATCGGCCTCGAGTAGCCGCGCCGCCAGATTGCGAGCCGAGTCGACCAGCACTTCGGTAGCGCGATGTACCGCCGACCCACCGAGCTGTAGCGATCGGGATCCGCCCGTACCGCCACCGCGACGCACACGGTCGGTGTCACCATCTACCAAGCGAATCTGATCGATCGGAATCCCGGTCTGAGCGGAAATGAGCATCGCATACGACGTCTGATGACCCTGCCCGTGCGCAGATGTACCCACGTACACCGTTACCGCTCCATCGTCGTGGATCTCGACAGATGCAAACTCGCCGCCGTCGCCGCCAGCGGTGACCTCGACGTACGCCGCTACACCAATTCCGAGCACAACCCGATCGCCGCGTTCGCGGCGTGCTGCCTGCTCGGACCGCAGCGTGGCATAGCCGATCTCCGCCGCAGCGGTCCGCAGCGGCAAGGTGTACCGCCCGGAGTCGTATGTGGCCCCCATCAGCGTGCGGTACGGAAAGACCTCGTCACCGAGGAAGTTGCGCTCGCGGAGCTCGATCGGATCGATCCCCAGTTCGTGGGCGGCTTGATCAACCAGTCGCTCCAAGAGCGCTGTGGCCTCGGGTCGGCCGGCACCGCGATACGCGCCCATCGGCGTGGTGTTGGTGACCGCCACCATCACGTCGAATTGGATGGCCGGAATCCGGTAGGTGCCCTGGGCCATCCGCCGCGTACCGCCGGGCAGGAATGCCCCGATGGTGGGGTAGCCGCCGGCATCGCCGACGAGACGAACCCGCAACCCGGTGAACGTGCCGTCGTGCGTGCAGCCGAGCTCGGCATACTGGATCTGCCCGCGGCTATGCGGAAGCGAAGTCATGTCGCTGCTACGAGTGGGCACCCACACCACTGGTCGGCCGAACTCGCGAGCCGCCTTTGTCACCACGACGTACTCAGGATGGCATCCCGCCTTGCCACCGAAGCCACCGCCCACCTGGGGCGTGATCACGTGGATCTCACTCGGGTCCCATCCGAGTGCCCCGGCCAACTGACCTTGCAGAAGGTGTGGCATCTGCGTGGACGGCCACACGGTGATCCGTCCATCGGGCGCAGGTGCAGCGGCAAACGAGTCGGGTTCCATCGGAGCCACGTTCACCCGTTGGTTCACGTACCGACCACGCACCACCACGTCAGCTCCGATAGCGACATCCACCCGGTGCGTGTCTGCGATAGCAAGCGCCTGGTTCGAACCGTGAGCCGGGAAGATGGCCGCTGCCTCCGGCGCCAAGGCCCGCTCGGCATCGATATGGGCCGGCAGCGGGTCAATCTCGACCCACACCACCTGGGCGGCATCTTCACCCTCTGCATATGAGTGGGCGAACACAACCGCGACCGGTTCGCCGACAAATCGCACTCGGTCTTGCGCAAGCGGTGGCCGAGCGAAGTCGTCGTGAACCTTCACGAACCCGTGATGAGCGGCCACACCGAGTTCGGCCGCTGTCCAGACGGCGACGACACCCGGCATGGCGCGCGCATCGTCGACGTGGACGGACCGAATGATGCCGTGGGCCTGCTCAGACCCGACGAACACGGCATGCAGTTTGTCGGGCAGCTCCAGATCGGCCACGTACCGACCTTCACCGAGCAGCAGAGCCGGATCTTCGGTACGCACCACGCGGGTGCCAAGGATGGAGCCGCGCGGCGACGCGGCCGGAAGAGAAGCAGATGCAGTCATGTCGATCGGAGTGTACGCGCCCCGCACAACGCCCCGTGAGGTTCCGGCAGCCCAGCCAACACCCAACCTCACGACCCAACGGGTCTGAGGCGGACTCGGCTCAGCGCTCGAGGAATGGTTCCAGCACCTGCGCGACACGCCACTCGGGGCGGATGCGGTCGATGCCGATCGTGCGGTCGATCTGTTCGTGGAGGTGCCAGATTCGACGCTCCTGGTAGTTGATCGGCACCCCGCGCATTGCCGGCGATTCGAGCGATCGTTGCATCGGCGCCATGTTGCGAACGTCTTCTTCCATGATCAGATCGAACCCGGCGAGACGTCGCTGCCACGCGGTCGGCAGCGTGTCGCCTTCCCACGTCTTCGGCGCATAGTGGATCCAGTCCAAGCGGGTCGTGCCTTGGTCGAGCGGCCAGAACATCAGGAACGGAAAGCCGCCAGAAGCGACTGGTGTGATGAGATTCGGGAACAGGCTGTATGCGGTGCTGGTGGAGCGGACCATGTCGTTGACGGCTGCAGTGTCCGCGAACTCAGGATTGACGTGGTGCTTGAAATCGGCCCAATCGGCCATCCCGAGCGCCTCCACCGACGGGCGCGAGAACGGGGTCACCATCCGACTCGACCCGTTCGGGAAAAGCCCCATCGCTGCGCCCCGGTGATCGAGCGCGGAATCTCCGGCGGGCCCCCGCGAGTGGATGTGACGGAAGTGGTACACCTCGAGGAACGCCTCGGCGGTGACCTTCCAGTTGCAAGGGATCACCTCGCTGCGTACTGCGACCGTGCGTAGGTCTGCGCCGCCGAACTCTTCGAGTTCGGCGAGTACCGGACCGAACCAGTCGCGAAGCGGCGCCGCCTCCGGGTCTTGATTCACGAAGATCCAGCCCTGCCACACCTCGCACGACAGTTGGCGCAACCCACGGTCGTCACGGCACAGTCCGACGAAGTCACGCTCATCGGGAACGCTCACCAACTGACCGTCGATCATGTCGTAGGTCCACCCGTGGTACTGACAGCGAAGATTGCGCGCCGACCCACGCTGGTCACGGACCACTGGCGCACCGCGGTGCTGACACGTGTTGTAGAACGCGCGCACGACGCCATCGCTGCCGTGGACGATGACCACCGGTACCACAAGATCATCGAACGTGAGGTAGTCACCGGGCGCAGCGATGTCGTCCGCACGGCCAGCCATCACCCACACTCGACTCCACAGATGCATGCGCTCCAACTCGAAGAACTCGTCGCTCGTGTACCGGCCGATCGGGATGTCATGGAACGCTGGAAATCCGTCGGGAGGGCCAACGCGCTCGAACTCCCATCTCATCTGCGCTTTGATCCGCTCGACCGGTGCCGTCATCGCGTCCACTCTTCCAGCCCCGACGCACTGATCGACTAGCGGACGATCTCCACGACCACGACCACGACCACAACCACAACCACGACCACGACCACGGGAGTGCATCGATGTCGGCTCCGGGCCGAACGCCGTTGCTGTTTGCACGTACGCTCGCGCTCATGGTGGATGTACACACGTTTTGTCGCATTTGCGAACCGTCCTGCGGGCTCATCGGCCATGTCGAGGATGGCCGCTTGGTGAAGCTCACCGCAGATCGCGACCACCCGGTCACAAAGGGGTTCTCCTGCCACAAGGGCCTGGCGGCCGTCGACCTGCACAACGACCCTGACCGCCTCGATCATCCATTGTTGCGCTCCCCCGATGGAACGTGGCAGGAAACCGGCTGGGACGATGCAATGGCTCACACCGCTCAGCGGCTGAGGGCAATCATTGCCGAGCACGGCGCAAACGCAGTGGCTGCATACGTCGGCAATCCGATGGCGTTCAACGCGCTCGGTTCATTGCACATCGGCACCCTGCTCCGCTCGTTGGGTGTCCGACGGTCGTTCTCGTCCGGAACGCAGGACTGCGCCAACAAGTTCGTCGCCAGCGAGGCCGTGTTTGGTTCGTCCACCGTGCATCCGATTCCCGACCTCGAGCACACCGACCTGTGCATTATCATCGGAGAGAACCCGCGGGCCTCGCAGGCCAGTTTCTACAGCATTCCCAACGTGCTCGGCGCCCTGCGCAGGGCAACGGCACGCGGCGCACGCATCGTGTTCATCAACCCGCGCCGTATCGAAACACCGGAGCGAGGGGTTGGAGACACGCTGCTCATCCGGCCCGATACCGACGTATGGTTCCTCGCCGCGCTGCTCAACGAGATCGACGCTGCGGGTGGTTTCAACCGCGACGTGATCGCTCGCCACGGACGAAACATCGAAGGGTTGCGTCGGTTTCTCGCAGAGTACCCATCCGAGCGGGTCGCCGAGGTCACCGGAATCGACGCGGCAATGATTCGCGAATTGGCTGTCGCTTGGGTCACAACCCCGCGTTCATCGGTCCATGCCTCGACCGGATTGAACATGGGGAGACAGGGGACGCTCGCCTACTGGCTGGTACACATGCTGTCGTTTGTCACCGGTCGGTTGGATGCCGAGGGCGGCAATCTGAAGAGTGACGGGTTCTACCCGAACGCCCGCGCTGGTGCGGGCGTGCCCGAACAAGGGTATGTCGATACCGAGTTCGGCCGCCTACGCCGGGGCGCATTGCCGGGCACGCTCATGTCGCACGCCATCCTCGACAGCGCTGATCCCATCAAGGCGATGATCGTCGTGGCCGGCAACCCGCTGTTGTCGATCGCCGGACAGGACAGGTTGCGTAAGGCCTTCGAACAACTCGAGTTGTTGATCGTCATCGACATCTATCCCAGCGCCACAGCCGAACTGGCGCACGTCGTGCTTCCGGCGGCCGATATGTACGAACGTGACGACCTCAACATCGTCAATATCGGAACCAGCGCTGTGCCATTCGCTCAGTACACGACCGCCGTGGTGAGCCCGGTGGCCGACCGGCAACCAGAGTGGTGGATCGCCCATCGCCTGTTGCAGGAACTTGATCTGCCTTCGATCCTTGATGACGAGCGGCCGGACCCGTGGGCCAAATGGAGGCACATGCTGGCCGCCGGCGCAGGGGTCGACCTCGACGCGCTTCGGGTCAGTGGCGAGGTGCACCTGCTGCCACAGCCGACACCGGGTGAGTTCTTCGACAAGCAGGTCCACACCATCGACGGATTGGTCGACTGCGCGCCGGCCAGCTTCACCGACGCGATCGAACGGTGTCACCGACTGTTCGACGAGGCCTCAGCCGAGACCCGCGATGGTCGGCTGCGGCTGATCCACAAGCGCGATGCATGGATGCACAACAGTTGGTTCGCTAACGTCTCGCGAATGAAGCGTGGAGGGCGTACCGACAACCCGCTCGGCATCCATCCCGACGATGCAGCGGCAAGTGGTCTGGATGACGGCGCTCCGGTGGTGGTCACCAGCGACCATGGTGAGGTCCATACCGTGGTCGAATACGACGCCGATCTGATGCGCGGCGTCGTCTCGATGGTGCATGGCTGGGGCCACGCAGCCAGCCCGCGATTGCGGGTTGCCCACGCGCACCCGGGTGCCAACCCGAATGCACTCCTCCCGATCGGCGAGGGCAGCTACGAACCGCTTTCCAGCCAGGCCCACATGACGGGTATCGCCGTCAGGGTGTCACCGGCCGATGCCGTTCCCGCCTAGAGTCGCCCGGATGAACTCACAACCCGTGCGGTTCGTCGAGTAGTTCGGCGCGCCAACGCGCCGGTTCGGCAAGCAGAAACCCGGCCAGCGAGGTGCCACCAGCGCTATCGGTCCAACGGATCATCAGCCACGGACGCCACCCTTTGCGGATCCGGCCCGGAACGCGCAACGTCGTGTCGATCGTGACATCGGTGATTGCCGCACGCGGAATCGTGATCACCTTGCGCGAGTACCCGAGCGCGAATACGACCTCGCTGCGCGAGAGCCCGATGACACCGTTGCCGACGACCCGTGAGGCACCTTCCCCACCTCCGCCACCGAAGAGCGCCGGCGTGATGTGGATGAGTCCGATCAAGTGTGGGTCTGCCGCCGCCGATGCCTGCGCCTTGGCCGCGGCACGACGACTGATGCTGATGATGACCGCGAGTAGCAGCACTACGAACACCGCGATCAGGGCCACGCCAGCAAGAACGATCAACGCAGTACGCATCGCCTCAGTTGAGCACATACGGGTCTGCTTCGGCGGCACGCTGCCAACCCGGCTGACCTTTGGCGTTGCGCTGTTGTCAGTGACAGCCCAACGCCAAAGGTCGTGCACTCCGTCAGCGGTCAGTGCGAGCGCGGTAGACCCAAGACGTGTTCGGCGACGTACGCGAGGATCAGTTCCTGACTGATCGGAGCGATACGCGGCAACCGGGCCTCGCGAAAGTACCGCTCGACGTGATACTCGGTGGCGTATCCAAATCCGCCGTGAGTCTGCACGGCACGGTCAGCGGCAAAGAACCCTGCTTCAGCCGCGAGATACTTCGCCAGGTTCGCTTCTTCGCCGCACGGTTTGCCCGCATCGAGCAACGTCGCTGCTTCGCGGATCATCAATCCGGCAGCGCGCAGATGGGCATGCGCTTCGGCCAGCGGAAAGGCGATGCCTTGGTTCTTACCGATCGGGCGATCGAACACGATTCGCTCGTTGGCGTACTGCACGGCTCGCCGAAGCGCCGCCCGACCGATGCCCATCGCCTCGGCCCCTATCAGAATCCGCTCGGCGTTCAGCCCGTCGAGCAGATAGCGGAAGCCTTGCCCCTCTTCGCCCACGCGATCGTGCTCCGGTACCCGCACGTCGTCGTATGTGGTCTCGCATGACGCCACTGCGTTGCGGCCGAGCTTTGCGATCGGGGTGACACCCACGCCCGGAGCATGACGATCGACGAGGAACAGCGTCATCCCATCGGTGGGCTTGGCACATTCCTCGAGCGGAGTCGTACGGGTGAGTAGCAGGATGCGGTCTGCCTCGAGCGCCTTCGACGTCCAGACCTTGCGCCCGTTGATGACGTACTGCTCACCGTCGCGTATCGCGCGGGTGGTGATCTTGGTCGTGTCGGTTCCGGCATCGGGCTCGGTAACACCGAATGCAACATGCAGGCTGCCGTCGGCGACCGATGGCAGGAACCGTTCGCGCATCTGCTCGGACCCGTGCAAGATCACCGGTTGCATCCCGAAGATGCTCATGTGCAATGCAGAAGCGCCGTTCATGCACGCACCCGATGCAGCGACTTCTTCCAACACCACGGCCGCTTCGAGGATGCCTCGCCCGCCGCCTCCGTAGTGCTCGGGGATGGCAATTCCGATCCATCCGCCGTGCGCCATCGCCCGATAGAACTCCCAAGGAAAGCGGTGTTCGATGTCGCATGCCGACCAATAATCGTCGTCGAACTGACGACACAACGTCGCCACGGCAGTTCGGATCAGGTCGAGGTCGTTCGACTCGGTGCTCACCGCGCGAGAGTAGACCGGCACAGCCAGATCCACAGCCACGGCGTACTCTGACCAGCATCAGAGTTCAAGCGATCATGATCATCCTGGCAACCTGTTCGCCTGGCGCAGCGTGGGCGGTTCCGGACGCGCTGGCTGACGATGCCGCCGACCTATGCAGCCGCTTCGGCGTGGTCGAAGCAACAGGAACGGTTGCGAGCCCGGAATTGGTCGAGTTGTCGGGGCTCGCGGCGAGTCGCGCCCATCCCGGGGTGGTGTGGGCGCACAACGATTCGGGTGATACCGCACGACTGTTTGCGGTGGACACGAGCGGAAGAGATCTGGGTACCTACACGGTTTCCGGCGCGAGAGCGGTCGACTGGGAAGACATCGCTGTCGGCCCGGGTGAAGCACCCGGTACATCAGCGCTGTACATCGCCGACATCGGCGACAACAGAAGCGAGCGAGTCGATGGCGTCACCATCTACCGGGTGCCCGAGCCAGATGCAGCTCCCGACGGTACAGGTGGCTCATTGAGCGGAACCGCAGCTGTCACCCTCGTTTCTCCACGCGGTCCCGACGACGCCGAGGCGCTCTTAGTTGACCCCGCGACTGGCGATCTCGTGATCATCACCAAGTCGCTCGCCGGTGAATCGCACGTGCTCACAGCCGACGCGCCCGTCTGGACCACTGCTCCAGCCGATGCGCCGATGGTGATGGTCGACGCGGGGACGATACATGTGCAGGCTGATTTCGGTCTGCCCGGCCTGCCCGGCAGTATGGTCACCGCTGCCGACGTGGCACCCGACGGATCGTTCATCCTGGTGCGCACCTACCAGTACATCCTCGCCTTTCCGAGAGGTGTCGACCAAACCCTGGTCCAAGCGTTGCTGGGCACACCCTGTTTTGCGCCGGCACCACTCGAACCGCAAGGCGAAGCTTTGGCGATCAGTGCGTCCGGCGATGCCTACCTCACCGCCAGCGAGGTTCAACGCCCAATCGACATCGGCGACCTCCCGGCCGGATCTGCGGCAGTCATCCGTCGGGTCAGGATCGACCCGCCACCATCGACACCAACCACGGCCACGACGACGGCTGCGACTGCGACTGCGACGACCACACCCGCGTCGGGCACCACATCCACATCCACATTAGGCGAACGCACCAGCACCAGCACCAGCACCAGCACCAGCACCAGCACCGGTGCATGGCTGTGGATCATCGCCGGATTTATGCTGGTGGTCGCATCGGGAGTCGGTTGGTGGCGGATTCGTCGCCATCGTTCTGTGCGAACGACAAGGTGAAGAACGGGATCGCGTGCGGCCTCTCAGAGCGTGGAGGAGTAGAGAATCTGCCCGGTCGGAGTCGGCGAGCCGGCCGCTGGTTCGATGGTGACGCCCCAGGCCTGCGGAGTGCCGTCGACGCGCACGGTACGGCGTAGCGACCCGCCGCCTGCGTCGTCCAGCAGACCCATCGGTTGCGGCCCGGATGCATCGATCAACCACAGCTCGTACACCATTCCCGGACCGGGATCGGCCAGCCCATCACCGATCACCACAGCCTGGTCAACGCTGTCCGACCACGCCACCTTGATCTGGCCTTGACCCGGGCCGGTGAGCGTCACGAGACGGGCGTCGGACTCACCGAGGATCTGCTCGACGTTCGCGGCGAACGTGCCGATACCGCTCGAACTGGCACCGCCAACGAAGAACGCAGCGACGCCGACCAGCAACACCAACGCAGCTGCGACGGCAAGCTGCGACGATCGAAGCGAGCGTCGACGGCGATGCTCCGCAAGGTCGACAACCGGCGCGGGCAGCAGCGGCGACAGCTGCCGGGTCTCGGAGATCTGCCTCATCACCGACGCCTTCATCTCGGCAGGCGGTGCGATGACCTCACCCTCGGCCAACCGTGCGAGCGTGGCCCGGAAGTCGACCACATCGGCGCGGCACACGTCGCACGATGGATAGTGCGCCTCGAACTCCGCGCGTTCACGGGCATCAACCGCGTCGAGCGCGTACGCGGCGGCAAGGTGATGGATGTCGGTGCTAGTCATGCTGATGCTCCCAACTCATCGCGTAGACGGATCATGCCGTCACGGATCCTCGATTTCACGGTGCCTTCGGCAACATCGAGCAAGATGGCGACCTCTCGATACGTGAGTCCACCGAAATATGCCAGCTCGACGGCTTCTCGTTGTGCATCGGTGAGACGATGGAGCGCTCGCCGCACCCGCACTTGTTCGAACGTCGTCTCCACCGCATCGGTGACCGTGTCGTACTCCACGATCCGCTTCGCCGACTCACGATCCATACGGTCACGCGATGCTTGCTCGGACCGCACCCGATCGATCGCTCGGCGGTGAGCGATGGTGACCGCCCACGACTTCACCGAGCCTCGACTGTCATCGAAACGCGGAGCGAGCCGCCACAGTTCGATGAACACCTCTTGGGTGACCTCATCGCTCTGTGACGGATCACGCACCACATTGCGGACAACTCCATTGATCAGTCCAGCCAACTCGTCGTACAACTGCCCAAACGCAGCCTCGTCGCCACGACCGGCGCGCTGCAGCAGCAGCGTCAGGCCATCGGTGCCTACTGTAGACGCATCGACACCGCTCTCCGTCGCCCGTTCACGTTGACCGCGATGCCGTTGCAGGCTGAATACGCTCATGCGACTTCCACCCGCTCTTTCATAGCCCAGGTTCGCAGCCGAGCGTAAGCCGGATGGGTTCTGTGCCGGAATTGCTTGCAAAGCAGGCTGTCGCACATTGCGGGTCGGGTGTGGCGGCACCCCAACCCGACCTCACCGATGTGAATGGTGTGCCGGTGCTCGCGATCAGCGATCCGAACTCGCGTTCAACTCAACCCGAGGGCTGAGCTTTGGCGTTGGGTTGTTGTCAATGGCAGCCCAACGCCAAAGGTCGGACGGTTTCGCCTCACCCTTGCCTTCGTTGCGGCTACGGCCATGCGGTGCACCACCAAAGAGCATTTCGCGACAACCTGAAAGGTTGGGAGCCACCGCGCACGAATCAGCTCGTGGTGGGCTCGTCGTCATCGCTCGGCGCAACCGAGAAGCTGACGGTCACCTCGAGTTCATCGACCCCACGGATGACGTGCACGATGATCACCTCACCGGCACCTGAGAGTGCTTCTTGTAGCGACTCTGGCCCAGTGAGCGCGACGCCGCCGACGCTCACCAGCACATCGCCGAGGACAATGCCCGCCTTGGCGGCGGGGCTGGCGTCGTCGACGTGGCGAACCAGCAACCCGTCGACCTCGCTGAGGCCAACAGACCTACGCAGCCGCCGAGTTACATCCGACGGTGCCACTGCCACGCCGAGCCTTGGGCGCTGCACCGAAATACCATCGGCCAGACGACCGAGCAGCGTTTGAAGGTGCTCATCGGCGTGTCGGGCCACGTAGAACCCTGCCCGGAGGCGGTGTGTGTTCACACCAAGTACACCGCCGAGCGCGTCGAGTAGTGGGCCACCGGACGAACCCCGGCGGAGCGGCACGGTGTGCTCGACACCACCACGAATGCGCCGGCCTCGCGGACCGGAGAACGACCGCGCGACGGCGCTGATCTGACCCATCGTGACGGCCACGGTCTCATGGTCACGTGCCGCGCCGAACACGATGTCTCCGGCTTGAGCCTCGTTGGAGGCCCACGGCAGCGCCGGAGCATCACCGGTGTCGACATCGAGCACCACGAGATCGCCCTCGGGATCGATACCGGCAATGCGACCCTGTTCGACACGGCCGTCACCAAAGCGCACCGACGTGGTGCGATCACGCAGATGGTGGGCGTTGGTGACCACCTTGCCGGGAGCGACAACAAAGCCGCTTCCTCGGCTATCGGAACCGATCGAGACCACCGATGGCGCAACGCTGGCCGAAAGGCTGCGGGTCTGCTGTGCGAGTTCGTCGAAGATCGACATCATAGCTCCTTGCTGAAAGGTCACTAGCTACTTGCAAGTGACTACGAACAACATAGATGAGCCAAACGTCGTCCACAACCCACGGCGCGAATCAACCCGACACGTAAGGTCCCCATCGGTGCTGGAAAGCTGCGATGCTGAGACGATGGATCAGCTCGACGATGCGCTCGCACTCGTGGGTGACCGGTGGACGCTGCTCATCATCGATGCGCTACTTCGGGGACCGAAGCGCTTCGGTGAACTCGCCGCCGTGGTGCACGGCATTGCGCCGAACATCTTGACCCAGCGGCTGCGGCAGCTCGAATCGGCTGGTTTGCTTGCCGCCACGCCGTATTCTCGACGACCAGTACGGTTGGCCTACTCGCTCACCGATGCCGGCGAGAGCCTGCGGTCAGTGGTTGCGGTGTTGCGCAACTGGTCAACCCGGCGGTCGGGCGGAGCTGGCCCGACGCACGACGCCTGCGGCACCACGCTCGAACTGCAGCCATGGTGCCCGACGTGTGAACGAGTGGTTGACCCAGACCACGGCGACTTGCATCATCTTTGATCCAGGCGTGCGCGTAACCCGCTTGTCGCCCGTATCAATGGGGGTCGCCGGGGTGTCGATTGCGAGTCTCAGACGCCGGTGGTGTCAGGTTGCGTCGGGGTGTTGGGGGGTGACCGGACTGGTGGTGTTGAGGTCGGCGCGCCAGCCGATTTCGGTTCCGTCTGGCCGGTAGTGGTGGCAGTGCCCTTGCGGGTCGTGCCAGGTGCGGTACCCGGTTGATTTCCACCGGTTGTGATGCCCGCATGCTGGGCCGCCGTTACCGGATGTGGTTGGGCCTTGATGACCCCATGGGAGCAGGTGATCTGCTTGGCAGTGTGCGGCGGGTCGGGCGCAGCCGGGCCAGATGCACCACCGGTTGGTCATCATCACCGCGTCGCGTAGCGGCCCGGTGAACAGGGGTTTGCGGCGGCCCATGTCGGGTACGACTCCTGTGGAGTCGAGTACGACGCGTCGGACGTGTCCGGG
>JANYDH010000140.1 GCA_025359865.1 Actinomycetes bacterium | reverse complement strand
CACCAAAGCTCGTAGGGGGAGGGGGTCTATGCGCGCAGTTTGTCGCGGGTGGCGGTGGCCACCGCCCTGGCGGCTTGCGCGAAGTCACGTCCGGCCGAGGCGTACAGAATCGCGCGAGACGAGTTGACGACCATGCCATACCCGGTGGAGTCCACACCTGCGGCCACCGTGGCAGCGACATCGCCGCCTTGAGCACCGACGCCCGGCACCAGCAGCGGCATGTCGCCGACGAGCGCACGCACTAAGCGCAACTCGTCCGGATAGGTGGCACCGACGACCAGGCCGCACTCTCCGAGCCCGACCCAGTCGCGCGCCGCGCGACGAGCTACGTGTACGTAGAGCGGTTCGCCATCGATCTCGAGTGACTGGAAGTCTCCGCTACCAGGATTCGAGGTGCGACACAGTACGAATGCGCCGTGGCCGGGGTGCCGCAGGAAGGGTTCGACGCCGTCGGTGCCGAGGTACGGGTTGATCGTGACGACGTGCGCGCCGTACCGGTGGAACGCCTCGCGGGCGTAGTGGTCAGCAGTTGGGCCGATGTCGCCGCGCTTCGCATCGAGGATCAGCAGCACCTCCGGATAGGTGTCGCGAATGTAGGTACAGATCCGCTCGAGTTGGCCCTCGGCGCGTTGCGAGGCAAAGTACGCGAACTGTGGCTTGAACGCGCACACCAGATCCGCAGTGGCATCGATGATCTCGCGACAGAAGTGGAACGTCGCGTCCGAGTGTCCATCGAGAGGTACGGGCATCCGGGACGGGTCGGGGTCGAGCCCGACACACAGCATCGAGCGCGACGTGTGCCACGCGTTTCGGAGCTGCTGGTAGAAACCTGTTGCGGGCGAACTTGCCGACGTCGTGTCCATGACGGCTGCGAATCTAGCGGTCTCGCTCTCGCCCATCAGGCGACTGCGTCTGCCGCTCGCTGACGGCGATGGCAGCGGCGACGAGGCCTGAGTGTGAGCAGCCGGAAGATCGTCATGGCCACGACGACGATGACACAGACAAAGGCTCCCCATTGCATGAGCCGGTTGTCTCGGTCGGTGCCAGCGCGGAAGCCATGGACGGTTGCGGTGATGAACAACACGACGGTGGTGAGGTGGATCGCATGCCAGAGGCGTCGTGGCATTCGGCGCATCATCCACGACGTGATCTGAATCGCTGTGAGGACGTAGAACGCGACGATGCCCCACGCCACGTTGCCTGGTTGCCAGGGTGATGCCATCGGCACGAACAATTCGCTCCACCCGAAGTACACGAAGTTGTCGGCTACCAGGGCGAGCAGGTGAACCACGGTGAACACGATCGAGAGCGTGCCGAGGTAGCGGTGCAGATCGAGCAGCCATGCCGGTACTCCCCGTCGTCGGATCAACCGACTCGACAGCGTGAGCCCCCACAGAATGCTGGCCGTAACGAGAGCCCAGGCAATGAGGCCGCTGGCCCTGGCGACGTACCACGAGAGCTTCGGCGTGAGTGCGAGGATCATCGTTGCTCGTTCCCGCCGACCGGTCCGACCGTTTCGACTGCGCCGCCGTCAAAGATCAGCCATGCGTCGACTGCTGCCCGCTCGAGCAGTGAGCGGCCATGGGCAGACCCGGCGATGATCGCAGCCTTGGCCAGGGCTTCGCACCGGGCCGCGCTCGCTCCGGTAACGGCCACAGCCAGCAGATCGGTGTGTGCCGGTGAAGCAGTGCGAGGGTCGATGATGTGGTGTGCTTCGACCGCACCACGCGTCCAACGGCGAAATGCCGTGCTGCTCATGACGATCCCTCCGCTGTACAGGATGTGTTGAGCAAGCGGCCGCCCAGTTGCCGGATGCACCAGCGGAACCGGCCATCCTTCGTCGGGCGGTTCGCCGGCCGCGTGGATGTCGCCGCCTGCGCAGACGTAGGTGCCAGCGGCACCCATGGCGATGAGCTCCCCGGCCACAAGATCGGCTGCAAGGCCCTTACCAACACCGCCGAGGTCGACGCAGACTCCGGATTCGATGAGGGCGTGTCGGCGGTCGGTGTCGAGGTGAATCCCGCCCGCCCCAGGCGTGCACCCAACTCGGGTTGGAGCGACGCCATGCGGGTCGATCTGGGCGAATGTTCGGTCGTAACCCCAATCCTCCAGAGCGGTACGAATCGTCGGGTCAAACAGTCCTGCCGTCTCGGCGTACATCCGCAGACTCCACGACAACGCACTCCACAGTTCATCGCTGACCAGGACCCATTCCCCTGGGCGGCGATGGAGCCGGTTCAGTTCGCTGGTCGCGATGAACCGACTCCAGCACTGTTCGAGTGCGCGCAGGCGCGCAAACGCTCGTGGCACCAACGAGGTATCGCCATCGATCATCACCTCGACCGTCGTGCCCATCATGAGGGCGCTCGAACGGTGCCATATCCGTTCCCGCCGAAGAAGGAATGTCAACATGGCGGCAGCGGAGAAGCCCCACACGACGGCGGCGGTGGAGGAGGCGGTTGGGTGACAACAGGCGGCGGCGGGGGCGGCGGCGTCACGGGTGGCTGGGTGACGGGTGGCTGGGTCGCTGGTGGCTGGGTCGCTGGAGGTGCGACCGGAGGTTGGGTCGCAACGGGAGGTGCAGGCATGGCCACAGGTTCGGCGGCGGGGGTAGTGGGCGCAGGTGTTGCCGCTGGAGCGCCGGCCGCTGGTGCTGCTGTCTCTGCTGGCGCCGCCGGCGCAGGGGTGGCTAGCGGAGCGCCCGCGACCGGTGCTGCTGTCGGTGCGGCTCCGGTCGGGGTCACCGCAGAGGCTGGTGTCGGGCTGGCCGCAGGTGCCACCGGGGCGCCCGTTGCGGGTGCAGTCGGAACGTTTTGGCTGGGTGTACCTGGTGTTGGCCGTGTGCTACTCGTGGTGGCTGGCTTTGAAGCTCCGCCGGGTGCACCGGGTTGGGCTGCCACGACCGGAGTGCCGGGTAACAGGGCCACGCTGGGCGCCGCTGCTGGGAGATTGGCGGTTGAGGCAATCGCGGTTGGGATGCTGGCCACGGCGAGCGTCGTCTGGACGACGCTGAGTGGCTCGGGGGCCGTGTCAGCCGTGGGGTCCGTGGGGGCCGCCGGGTCGATCGATGCGGTGATCAGAGGAACCGCGGCGGCAGCGAGCGCGAGCGTAGTCGTAGGCGCGGCAACCGGATTGCCGTTCTCATCGACATACACCACCCGCTGCACGGTCTCGACTCTGACGATCGTCGATGGGGTGGCCGCCGCGATGGCCGCCCTGGCATCTTCCTTGGCCTGTTCCTTGATTCCGTCGGCGCGCGCCAGCGATCCGATGGTGCCAAGAAAGCCTGACGTGGCCAGGCCGGTAGCGAGCACTCTGCCTGCGGCCGCGGCGTGGCGGCGACGACCGCTGGTGACCGCCACACTGGTGTGGCGGTCGATGTGGTCGATCCTGCCGACAACCGGGAGGTGAACTCCCGTCGGAGCCTGGTTCGAAACCATCGTGCCGTGAGCGGGCGGCGCCAGCGTGACGGTGTTTCTAGGCGCGGTCGTTGTCGTGCCAGTTGTCGTGCCAGTTGTCGTGCCGGTTGTCGTGCCGGTTGTCTTGGCGGCAGTGGTGCCACGACGTGCGGCGAGCCGAGCAAGTCGGTCGGCCTGATCACCGGCTGGGTCGGTCATGTCGCTCACTGGCAGTTCCAGACGCCGTTGTCTTCCAAAACTGGGTCGATGCAGCCGGGTGGGATCGGCGGGACCTGCTTGCCCGGTGCCGTGGTGGTAGTCGGAGCGTGGGTCGTCGTGGGTGCCGCCGTCGTGGGCGCCGCGGTCGTGGGCGCTGCGGTGGTCGGCGCTGCGGTGGTCGGCACCGCGTTCGTAGGCGCTGCGGTGGTCGGCGCTGCGGTGGTCGGCGCCGCGGTGGTCGGTGCCGAGGTGGTCGGCGCTGGAGTGGGTTCAGCCGAGGGTGGGCTTGGCGACTCGGTGGTCGCCGGTACTGCACTCGGTGGCGCTCCGGTCGGTGGATCTGCGGTGGTGGTGGGTGCTGGTGTCGCGGCCGGTGCTGTCGTTGTTGCTGTCGTTGTTGCTGTCGTTGCGCTGCCACCGGAGGGCTTGGAGGTGCTTGAGCGCGAGCCGGATGGACTGCCGGCGCCGCTGGCAACAACGAGCGGCGCTGGCGTCGCATGGACAACCGCAGCGGCAGGTCCGGCGATTGCCGCCGGCCCTGCGAGTCCCACCTGCGCGCGTCGTGTCTCGGGCAATAGCGTTGCTCCGTCGAAGGCTGCCGACACGCCGCCGTCGACCGCCGGGGTGGGAGCCGAAGGCACGACCACGTAGCTGTCGACGGTCTCGGTCTGGGTAACGATGATCGGGTCGACTGCCCCGAGGTGCGGTGGGGCATTGCGGCCGAAGCCGAGAAATCCGGTACCGCCAACGGCGGCGTAGGTGACGGTGGCCACCGCTGCAGTACACGTGCATGCGATCGCACGAGCGATCGCGAGACGTCGTTCCATGGAATTGACTCCTTGTGCGCTCTGTCGCCCGGTTTGTCACGTCCGACCCCATGTCGAGGTTTGGCGTGCCGCCGGTTCAGTGATCGGCACCCGGAGTCCCGGGCTGAAGAAGTTTTCCGTCGGGAGCGGGTGTCAGCCTTCGACCGTGATGGCGGCAGTCGGGCACATGTCGGCAGCGGTCTGCACCTTGTCGCGCAACTCGTCGCCCGGTTCTTCCTGCAATATGTACAGGTAGCCGTCCGAGCGTACCTCGAAGACCTCTGGGCATACCTGCATACAGGCACCGGTCGAGGCGCACACGTCGAAATCCACACTGACCTTCATGATGGCGGTTCCTTGTCTTGTACACCGGTCGGTGGATCCGGCACTGGTCTACACGGTAGTCGTCACCGGGCGGATCGTCAGCGCTGTGAGCGATCGTGTGCGTTCAGTACCGCCCGGAGCGAGGCGGTGATGATGTTCGGATCAAGGCCGACTCCCCACAGCACACCGTGCTCAGGGCTGCTCGTTTCGACGTAGGCGACTGCCGTGGCCTCTGACCCTTGGCCGGTTGCGTGCTCCGCGTAGTCGACGACGTCGAGTGTCGCCCCGATACCGGACCGCAGGGCGCGTACGAACGCGTCGATCGGGCCGTTGCCCTCGCCGTCGATCGTGACCCGACCGCCATCGATCACGAGCTGTGCCGTGATCCGGGTGCGGCCGGTGGCCGATTCGCTACGCAACTCGTGTGAATCGAGTTGGAACCGAGGAAGTGCGGTGAGGTATTCCGATTGGAACGCGTCCCACATCACCACGGGGCTGATTTCGGTGCCCGAATCCTCGGTGATGTGCTGGATCGTCTTCGAGAACTCGATCTGGAGCCGCCGGGGCAGGTCGAAGCCGTGTTCGGTCTTCATCACGTAGGCCACGCCGCCCTTGCCGCTCTGGCTGTTCACCCTGATCACGGCCTCGTAGCTGCGCCCAAGATGTTTCGGGTCGAGCGGCAGGTAAGGCACGCCCCACTGGTCGTACTCGCCCGTCGGTGAGGCGGCGGCCTTCGCGGCGATGGCGTCGAGCCCCTTCTTGATCGCGTCCTGGTGGCTGCCGCTGAACGCGGTATAGACAAGGTCACCGACCCATGGATGGCGGGGGTGGACGGGCAGACGGTTGCAGAACTCGGCCGTACGGCGCAACGCGTCGATGTCGGTGATGTCGAGTTCCGGGTCGACGCCATTGACGAACAGGTTGATCGCCAGGTTCACGAGATCGACGTTGCCGGTGCGTTCGCCGTTGCCGAACAACGTGCCCTCAACACGGTCGGCGCCGGCCATCACACCCAGTTCGGCGGCTGCGGTCGCGGTGCCACGGTCGTTGTGGGGGTGCAGGCTGATGACCACGCTGGAGCGTTGGCGGATGTGCCGACCGAACCACTCGATCACGTCGCCATACACGTTGGGCGTATAACACTCGACGGTCGCCGGCAGGTTCAACACGATTGGCCGCTCGGGCGTCGGTTCGATCACGTCCATCACGGCGTGGCAGATCTCGATGGCAAAGTCGGGCTCGGTGAGGGTGAAGCTCTCGGGTGAGTACTCGTAGCGGATGGCCGTTCCCGGTACGGTCTCCTCCAATTTCTTGCACAATCTCGCACCGTTGACCGCGATGTCGACGATGCCAGCCTTGTCGAGGCCGAACACCACGTCACGTTGCAGCGGGTTGGTGGAGTTGTAGAAGTGGACGATTGCTCTGCTGGCGCCTCGGAGACACTCGTAGGTGCGCTCGATCAGTTCCTGTCGGCATTGCACGAGTACCTGGATCGTCACGTCGTCAGGGATCAGGTCTTCTTCGATCAACTGGCGGACGAAGTCGAAGTCTGGTTGGCTCGCCGAAGGGAAGCCGACTTCGATCTCTTTGAAGCCCATCTTGACGAGCGCATGGAACATCCGCAGTTTGCGCTGTGGGTCCATAGGATCGATCAGCGCTTGATTGCCGTCGCGCAGATCGACGCTGCACCACAGCGGTGCCTTGTCGATGACGACGTTCGGCCAGGTGCGGTCGTGGAGTACAACCGGCACGGTGCGCTGATACTTTTCGAAGGCCATCTTCTTCGGGGTGACGTTTGCGGGCGGCATGTTGTGTTCCTTTGGGCGACTGGTGCGACTGGTGCGAATCTGGTGCGAATCTGGCGGAAAAATCAAGAACCCCCCGGCCAGGAGGCGGGGGGTGCGGGCAAGCGCGAGTATGCGGCGCTTGCCCTACATAAGCAGCAGCAGTCCGATGGTACGCATAGACAGCAGTGTGCCTATCGCGAGCGGGTTTGTCAACCCTGACGTTGTCGGCATGATCCGATCAGCGCACCAAGAAGTTGGTGAACTGCCACGGATCGTCGAGGTCGAGGCCGTCGCGAGCGTCACCGAACACGGGGAACACATCGTTGCGACTGGACACCGGATCCCAATCGGCCGGGCCGGAATGCCGCGTGCCCAGGTATGGCGCGGCAACGCGGAGCACATCGTCCCAAGGTAGGTCGTCCGGCAGGCACAGTCCCTCGTCGGGGTGTTCGATCATCCACGACAAGGCACCGATGATCGACCCCGCCACCTGCACGGTGGTGGCGCTCTGATGCGGCACGGCAGCACGCGCCTGCTCGATCGAAAGTAGCGACCCGGTCCACCACGATCGGTACGGGTGGCCCATTAACAACACGCCCAATTCATCGCTACCGCTGATGATTTCGTCGTTCAGAATTCGTTGGCGAGGCTGCATCTGCCAGTTGCGCATCCGTAGTTCGAGCACACTGTTGACCGCCGCGTCGGATGGGTGGTACGCGTAGTGGACGGTCGGCCGGTAGATCGCCGACCCGGTCACCGGATCGGTCACGGTGAGGTGCTCACACATCGTGAACGACTCGCCGTGGCGCACGACCATGCCGAGGATCTCACCACTCGGCACCCACGACCGCACCCACGTCTCGATGCCAGGTTGTGCCAGGCAGATCTGGTTGCGCGGACCATCGCCGGTATGGACATAGGCATTGGCCGGCAGACGCTTTTCGTGCGTGCCCCAGCCCATTTCAGCCGGAGCAATGCCCTCTTCGTAGAGTCCGTCGACGCTCCAGGTGTTGACGAACTCGTTCGGTTCCTTTGGTCGATCGGTGATCTGCGAGTCACGCTCGGCGATGTGGATCACCTTGGTGCCCGTCAACATCGCCAGATCGCCAAATCCCGTCCGGGTCGTTCCTGCTGTCTCGAGCGCGCGTTCCAGCATTACCGGCGTGTCGCCGGCGAGTCCGTCGCGCAACATCGCGGTAGCGATATCGAGCAGAGCTTGTTTCGCGAAATGGCTCACCAGACCGGGATTGGCACCATGCTCGACCACGGCTGTGGCCCCCCGGTTGTCAGGCCAGGATGCCTTCATTCGGCGGAGATCCATGTGGCGCACATACAGCGTGCGGTCGAGCGGATGTGTGGCGGCCAGGTCGATGTACGGATCCCAGACTTCGACACTGGTGTTCAGGTATCGCACACCATGGTCGCGGCACCATTGCAACACGGTCGGATTGTCGATGTTCCAGGCCAGATCGACCAAGAGGTCACCGTGGCCAACACGAGCACTGAGGAACGAGTCGATGTTCTCCGGGGTGACGCGGTCAATCTCGTACCGCACGCCAAGTGCGAGTTGCTCGGCCACACGGGCGCGGTTGTCCGCAAAGTCGACAATGGTGATGGCCCCCGGTGCGATCCTGAGACCACGGATCAGCAGCGGAACGGTGCACTGCGCTACAGAGCCGCAACCGAGTACGAGGACCCGGCTGGGCCGGGCGGTCACGCCGCGTGCTGAGTGGCGAAGCTCAGGAACTCATGATCGAGCGACTCGGCTTCGTACGCGGCCAAGACTGCTTGCCAGTCGTACGCCATGCCCTTGCGGCCTGCGTTTGCGGTTCCGTCGAAGTTTTCCATCGTGCTTACGCCTCCCCATTGAGTCATACCCGAGCGTCGGATGGCGCCTGAGCCAGGGCGACGATAACGACGTTGGAGCCCTACGTCTACTCGCTGATCGATCAGGCAGTTTGGCTGAGAAGTCCGTCAGTTGTACTGACTCATGAGTCGGTAGAGGGGCCGAGCCGCGGGCGCAGCCACGCGCCGATCTTGGCGACGGCATCGGTGGCTTCGGGCACCATGCCGACGCTCACCTGGAACACGTGCTGCATCTCTGGGAACACCTCGAGGGTCACATCGACGCCAGCAACGCGAAATCATCCGACCTTTGGCGTTGGGCTGTCATTGACAGGCGGGCGTGGTGGAAGTCTGCATCAGCGACCACGACGGCTGCGTAGCGGGCAGGATCGCGTCGACTTTCATGTCGCTAGCCCCGATAACTCGACGCGACTCCTCCCGGAAAGGCGTAGCGGGCAGGATCGCGTCGACTTACATGTCGTCAGCCCCGATAACTCGACGCGACTTGGCAGCGCAACAACGGGCTGAGGTGGAGTGACGCGCGACTGAGGGGCAGTCGGCTGGGGACCGGGTCTCCGCCGTGGTGAGTTCAGATCGCTGATCGTAGGCACACGTGCCTCCACGTGTCGAGCACGCCACACCGCTCACACCGCTCACATCGGAAAGGTCGGGTCGGGATGCCACAACAACCCAACCGCATTCTGCGACAGCGTGTCGGGTAACCAGCAATAGGCAAGAGCGGCGTCAGTCACCGCCGCTGGATGTGGGTGCTCCGGAGCGAGTCGGTAATCGACGTCGAGCACACGACGGCCGACGACGTTGGCGAGCTGGCACCTGCCGACACGGCGGTCCATGCGCCACCCGGGTGGAGCGTTGTCCCGGTCAGTTGACGGAGCGATCGCGGCCAGTCCAGTACGGTTCGCGCAGCTTGAACTTCTGCAGCTTGCCGGTGGCGGTGCGGGCGAGTTCATCACGGAACTCGATTCGCTTCGGACACTTGTACCCGGCGAGCTTCGTCTTGGTGTAGGCGATCAACTCGTCCTCAGTTGCCGAACCCCCGGGCGCCAGTACGACGAGTCCGAGCACCATCTCGCCCCACTTCTCATCGGGTACACCGACCACCGCAACTTCGGCAACAGCGTGATGACTGAACAATGCATCTTCGACCTCGATCGAGCTGACGTTTTCGCCGCCGGTGATGATGACGTCTTTCTTTCGGTCGCTGATGGTGACGTAGTGCTGCTGATCGAGCAAGCCGCCGTCGCCGGTGTGGAACCAGTCGCGCCCATCGAAGTCTGCGCGGATCGCGTCGGCGGTGGCTTCTGGCTGTTCCCAGTACCCGCCCATCACGACGTTGCCACGTGCCAGCACCTCGCCCTGTTCGGAGATGGCCACCTCGATTCCGATTGCCGGCCCGCCAGCACGTGACAATGCAACGGCCCGAGCGGTTGGGGACATGTCGTCGAATTCGGAGCGGCTGCGATTGATGGTGAGTAGCGGCGAAGTCTCGGTGAGGCCGTAGATCTGCGCCAGTTCCCATCCGAGTTCCGCTTCGATCCGCTCGATCGTGCGCGTCGGCGGTGGTGCACCGGCGACGACTATTCGCACACGGCCGCGGCCGGGAATCTCGCCCTGCCAAGTTGCGGCTGCGTCGAGCACAGCGTTGACGACCGCCGGTGCGCAGCACAGCAGCGTTACACCGTGCTGGTGGATGCGGCGCAGGATCTCTGCGCCGTCTATCTTGCGTAGAATCACATGGGTGCCACCCATACCGGTGACGCCATAGACCATGCCCCACCCGTTGCAGTGGAACTGGGGCAGCGTGTGGAGGTAGACGTCACGGTCGTTGACGCCCATGTGCCATCCGAACGTGGCGGCATTGATCCACAGGTTGCGATGGGTGAGCTGCACCCCCTTTGGTCGCGCTGTGGTGCCGCTCGTGTAGTTGATCGTGGCCGTGGCGTCTTCGTCAGGTGTCCACGGCAGTGGATCGACCCCGTAGCGAAGTAGTGCGGCGTCACTTTCCGCGCCGATGACGAACTTCATCTCGCACGGCACGTCACGCATCGCTTCGTCGAGTTCGGGATCGATCAGCAGGATCCGGGCACCGGAATGGGCGATGATGTACTTCACCTCTTCGGCGACGAGACGGAAGTTGATCGGCACCAGCACTCGTCCAGATCCGGACACTGCGTAGAACGCCGTGAGCAGCCGGGCCGAGTTCTGGGTGACCATCGCCACCCGCTCACCATGGTGGATGCCAAGGGCATCGAGCCCGGCCGCCATAGCGCGCGACCTGATGGCGATCTCGCTGTACGTGAGCGAGCCCCACGACTCGGCCAGTTGGTCAGGTTCGTCGATCACCCCGATGCGCTGCCCATAGAGTTGTTCGGCGCGGCGGAGGAAGTCGTTGACGGTGAGAGCGGTCTTCACCACCTAATCATGGCGCATCCCGCAGGATCACCACGAAGGCTCACTACCCTGGTGGGTCGAATGACTGACCAAACACGCCCAAAGGGTGCCCCGCGCCGCCAGCGCCAACCACAAAAGCCGGTCGAGCAGCGGGCCGTCGTCCGCCACGACGACCGTGACACCGATGACGGCTCGTACGTTCCTACCGGCTTCATCGAGCTCGGCGTTCCGCCTGAGGTCGACCGGGGCTTGGCCGCAGCCGGTTTCACCACCCCGTTCGCCATCCAGATCAAGGCCATTCCGGTAGCACTCACCGGTCGTGACGTCTGCGGTCGGGCTCGTACCGGCTCTGGTAAGACACTTGCGTTCGGTGTGCCGCTCCTGGCCCGGCTTTCCGGCAAGGGCCAACCGCGTCGCCCGACGGCCTTAGTGTTGGTGCCCACGCGTGAGCTAGCCGTCCAGGTCGCCGAGGTGTTGGCGCCGGTCGCACGTGCGTGCGGCCGCTATGTGCTTGCGGTGTACGGCGGCGCATCTCGGCACGGCCAGATCGACGAACTGAAGACCGGTGTCGACGTGGTGGTAGCCACCCCACTTCGACTGATCGATCTCCTGAAAGAAGATGAGCTCGATCTCTCGGGCGTCGAGATCGTGGTGCTCGACGAAGCCGACCGGATGGCCGACGACGGTTTCACCCCCCAGGTCGAGTGGATCCTGCGCAAGTGCACGGCCCCGCGCCAGACGATGCTGTTCAGCGCCACGCTCGATGGCGATGTAGGCCATCTCGTGCAGCGCTACATGAACGACCCCGTCGAGGTGGCCATCGATGCCCCGACCGATGTCGTCGGCACGATGTTTCACCTGTTCTTGGCGGTACACCACATGGACAAAGACCGCGTGGTCGCGTCCATTGCATCCGGATTCTCGAAGTCGATCCTGTTCTGCCAGACCAAGCGCACCTGCGACCGCGTCGAGGCAGCACTGAAAGATCTTGGGGTCCGCGCCGAGGCGATTCACGGCGACCTCGCCCAGTCGTCGCGAGAGCGGGCATTGAAGCGGTTCATCGATGATCAGGTCAGCGTGCTGGTGGCTACCGACGTGGCCGCTCGCGGGATCGACGTCGACGACATCGGTGCCGTCATCCACTACGAACCGCCGGGCGACGGCAAGGACTACCTCCACCGCAGCGGCCGTACCGCGAGAGCGGGCCGCGACGGCTGGGCGGTCACGCTCGCGGAATACAACCAGCACACGCAGGTACGCATCCTGCAACGGGCATTGCGGCTCGATGTCGGCCCGCCCGTCGAGGTGTTCTCCAACGACGTACGGCTGAAGGATCTGCAGCTCTTCAAGGCTGGCTGAGAACCACGGCCGGCTGAGAGATCATCCAGACGAACTCTTGACGCAGAAGTGCTCAAGTTCACTCCGGGATCAGCCGAGAACCTCCATGACGCTGAGGCACCTGTGCCGCACTGTCCGAGTGGAGGAGATGACGATGACGATGACGAAAATGAAGACCTGGATGATGCGGTTTGTCCCAGCGCTGGCCTTCGTGGCTATTGGGTTGCCGATCATTGGCCACGGACGAAAGTGGTGATCGCCTGATGGGCGTGTGACCAGGCGGGATCGCCTCGTCACACGCCCATGTGCGATTCCAGGAAAGGCGGATGTTCGGCGTGGAGAGTCGGGATGATCGTCAACGAGTAGGCATCGGGATGTTTGTCGCGTCCCTGGCCGTGGTGGGTTGTGTGTTGTTCGCCGATGCCGTCCGACATCTTGACGTCGACGCCATCCACGAGCGCTGGCTTGCGCTTGCGCTGTTTACCGTCCTCGTCATCGCGACCGAGGTCCGCCCGATCACCATTGTCCGCGCGGGCGGTGTCGACCAGATCGTCGCCTCGACCACATTTTCATTTGCAGTGTTCCTTGCGTTCGGTCCTGCGATGGCGATGTTGGCTCAGGTGCTCGCTTCGCTCGTCGGCGACCTGGCGGAACGCAAACCGTTTACCCGCACGGTCTTCAACATCAGCCAATACCTGGTCGGTTGGGGGAGCGCAGGAATCGTGTACCACTTGGTGCTCGGCAGTACAGCGACCGCCTCGGCCGACACGGTGCTGACGGTGCGGTGGACGGCGGCCACGGTTGTCGCCGCGTTGACCTACTTTGTCGTCAACAAGTCGCTGGTCGGCGCTGTCGTCGCCCTCAGCACCTCGAGCCGAGTGCGTGCGGGCATCCGTGAGACGGTGTTGAGCGAGGCCGGATCCGACCTGCTGCTGCTCGCTTTGGCGCCGGCGGTTCTGGTGGTCGCCGACCGCAGTCTGTTGATCCTCCCGCTGCTGTTGCTGCCCGTTTTCGCGGTGTACCGCAGCGCAGCGATCTCGGCAGAGAAGGAGCATCAGGCCTTGTACGACTCGCTCACCGATTTGCCGAATCGGCTCAGCTTCATGTCCATGCTCGAAGCACGGATCGCACGCCGCGACGCCGCATCGTCGCCTGCTGCCGTGTTGTTGATCGACCTCGACCGCTTCAAGGAAGTCAACGACACACTCGGCCACCTTGCCGGTGATGAGTTGCTCCGCCACATCGGGCCAAGACTCGCAGCGGCGTTGCCAGCGAGCGCCTCGATTGCCCGTATCGGTGGAGACGAGTTTGCGGTGCTGCTGCCGGATGCTGCCGGCGACCTCGAAGCCATCGCCGCAGCGGTGGCCATTGGTGACTCTCTGGTCGAACCGTTTCGGATCGGCGACTTCAACCTGGAGGTCGACGCGAGCGTCGGCATTGCCATGTTTCCATCGCACGGCACCACATCGGAAGTGCTGCTGAAGCACGCCGACGTGGCGATGTATGTCGCGAAGGGCTGCAACGGCCGTGTGGAGCTCTACGACCCGGAGCAAGACCGGCACAGTACACGTCGGCTCGGCCTGTTGAGCGAGCTTCGAACCGCGCTCGGCGACGGCCAGGTGGTGCTGTACTACCAGCCGAAGCTGGATCTGCGAACCGGTGTCGTGCATGAAGTGGAAGCTCTCGTACGGTGGATCCATCCCGAGCACGGGTTGATCCCGCCATCGGAATTTGTGCCGATGGCTGAGCACACCGGCCTCATTCGTCCGCTCACGTCGCACGTGTTGCGGCTGGCGGTTGCACAGGCTCGACTCTGGCGTGACAACGGTTTCGATCTCGCTGTTTCAGTCAACCTGTCGGCGCGCAGCCTGCACGACAGTTCCATCGCCGAAGAGGTGCAGAAGTGCCTCACCCAAGCCGGTTTGCCGTCCACCGCGTTGCACCTGGAAATCACCGAAAGTTCGATCATGGCCGACCCAGCACGGGCCAAGCGGGTGCTCGAGGAGTTGCACCGAGCAGGGTTGCACATGTCGATCGACGACTTCGGAACCGGCTACTCGTCGCTGGCGTACCTTCAGGATTTGCCGGTCGGCGAGATCAAGATCGACCGTTCATTCGTGATGAACCTGCTCGACAACGACGCTGACCAAGTGATTGTGCGATCGACGATCGAGCTTGCCCGCAATCTCGGTTTGACGTCCACTGCCGAAGGGGTGGAATCCCAAGATGTGCTCGACTGGCTGATCGACGCGCGCTGTGATCACGCGCAGGGCTACCACATCGCGCGGCCGATGGCATCCGATGCGGTGGCGCCGTGGATGGCTGCCCGCCACGCGCTTGGGGTGCGACACGTAGCGCAGCGTTATGAAACGAGCAGCGGCCTAGAGGCTGGAAATGATTCCCGAGAACATGTCGAGGTTCTTGCCCGGGTGGTCCAGTTGTTCCCGCCGGCACACACTCGCCGCCGCGTGCAGTAACAGTGTGTACAGTGACAGCTCACGACATCCAGGCGGGGCGGGCGGCTTCGTAGGCATCGATGTCGGCCGCATGCGACATAGTGATGCCGACGTCGTCGAGGCCGTTCAAGAACCGGTGTTGAGTCGACGGATCCATCGGGAACGACTCGAGCAATCCCGCTGCAGGTACCTCGACCTGCAGGCGCTCCATGTCTACAACGATCTGGATCGTCGGGTCGGCCTCGATCAGGTCCCACAGGCGGGACACGGTCGCCTCGCTCAGTTCCACCGGCACCAGGCCATTCTTCGTACAGTTGTTGCGGAAGATGTCACTGAAGCTCGGTGCGATCACGGCGTCGAACCCGCCCTGCTGAATGGCCCAGACTGCATGCTCGCGTGACGAGCCGACACCGAACGCAGGGCCGGCCACCAATATCGATGCTCCCGAGTAGCGCTCATCGTTGAGTACGAAGTTGCGGTCGTCGCGCCAGGTGGAGAACAAGCCCTTTTCGAAGCCGGTGCGCTCGACTCGCTTCAGCCACTCTGCAGGGATGATCTGGTCGGTGTCGACATCGCTGCGCTTCAGCGGGACGGCCGTACCGGACACGATGCGTACAACCTTCATCAGTTGGCTTCCTTCACGTCGTTGGGGTGCCCGTCGTTGGGGTGCCCGTCGTTGGGGAGATCTGCGGGCGTCGAGAAATGACCGGCCACTGCGGTAGCTGCTGCCACTGCAGGACTGACGAGATGGGTTCGGCCACCACGACCTTGGCGGCCTTCGAAGTTGCGGTTGCTGGTACTTGCGGCCCGCTCGCCGACGGCCAGCTTGTCGGGGTTCATCGCCAGACACATGCTGCAGCCCGGTTCGCGCCAATCTGCGCCGGCAGCGCGGAACACCTCGTGCAGCCCTTCCGCCTCGGCCTGACGCTTCACGGCGTGGCTGCCGGGCACGATCATCACGCGCGGTACGGTGACGGTTCGGCCGCGCAGCACAGCTGCTGCTGCACGGAGGTCTTCGATACGACTGTTGGTGCAACTACCGATAAAAACCGTGTCGACTCGAACGTCACGAATCGGCGTGCCTGCGGTGAGCCCCATGTACTCGAGTGCCCGGGTGACGTTATCGCGGGTGGTTGGATCGTCGAACGATTCAGGCGACGGGATGACATCGTCGATGGTCGCAACTTGACCGGGGTTGGTCCCCCAGGTGATGTGCGGGCGCAACGTCGTGGCATCGATGACCACTTCTTTGTCCCACGCCGCACCCTCGTCGGTGAGCAGCGTGCGCCAATCGGCGACAGCGGCTTCCCACAGTGCATCGGCAGGTGCGTTGGCGCGACCGCGCAGGTAGTCGAACGTGGTGTCATCGGGGGCGATCATGCCCGCCTTCGCACCAGCTTCGATGCTCATGTTGCAAACCGTCATCCGGCCTTCCATCGACAGCGCTCGGATGGCCGAACCGCGGTACTCGATCACGTGACCGATGCCTCCACCGGTACCGATGCGACCGATGATCGCGAGGATGATGTCCTTGGCGGTGACATCATCGGGCACCTGTCCCTCGACGGTGATGCTCATCCACTTCGGGCGGGTCTGCGGCAGGGTCTGAGTGGCGAGCACATGCTCGACTTCACTGGTACCAATCCCGAAAGCCAAGGCGCCGAATGCTCCGTGCGTGGCGGTGTGGCTATCGCCGCAGACGATGGTCATGCCCGGCAGGGTGCGGCCTTGCTCGGGGCCGATCACGTGAACAATGCCTTGGCCGGGGTCGCCCATCGGGTACAGGGTGATGCCGAACTCTTTGGTGTTCTCACGAAGCACCTCGATCTGGCGGGCCGAGATGGGGTCCGCGATCGGCTGATCGATGTCGGCCGTGGGCACGTTGTGATCCTCGGTGGCAACCGTCAGGTCGGGTCGGCGTACCGGACGATTGCTCAGTCGCAGGCCGTCAAACGCCTGAGGGCTGGTCACCTCGTGTACGAGATGGAGGTCGATGTACAACAGGTCGGGTTCGCCGCCGCCCGAGTGGACGAGGTGGCGCTGCCAGACTTTCTCCGGCAAGGTGGCCGGCTCGGTGGTGGGCGCTGACATGTCGGACCTTTCAGTGATGGTAGGCGCGTTCTCACATGTTGAGATACGATTCCTAGACGTGAACAGTGTAAGCGGTGTCGGAGTGATCGACAAAGGGGCACTCATTTTGGGTGCACTGCGCGCCGGCCCACTCGACCTCGGTGGGCTGCGGCAAGCGAGTGGTCTTCCGAGGGCGACGGTGCACCGTTTGGCGGTGGCGTTGGAACACCACCATCTCGTGCGCCGAGACGCACAGGGTCGCTTCTGTCTCGGTCTCGAGTTGGTGGCGCTCGGCCGGGCCGCTGCCGAACAGTTCGGACTCGGTGAGTTGGCGCGCGACATCCTCGAGACACTGGGGCACGACTCGGGCGAGAGCGTGCAGCTGTATGTTCGCGAAGACGGGCTTCGGCGGTGTGTCGTCTCGCTGCATTCACCCCATGCGCTGCGCTGGACTGTCGCCGAAGGCAGCCTGCTACCGCTAGAACTCGGTTCGGCAGGCAAGGTGCTGATGCTCGATGCGACTCTAGAGCCATGGCGCGAGAGTGTCGAAGAGCGCGAGCCGGGCGTGGCGTCAGTGAGCGCAGCCGTTGTCGGCCCGGCCGGCGAGGTGGTCGCCGCGGTCAGCATCAGCGGCCCCGTCGAGCGGCTGTCCCGGCAGCCCGGACTGCGCTTCGGGGTACTCGTCGCGCAGGCCGCCTCGGCGATCAGCGCCCGCATGCCGGGTTCGAGACCACCCACCACTTCGATTTGAGGCATACTGGGCATTCACTCACCCGGCCGCCCACAGGCCAAGCACCGTCCATCGAGAGGAAACACTCCACTATGTCCGTCGAAGCCGCCTTCGAGTTCCTCGGGAGCCACGAACTCATCGTCATCGCCACGGCGTCGAACGATGGCGTTGCCCACGCCGCACCATCATTTTATGCAATCGAGGGGAGAACGATCTACTTTTCCACGTCCCCGAAGACACATACCGGCAAGAACATTGCCGCCAACGGCAACGCCGCAGTTGCTGCTGGTGATGCGCCGGACCCAGGCCAGACCTGGAGCGACGCCAAGGGTATTCAGATCACCGGCAAGGTCCGTGAACTCACCGGCGATCAGGCCACCGCTGCCGCAACCAAGTTGCGTGCCAACTACTCCCACCTCGGTGACTCGATCTTGCAGTCGCACTTCTTCGCGCTCGAGCCCACTTCGGTGGATTACATCCGCAACGCGCCGGACGGCGACGAGGAGTTCGAGCCGCTCGGCGTCGATTGGACTCGTGAGCACTACTAGTCGTTCCCGCTGTCCGACGTGAGCTATCACCTCGGCATCGATCTCGGCACCACGTTCTCCACCGCTGCAGTCGTGCGCGACGGCGCCGCTGAGGTGCTGTCGCTTTCTACCAGGTCGTCCTCGGTGCCGTCGGTGGTGTTCATCCGCGACGACGGCGAGGTGTTGGTCGGTGAGGCTGCCGAGGCGCGGGCGGTGACCGAGCCCGACAGAGTTGCACGCGAGTTCAAGCGCCGACTCGGCGACCCGACACCCCTGGTGCTGGGCGGTGCCCCCTACGGTGCTGAGCGGCTCTCGGCGATCGTGCTCGAGTACCTGCTCCGGCGGGTGACCGAGCGGATGGCCGAGGCCCCGCTTTCGGTGGTGGTCACTCATCCGGCCACGTACTCGCCATACCGGTTGGATTTGCTCCGCGAGACCACCCGGCTGGCGGGTATCCCCTCGGCCGTGCTACTTCCGGAACCGCAGGGGTCTGCCCTGCAGTATGCGTTCGATCATCGGGTCGATGATGGCCAAGTGGTGGCCGTCTATGACTTCGGTGGCGGCACCTTCGACGCCGCCGTGGTGCGGGCTACGCCTGCGGGCTTCGATCTGCTCGGCGAACCGCAGGGACTCGACCGACTCGGTGGTATCGACATCGATCAGGCGGTGTTCGACCATGTGCGCGAGCGGGCCGCTGAGTTGCTCGACGCGGCCGACCCTCGTGATTCGGCTTGGCGGTCATCGCTGGCTCGGTTGCGCACGGAGTGCCGGCTGGCCAAGGAGCGGCTTTCGGAAGATACCGACACGGTGATCGGCGTCGTTACGCCTGGAGGATCGCAAGGAGTAACGCTCACTCGTGCAGCGCTCGAGAGCATGGTTAGACCTCGACTGGTCGACACGGTGCGCACCTTGCAGCGCGCTGTTGAATCGGCAGGTCTGCTCATGGCAGACGTTTCGCGAATCCTGATGGTCGGCGGGACGTCACGGATTCCGCTCGTGCGCGTAATGGTGGCCGAGGCCACGGGGCGCCCCATCGCTGTCGATGCTGATCCCGAAACCGCGACGGCACTCGGAGCGGCTCGCCATGCATATGCGCTTGCGTCGCCGAGGGCTGCTTCTGCTGTACCTGCCGTCATGACTCCGCCTCCGGCCGCGCCGCTTCCTCCCTCGTTGTCACCTCCTCCGCCTCCTCCGCCTCCGCCGGTTCCGCCGGTTCCTGCTCCTGCTGCTGCTCCTGCTCCTGCTCCTGTCCGTGAGTCGCAGCCGATCGCGCCTGCACCAGTGCCGTTCGTCTCGCCAGTGCCGTCCAGCGCTGTGGGCCCGGCTGGCAGTCGTCGAGCGCTGCTCTTTGCGGTGGCCGTCGTCGTGGTGCTCCTGCTGGGCGGCGGAGCTTGGTTGGCGTTCGGTAACAACAGCGATTCAGCGGCGTCTGCCACCTTGCCGATCGACACGTCCGAGCGCACCACGGTCGTACCGGTGACGGATCTACCGGTCACGGTTGCGCCAACGGCTGTGCCGGACACCGTCACGCCCACCGTCACGCCCACGACGGCGTCTGCAGCCACTGTCGCCCCGCCTCCTGCGGTGATCGAAGGCTTCGACCTGTCGACGGTGTTCGTAGCGCCCGATGGCTTCACGTTCACACCATTCGACCCCGCCGTTCTGCAACAACAGATCATCGATCCATGGCAACAGCAGCTAGCGGTGGCGCCGTCGCTCGGGCGCATCGGAGGCGCCCAACTGGTCGACGGAAGTGGCACTGTGGTTGGTCAGGTCACGATCTTCTTCGGTTCATCCGACGATCCGTTGCCGACAGCGGTCTCCGACAGCCTTGTCGTCAGCGTCACAACCGAGGATGCTCGGGTCGTGTCGACACAGCCGTTGCAGGTCGACCGGTTCGCCGGAACCCAGTTCACTCGTAACGACAACGTCGCTGGCTGGGTAGCCGTCGACGGCGCGACGGTAACGATGGTCTTCGCTACCCCTGAGGCAATCGTCGGCGTGGTCAACAGTTTCGTCACCAACAACGTGTAACTCGCAGACCGTCGTGTAGCGCTGACGTTTGGCGTTGGGCTGCTGTCAGCAGGCTGTCGCAAAATGTGGGTGGGGTTGGCGACACCCGACCTCGACTCCGCCGGTGCGCTCGCGTCGCGGCTGTGAACGTTCGTCGAATGGCAGTTGTGTGTGGTGGACGTCTGCGTCAGTGACCACGACGGCGAAACGGGGAGGATCGCGTCGACGTTCATGTCGCCAGCCCCGATAACTCGACGCGACTCGGCACCGCGACAACGGGTAGGTCCGGCCGGCTCGACAGGGTGCCGTCTACATCAGGGAGCGACGTTGGCTGAGGATCCCGTGGCCGGGGTGTTGGTCACCGCAGCGATCAGGTCGAGCAGTTGTGACTGCGAGATCGGACCGCTGATCTGACCGCGGACGATGCCGTACTGGTCGACCACGAACGTCTCGGGCACACCGGTGACCCCGAACTCGATCGAGGCTCGGCCGTCGACGTCTTGCAACGACCGGACAGTGCGGCCGACCTTGTTCAGGAACGTCGAGATAGCGGCCTGGTCCGATTGGTACGCGATGCCGACGAGGGCCACGTGGTCGGAGTCGAGCGTGGCGGCAGCAGCATTCAACATCCGATGTTCACCGAGGCATGGCACACACCATGGTGCCCAGAAGTTGACCACCAAGATCCGCCCGGGTGCCGCGAGCGCGAACGATTCACCGGACTCGGCGTCGGTCATCACCAATGTCGGCATCGGCTTGCCGATCAGCCGCGAGGCCGCCGACTGGTCACGGCGGCCGAGCGCAACGAACCCCGCGAGGGCGAGCAGCATGACCGCCGCGCCACAGAGCAGTGCGACGAGTAGGCGACCGCGCCTCATGGGGCGGAGGCCGCAGGTGTGGCGGTCATGATTCCGCCGCCCGTACCGCTGGTGATGTCGGCCACGAGAGCGTCGATCTTGCGTTGCTGATCCGCACCGACGGACGCTGCTGTCAACGTGGCGAGTTGCTCCTTGGCGCCTGCCGCGTTGCCCAGGCCGTGCCACTCCACGTTGGCGAGGAACCAGCGCGCGTCGCGGTCGTCGGGGCTGAGTGTGAGGGCGGCCCGCAGATACTCGGCGCCCGACGCAGGTGCACCCTTCAGGGCAGTGGTCCAGCCGTGCAGTCGCAGAGCGTGTTCGTACTCCTGGTCGCTCGCCGGCAGATCGATCGCCACCGAGGTGTGGTGATACGCGGCATCGATGTCTCCCGCGTTCAGGTACCGCTCGACCAGTGCCAAGCGCATTCCGATCACGTTCGGGTTCTTCGCGATCACGGCTTCCATCTCGGTCTCGGTCACCGTTGACAGGTCACGTCCGCTGCCGTCACTCGTGGCCCCAGGGATCGTGACGGGTGGTGCCGCGGGCATGTCGCCGGCGCGGCCGGTACGTTCGCCGGCGCCGAGTATGACAAGCAACACCATGCTGGAAAGACCTAGTGCGGCTGCGCTGCTCATGGTCCACGTTCGACGCCGCGACCGGCCGAGCCTGCTGATTACTGCGATCAACCCGACCGTCACCGCTACGACAGGGGCGATCCACAGCCACAGTGTGCTGCCGGAGCGCGGTGGGTCGAGCAGGATGAATGAGCCGTACCGGTCGACGAAGTACTGCTCGATCTGCGGTGTGGTCCAACCGGCATCGACTTGCTGACGTACCAGTACGGCGATTTCCTGCGCGTTCTTCGACGGTGAGTCGGCCACCGATTCGCCCTGGCATACCGGGCACCGCAGCCGTGTCGTGATGTCGCGCACTCGGTCGGTTCCGCCGCCGTGGCGGATGCCGAGTCCGATGCCGAACAGTACAATCGCAGCCAAGACGGTGGTCAAAAGAGTGCGGCCAACCGAACGAGGCCCGTTCATTCGCTTGCCGCGTCTGTCTCGAGCGCCGGTTCATTGATGCCCAATGCGGCAACCAGGCCGGCCCGGTCGCTCGTGCTGCGCATTCGGCGTAGCACGAGCCCGAACGCCCCGCCGGAGGCCATCAACAAACCGCCGATCCATACGAGCATGATCCACGGGTACCGGTAGATGTGCACGGTGGCGCCGCGCTCGTCGAGTTGCAGTAGTGCGACATAGGCGTCATCGCCCCTTGGCGTAGTCCAGATGTCGGGAACACCCACCGGTTGAACTTGATTCGGGTATTGGTGGAACTCCGGGCGAAGGATCTTGCTCATTCCCGCTCGATCGAATCGAAGCTCGGCGCCGCGCGCGGTGAATGTCGATGATTGACGCGCCGTCGGCCCGAGATACGTGATGGTGTAGCCAGACGCCGTCGTCGAAGCACCTGGCTGGAGCGTGACGGTGGAACGCTCGGCAAGGTTGGACGATGCCGTGATGCCGAGCGCCAGGACGGCAAGACCGGTGTGCGCCAACTGGCCACCCCAGAATCCGGGCTTGCTGCGCAACGCGCCTACGAGCGCGAGCGTCGCGCCCCGGTGGTCGCGTCGCTGCAGCGTTGCATTGACCAACTCCTTCGCCGCATTGGCTGCAATTGTGACGGCGAGGCACAACACGACGATCACGTACGGCGCCCGCAGGTGAAAGGCCACGATCGCGACGGCCGCTGCGCCCAGGCCGGTCTGGGCTGGGAACCGCAGGGTGCCCCAGACTTGGCGGAGGGTGGCGTGATGGTGCGGTGCGGCAACACCGACCAGCATCGCGACCAACAAGACGAGCGAGATGACGACCGCGAAGCGGTCGAAGAACGGGCGCCCGACCGAGATCCGGTCGTTCGTGAGCGCTTCGACGACGATCGGATACGCGGTGCCGATCAGCACCACCACGGCGAACACCGCCAGCAGCAGGTTGTTCAGCAGGAACGCCCCCTCCTTGCTGGCGAACGACTCGAGTGGCGGACCGGCAACGACGTCGCGCATGCGGGTGACGAACAACCAGCCGACCGAGATGACGACGATGACGAGGTAGGCGAGCAGCACCGGCCCGAGCGATGAACCGGAGAACGCATGCACCGACGCGATCACGCCGGACCGGGCGAGAAACGCGCCGAGCAACGTAAAGATGAAGGTCGAGAGCACCAAGCCGACGCTCCATGCCGGCAGCAGACCGCGCCGAGCCTGCATGACAGCGGAGTGAAGGTACGCCGTGCCGACCAGCCACGGTAGGAACGACGCGTTCTCCACCGGATCCCATGCCCAGTAGCCGCCCCATCCGAGCACCTCGTAGCTCCACCATCCGCCGATCACGATGCCGGCGCTGAGAAACGACCACGCCACTACCGCCCAGTTCTGGGTGCGTAACACCCACCGCGGGCCCCGCTCGCGCAGGTACAGCGCCGCAACGGCGAACGAGAACGGCACCATAAATCCGACGTAGCCGAGATACAGCAACGGTGGGTGGATCGCCATCAGCACGTTGTCTTGCAACAGCGGATTTGCGCCGAATCCATCAGTTCGATCCGCGACCTGCACGAACGTGGGGGAAACGAAGAGCACGAGCCCGATGAAGAACGCCGCGATGGACGACATCACCACCGTGGCTGCAGCCCCCAAACGATCGATCGATCCGTTGTCTCGCGTGGTGCGGGCGACCCGGTGGGCCACGACGAACAGGTAGCCGCCGATGACGGTGGCCCACAGCAGCAGGCTGCCCTCGAGCCCCGCCCATGCTCCCGTCAGCGTGAACAACAGTGGCGTCGTGCTGCGATGGTGCTCGGCCACGAACTTGACCGAAAAGTCATTGGTGACAAGAGCGACTTCGAGCACGGTGAACGCACCGATGAGGCCCACCATCATGGCGGCGTGAGCGTTGCGTAGCAGTCGGCCGGCGGGTCGGCCGCGGGTCATCCAGATGTGCGTGTAGCCGGTGCCGAGCGCGCCAGCCAGGGCCAGCATCAGCAGCAGTCGCCCGAGTAGCACCATCTCGTGCAGTCAACCACACAGCTAGACCCGCGGGTTAGCGGCGGCGCCGAAATCCCAGGAAGCCGCCGATGGCCGTGAGCCCACCCACAGCCATCCCGGACATAAGCGGCTGGGCCGTACCGAGCGCGAGCGGTGGGTTGCTCATCGCTGCGCCGGCGCTGAGGTCGACCGCTTCATTGCCGGTCACCGGCTCGACGCATTCGAGGATCGTCCGTCGAGCATCATTCTGGGGGCCTTCGCACCCGATGATCGGACCATCACCGGTGATGGCCGTGACCACATCAGTGATCGTGAGGTGTTTGGTGAGATCGTCGGGATCACCGATGAGGGCAGAGGGGGTGATGTTGTCGAGGCCCTCTTGTTCCCTTGCGAGCGAGCGGACGAACTCGGGCGGCAAATGCCGGAAATGCATCGTGACGGTGACCGTGAGGTGGTCGCCAGCTGGCAGTGCGCTGGTATCGAACGCATACGGGATGGTGGTGCTGTCAGCATCGACGAATTGGCCGGTTGCGGGGTCGAGCACTCTGCGCACCGACTGCAGCGGGGCCATCACCTTCCCGTCGACGATCCGCTTGCGGGTCTTGACGATGTCGGGCAGGAAGGATTGGTATGCCACCTCGGTGAACCTGCCGGTCTTCAGCGGGTCGCCATCGGTGAGGATCTTCTGAAAGTTCGCCAACCACGGATCGCACGTGGCCGCTGCAACGGGCTCGCTGAACACGATGTCGCCATTCGGAACCGCCGACAGATCGGTACCCGTTGCAGTGGCCACACTCGCAGGATCACATTGCGGCAGGACAGCATCGACCAACGGCACCACCCCGGAACTGCACGGCGAGTCGATACCGGGGAACGGGTCCTGTAAACAGATGGTGTTGCCCTTGGAGTCTTTGGCGCTGACCTCGAGCCAGAACTGGCGAGCGAACGCGAATCCGGTGGGAAAGACGTGGCCGAGTAGGTTGTTGGTGACGACGACGTCGACGGTCTGCTCGGGCCCGGCCACAGCGCCTGCGTCGAGTACCTCGAGCGACACTGCCGAGGCGAGCAGAGCCTTGCGCTCGGCAAGGATGTCGTTGATGACGGACTGGTCGAGACCGGCCCGTGCGTATGTGGATGGATCGAGGTCGTAGTCGACGCCGATGAAACTGTGCGATCGGTGGGGCCGATCCGGGACGACGAGAAAGCCCGGTGCCTGGTCGACGACCGGCTCTTGAGCGTTACCGGGGTTGGCAGGCATGTGGCAGTCGATGCAGCCGAGCGGTTTGTCGACCAACGGGTTCTTGGTGGCGATTTGTGCGTCGAACCCCGCCACGTAGTCTTGCCATTCATCGAACGTGGTCTGCAGCACCAGGTCGTTCAATTGGTCCTTGCCGCTGGCGTCTTTGGTGATGTCGAGTTCATTCTCGTTGAGCTGGAAGTTGCCGTTGTCGTCGCCCTCAGGGTCAGCATTGGGGTCGGCGGTCGGCGCTGAAACCCCGTTGCCGTTCAGGTCGAGTTTGACGTTGTGGCACGCACCGCACGCGATCGACGTGGCGATGGTGTCGTTCCAAAACCCATCCGCCGAGGTGCTGCCAAAGTCGTGAACACGCACCGGCAAGGGGTTCGGGTCGGAAAAAATCGGACCGAACACCGTGCCGTAGTCGTCTCGGGTGCCGCCATTGACGTTGATCGGGCCAGCGCCGGCCAATTCGCCGAGGGGCGCGCTCTGGCTGTGGCAGACAGTGCAGCTGACACCGTCTTTGTTGACCGCATCACCGGCATTGCTAACCGCCGGATGCCCGTCCGGCACTGCCTCGTCGAACGGAAGCACAGCCGTAGGACTGTCGACGAACCTTGCGCCGATCGGGGCATGACAGTTGATGCACACCTGGGCCGACGAATCGAGCAGATCCTGCTGATCTTGCCCGAGCAGCTTCGCCAGTTCCTCGTTACGGGCCAGCGTGACCGGAAGCTGTGCCTCCATGATCGTGCCGATCTGAGCGTTTCCCATCGACGACTGCCGGAACTCTTTGACGATGTCACTGTGACAGTCGGCGCAGTTCTGTACGGACGCGATGCGTTCTTTCGAATCGGCTAGCACCTTGTCGGTGGCACCGAGCACGTCGACGAGATGAAACGACAGTGAGAGGAACAACACGATCGTGAGCGGGGCGTGGGTCGCTCGCAGGAGTTTGTATGCGCGAACAGAGCCGGATTGGCCGCCGCCGCGAGGGAAGTCGGCGTCGATTTTGGTCTGCGTCTCGAGCACCTTGGCCCAAGCCGCCTGGTCGGCTGCCGACAAGGCGGCGACATCGGCCTGGATGTCGGCGAGAGGGCGGCGAAGTTGCTTGTAGTCGATGACCAACTGGCGAAATACGCGCGACCGACTCGCCGCAACTTTGGAGATCTGAGCGTCGGCATTGATGGCCGACTTCGTGACCCCGATCAGGTGGTGTCGTGCGATGCCACACACCGAGACCACGATCGCGATCGCGAGGAGAACCTTGCCGGAACTGAGCACGGTCCGAAACGGCACGGTACTGGCATGCACCCAAGCCGCCACAAGCGCGAGGACCGGCATGTAGAGGTGAGCGCGTACCCACGAGAGCGAACCACCAGGAATGTGCTTCTTCACGAACGCGATTCGTTTGCGGGCGACGAAGGCGATGCCTGGCCCAGCGAAACAGAGGAAGGTGATGACGCCGATTCCGACCACGAACCACAAGGTCGTGGTGGCGCCGGCCTTGCCGGCCTGCAGTACGAACAGCCCGCCGAATCCGATGGCGACGAGCGCCAGCGAGCCGATGATGACGATCAGATTCCACGCCCGCGACTTCAGTTGCGGCTTTGCCACCAGTGCCCTCCCCCGATTCCGCTCACACGCGACACATTCGTACGCTACCATCACGCTCGTGTCGGATGCTGCGGCTTGTCTCGGGTTCGATGTCGGGTCGTTCTCGTTCGGGCCAACGCCGGTCGCGATCCTCATCGTCGGGGTCGTGCTGAGCATCATCAGCCTGGTGGTAGTGGCAGCGCTCAGCCAGGTGGGCGGCAAGTTCGTCGACAAGAGGTGGCCTGCAAATGAGCCGCTCACACCGAGCGAGGTGTTATGGGCCGAGTCCGGGACTCATGTCGCCAAGCACTTTCCAGGCCTCGATCCCACGATCGCTCGTGATCTCAACCACTACATGAAGGCGCGCAAAGTGGCGCCGGGAGAGGTCATCGTCGAGGCGGGTGACCTGGCCACCATGTTCGTCATGCTCACGTCGGGTGCAGCCGAGCAGATCGACAGGGCGGGCGTGTCGTCGGTCGTCAAGCCAGGAACCACATTCGGCGCTGACAGTATTCTGCGACGGGCCCCGTACGACGTGATGGTCCGCGCGACCGCTCCCAGCGAGATCGTCTTGCTCGATGCGCAGGACTACCTCGCCGGAGTGGCTCTAGGGATGAGCGACGGGGACGACGACTTCGTGGTTCACGCGCTCGCCCGGTATCTCACAGCACCCGCACCCGAGGGCGCTGGTGGGTTCGCTGCGCCCAGTGCACCCGTGCCCACCGGCCCGCGATGGTCACCCGCTACCCACCGCGCCACCGTTGACCTCGCCGGGTACATCTTGCCAGAGGGGGCTCAACCGACACGTGTACTCTCGACGGGTACCGAGGTGCAGGTGTTCGAATCGCTACCCGGCTGGTCACACGTGCGCGTCGAGGACGGGTGGGTCGGGTGGGTCAGCCAACAGGGGCTGATCTCGTGCAGGTGAACCAGAACAGGCAGGCAACAACATGCGGGTCATGATCGTGTCGGCCATCAGCCGCGAGGCGTCCAGTTGCTACATCCTGGCGCGCAATATCTTCGAGTTGTGTCGCGAGCGTGGAGTCGAGGTCGATTTTGCTACGCCGGCGAATGTCGGCGTGCCGCCCAACGACGGTCTGGTGCCCGATGACTTGCCCGCTGCGTTGTTGTGGCAGCAGCGGGTGGCAGCCACCCACGCCCACATCTGGGTGTCACCGGAGTATCACAGCGGCATGACCGGAGCGATGAAGAACCTGTTCGACTACCTGGCGAAAGAACCGATGGCCGGCGACGTGATTGGCCTGGTCGCGCTCGCAGGCGGCGCGATGGCGGCGCTGAACACGCTCAACGGCATGTCGGTCGTGGCCAGGTCGCTCGGTGCGTGGGTGGCGCCGGAGTTGTGCGCACTGAACAGCAACGATGTGAAGAACGGACTCGACGACCGTACGCAGGCCCGTGTCGCAGGATTGGTTGATTCGGTGCTCGACATGGGCCGCCGCCTGAACGCGCCGCCGCCCTCCGCCGACGTCGTGTTCTGAGCCGTCATGCAGGGCGTTCCGGCCCTGCGCTGGCAGATCGCTACGCCGTGAATCTCACCGGTTGCAACCCTGACGTACGCTGATCGTCGTGATGGCCGCCGTCGTACTCACCTTCAGCGCGCCTGCGGACATGCTCGAGGCGTGTGTCGATTCACTGCTTGCCGCGCAGGGCATCGACCGCGTGATCGTGGTCGACAACGGCACCTTGGCCAGTAGTCGACTGGCGACCGATCGTCGGCGGACTCTGCAGGTTGAACTGATCGTCACGGGTGCCAATCTCGGCTATGCGGGTGGGATGAACATCGGCATTGCGCGCGCCCTGGATGCGGGTGCCGACCACGTAGTCCTACTCAACGACGATGTTGTCGTGGACCGGGGTTTCGTGACCCCGCTCGTCGTCGAGATGGCGAACGGCACCAGTATTGGAGCGGTTCAACCGAAGCTGCTGTTTGCCACGCAGGGACCGCCGATCATCAACAGCGTTGGGGTCGAGCTCGGTCGTGACGGTGCAGGTCGCGACATCGGGATCGGCGAGCCTGATGGCCCATCGTTCGAAGAGACTCGTGAGATCGGACTGTTCACCGGCGGTGCGGTGCTGCTGCGAGCCGAGTTCCTGCGCACGGTCGGCCGATTCGACGAGCGCTACTTCTTGTACTACGAAGACGTCGATCTGGGGTTGCGCGGTCGTCGAGCGGGATGGACGTACCGCTGTGTACCGGCATCGGTCGTACGTCACCGCGGCAGCGCCTCGACCTCCTCGGCGGAGGTCGCCAACCGGGTTACGTTCCTTCGTGAACGCAACCGACTCTGGATACTGTTGCGCTATCGCCCGTTCGGTGACGTAGTACGTGGGGTATGGCTGTCGGTCCGCCGCCTACGTCACCCACCGCGCAGGGTGCACGCACGAGCCTTGGCGGCCGGACTCGGTTCCGTGCCTCGCTTGATGGTGGCGCGCGTCCGTCGGCATTGAGTTTCCGCTTTCTCAAGAGTTGATCTAGACGCCGACGCCGAGTGCCGGTGGGCGCGACTCGACTCACGCCCAAGATATTTCCAACCGATGTTTCCACCTGCATGCGCAAGGAGTGCGCACACAGGAGGCATGGAATGCATCACGGACGAAGGAACGTGCGACGGGCCGCTATCGGCCTCGTTGCTGCCATCTCCGTGCTCGCTTCAACGGGCCTGGCGCTCACTGCCCACGCAGATGCCAGCCCGCCGTTCATCCCCGCCGACGCGGACTGGTTGACCACCGTCAACTACTACCGGGCAATGGCCGGCCTCCCTGCTGTGGCAGAGGACGCGAGCTTGTCCGACGGCGCGACCAAGCATTCGTGCTACATGCTCTACAACGGCATCTCCCACGACGAGTTGCCTGGTAAGCAGGGCTACACCGTGGAGGGTGACGCAGCAGGCAACAACGGCAACGTCGCCGTGTCGAGCGGCTTTGGCGCTTCGGCTCGGGGCCACGTCGAACTGTGGATGACCGGCCCGTTCCACGCTGTCGGCGTGCTTCGCCCGAATCTCAAGACGGTCGGGTTCGGAAAGTGCGACCTGAAGGAAACACCGCAATGGCATTCCGGTGCCACCCTCGATGTGCTGCACGGCCTCGGCCCGAACGTCAAGCAGACCACACCGATCCTGTTCCCGGGTGACGGCACCACCACCAACCTGAGCAAGTTCGTCGTCGAGACCCCCGATCCGCTGCCGTTCTGTGGCTGGAGTGGAACCGCCGGCCTGCCGGTGATGGCACTGATGCCCGAGACCGTGACCGGGGCGGTGTCTGCATCGATTACCGGTCCCGACGGCCCGCTGGAGACATGTGCGCTCTCTGGCCTGAACACCAATGGTGTCGCCCAGGCGATCCTCGCGGGCAACAACGTGGTGGTTGCAATCCCGAAGGCGCCGCTGTTTGCCGGCACCTACACGGTGACTGTCGTCACCGGATCCCGCACAGTGCAGTGGTCGTTCACGGTCGACCCCGCAGCGGCCACAGGCACTGCATCGGCACCGGCGGCACCGGTTGCGCCCGTTCCCGCACCGACGGCGAGTCCGTCGGGTCCCACCGGCACGTCCGTCGGGTTCACAGCCATCAGTCCAACCCGTCTGACCGATACCCGTGAGGGCTTCGGGGCGACCAGGTTGACCGGTGGGATGTTGAAGCGGATCCAGCTCACCGGCCAAGGTGGGGTCGCTCCTGGGTCCTCGGCGATCAGTGCCAACTTCACGGTCACGAACACCTCCGGCCCCGGCTACCTGACCGTCTGGAACTGCTCGCCGAACCGCCCTGTCGTGGCGTCGGTCAACTATGCGACGGGCGAAACCGTGCCCAACGCGGCGACGGTACCGCTTGATGCTGCCGGCGGAATCTGCGTCTTCTCGCTCGCCAACAGTGATCTCATCATCGACGTGAGCGGCTACTACGATCGATCCGGACTCGGGAAGTTCACGAGTCTTTCGCCGGTGCGCTTAATGGACACTCGCGTACCGTTCGGCGCTGCCGGGCGACTCTACAGCGGCGACACCGTCTCGCTGCAGGTTGGCGGTGTGGCCGACATTCCGACGACCGCCACCGCCGTGACATTGAATGTCACGAGCGTCGATGCAAGTGAAACGGGATTCGTCACCGTCTTTCCCTGCGACCAGCCTCGCCCGCTTGCTGCCAGCCTGAACCCGCAGCCCGGTCACATCAGGCCGAACCTGGCACTGACCCCACTTGCCGCCGATGGCACCGTGTGCTTCTACTCACTGCACGACGTGGACCTGGTGGTCGACGTTACGGGCTACATGTCGACGACATCGAACGTGAACTTCACCGCAACGGTGCCGTTCCGGTTCACCGACACCCGAGACAAGACCCGCCCTGAGGTGAACGCTGGCACGATCGGCAATGCGCTCGGTGCCGGCCAGATGCTCACGCTGCAGATCGCCGGGCAACGCGGTGTCCCCGCCGGCACTCGGGCAGTGTCGATTAACATCGCCGTGACCAATGCTGCGGCGCCCGGGTTCATCACCGCCTGGCCATGTGGGGCACGCCCCACCACCGCGAACGTGAACTACGAAGTCGAGACCCCCATCTCCAATGGGGCTCAACTGCCACTGTCCAGTACGGGCCAACTGTGCATCTACACCCTGTCGAGCGCTCACGTCATCGTCGACGTGAACGGCTGGTGGAGTTGACGCTCCCAGCTCGAGAAGATCGCGCGGCCGGCCCCATTCCGCCGATGGGGCCGGCCGCAGCGAAACACCTGCGGGTTCCCGCCGACTACCTGCCGACTACGCGGCGTCGAGTCAAACCGATCTGGGCACCGGCAGTGGCGTATATGGCACCACCGGTGCCCAGATCCGCAGTCCCGCTGACACGCTCCTAGACGGTGGACGGGTCGACGGAGTCGGGGTCGATGCCGAACTCGCTGATCGCCTTGGCTACTACATCGGCACCGACTTCGCCCGCAGCAGCGAGCGCCGACAAGACGCCGACCACCACATGGCCCTCGTCGATCTCGAAGAACCGTCGCAGCGCTTCTCGAGTGTCGGAGCGGCCCATCCCATCCGTGCCGAGCGGCGTGAACTGGCGGCCGGGCAACCATCTGGCGATCTGCTCGGGGACGATCTTCATGAAGTCGGTGACCGCCACAATCGGGCCGGGGGCATCGGCGAGCAGCGTGGCAACGAGGGCCTCGCGCGGCGTATCGCTCGGGTGCAGGCGGCTCCACCGTTCGGCAGCGAGCGCATTGTCGCGGAGCGCCTTGTACGACGTGGCCGACCACAGGTCTACCCCGACCCCGTAACGGTCGTTGAGCGTGGCGGCCGCAGCGCGGGCGGCACTGTGCGCGGACCCGCTGAACAACACCGTGGCCTGTTTCGGGGCGTCGGGTGCCGCCTCGAAGCGGTAGAGGCCGCGGAGCACCTTGTCGCTGAGATCGTCACCGCTGGGTGCAGGTGGCATGGGGTAGTTCTCGTTGTACAACGTGATGTAATAGAACACATCCGGGTCGGGGTGCGTCCCGCCGTACATGCGGTCGATGCCCGCCTGCACGATGACGGCCACCTCGTAGGCAAAGGCAGGGTCATACGCCTGTACCGGTGGCACCGTCGATGCGAGCACCAGGGAATGGCCGTCCTGGTGTTGCAGACCCTCGCCGAGCAGGGTGGTGCGGCCTGCGGTGGCGGCCATCAGGAACCCACGGGTGCGGGCATCGGCGGCCTGCCAGATGAGGTCGCCGACACGCTGGAACCCGAACATCGAATAGAAGGTGTAGAACGGCGCCATCGGCACACCGCGGGTGGAGTAACTCGTGCCCGCAGCGATGAAGCTAGCCATGGCTCCCGCCTCGGTGATGCCTTCTTCGAGGATCTGACCATCGCTGGCCTCGGTGTACGACAGCAACAGATCGTGGTCGACCGGCTCGTACTTCTGGCCCTGCGATGCGTAGATCTTCAGCTCGCGAAACAGTGAGTCCATTCCGAACGTCCGTGCCTCGTCGGGGATGATCGGCACGACGCACTTGCCGAACCGGTCGTCCCGGGCCAGGTTGCGCAACAGGCGGGTGAAGCTCATCGTGGTGCTGACGGCCTGATTGCCGGAGCCCTTGTGGAGCTCTTCGAACGGCGAGCTTGCCGGCAATTCCATCGGACGACGCAGCCGCGCACCGCGTTTCGGGATCGATCCGCCGAGCGAGCGGCGGCGCTCGAGCATGTACTGGTACTCGATCGAATCTTCAGAGGGTCGAAAGTAGGGCGGCAGATCGGCATCGAGTGACGACTCGGGAATCTCGTCGTGCAGGTGCAGCCGATCGCGCAGCGTGAGCAGTTGATCCTTCGTCATCTTCTTGATCTGGTGCGTTGCGTTGCGGCCTTCGATCTGCGGCCCGAGTGTCCAGCCCTTGATGGTCTTGCACAGGATCACTGTGGGCGCGCCGGATCCGAGGTTCTCGGTGGCTGCCTTGTACGCCGCATACAGCTTGCGGTAGTCGTGCCCGCCACGGGGCAGGTTGACCAGATCGTCGTCACTGAGGTGTTGCACCAGCGCCCGCAACCGTGGATCCGGGCCGAAGAAGTTGTCGCGGATGTATGCGCCGTTTTCGATGCTGTACCGCTGGAACTCGCCATCGACGGTGTTGCTCAGCTTGTTTAGCAGCACCCCGTCTTTGTCCTTGGCGAGCAACTCGTCCCACTTCGACCCATGGATCACCTTGATCACGTTCCAGCCGGCCCCACGGAAGCTGGCCTCGAGTTCTTGGATGATCTTGCCGTTGCCGCGCACCGGCCCGTCGAGGCGTTGCAGGTTGCAGTTGACGACGAAGATCAGATTGTCGAGCTTCTCGCGGCTTGCCAGCGAGATCGCGCCGAGAGTCTCGGGCTCGTCGGTCTCGCCATCGCCGAGGAATGCCCACACCCTGCTCTGGCTGGTGTCGTCGATCTGACGGTTCATGAGGTAACGGTTGAACCGGGCGTGATAGAGCGCGGTGAGTGGCCCGAGACCCATCGACACGGTGGGAAACTCCCAGAAGTCGGGCATCAACCTGGGGTGCGGATAGCTCGACAGTCCACGACCGTCACGGCCGATCTCGCGGCGGAAGTGGTCGAGGTCGTCCTCGCTGAGCCGACCCTCCATGAACGCTCGGGCGTAGATGCCCGGTGTGGCATGGCCTTGGAAGTAGACGTGGTCGCCGACATTGCCGTCGTCCTTGCCGCGAAAGAAGTGGTTGAACCCGATTTCGTAGAGGCTCGCCGAACTGGCGAACGTGGCCAGATGGCCGCCGATGCCCTCGGCGTGCTTGTTGGCGCGTACCACCATCGCGGCCGCGTTCCAGCGCACGAAGGCCCGGATCCGTCGCTCGATGAACTCGTCGCCGGGGAACCACGGCTCGGCCTCGCGCGGAATGGTGTTGATGTACGGCGTGCTGACCGTGGCCGGGAAGCTGACCTGGCTTTCACGGGCCCGCTCGAGCAGTTTGGACAGCAGGAACCGGGCACGCGTCTTGCCGTGCGTATCGATCACCGCGTCGAGACTGTCGAGCCACTCGGTGGTCTCACCCGGGTCGGTATCGGGGAGTTGGTTGACGAAGCCGTCGAAGATCATGAGCGACAGTCTCGCATCGTTACCGGCGGGTATGTGGCGAGTCTCCCTACAGTGTTCGAGATGACGGTCATCTATACCGATGGTGCATGCTCCGGAAACCCTGGGCCGGGTGGCTGGGCGTGGGCCATTGCCCCCACCGGTGAGGTACACGGTTCAGGCGGCGAGGCGCATAGTACGAACCAGCGGATGGAGGTGTTTGCCGTGCTCGATGCGTTGCGTTCCAACGATGGCCCGCTGGTGATCGTCTCCGACTCCACCTACGTGGTCAACTGTTTTCGTGACCGGTGGTGGGTGAGGTGGGAAAAGAACGGCTGGAAGAACTCCAAACGAGAACCGGTTGCCAATACCGACCTGTGGAAGCCGCTGATCGAGTTGGTAGTCGCCCGTCGCCCGGAGTTCCGGTGGGTGAAGGGTCATTCGGGTGACCCGATGAACGATCTCGTCGACGTACTCGCCGTAGCAGCCGCCAAAGCTGCGTTTCAGCCGCGTCTGTCACCCGCGCCCGCACCCTCACCCTCAACTCCGGCCGCGGCCCCGGCCCGGACCGAAGTGACGAACGAGCTGCGGCTTTTTCAGATCTGATTCGTCACTTCGCGGTTGGTGGCACGTTGTCGGTGCAGTTCTTGCCCGCGCGCCGTAGCTTCGCGAACGTGACCGCATCTGTCCCGATGGACGGCGTCGGTGACGTTGCCGCCTCGCACCACGCCGCTCTCTCCAAGCGCCAGGCCGCCGCACTCGGGCTCTCCGCCTACCGTCGTCGTTCGCTGACGCGCGCTTCAGTCTTTCGAGAAGTTGCGCCAAATGTTCTGGTGGCCCATGGCGCGCCCGCGACGTGGCGTCAACGCCTCACGGTCGCCACGATGACGGGGGGCGGTTCCGGGGTCATCTCGCATCGATCCGCCGCAGCTCTTCATCGACTCGATGGGATGGCGGAAGGAATCGTCGAAGTGACGACGAAGCGCGGGGCAAGACTGCTGATGCCCGGCACCGTCCAACACCAATCGAGGTGCCTCGAAGCGATCGACCAGGTCTATGTCGACGGCATCCGCTGTACGACGATCGTCCGAACGATGGTTGATCTCCCTGGAGTGGTATCCCTGCGGGTGATGGAGCGTGTCCTCGACGACTTCGAACGCGTCGGGGGCGACCTCGACGCTCTCGCTAGCGCGGCGATGAGGTTGCATCGGCCAGGCCAGAAGGGGACGAAGTTCATCCTTGGAGAGGTCGATGAACGGCAGCGACGCGGCGTTGTACGCGGGTCGTGGTTCGAAAAGCTCATCGAGGAGTGCATTCGTTCGCCGAAGCTGCCGGCACCGCAAAGCCAGTTCGAGATCCGTAGCGCAACGGGTGACTTCATCGCGCGGGTCGATCTCGCCTTTCCTGACGTACGCCTGGCGATCGAAGCACACAGCCGCAAGTTCCATACCGGCACACACCGGGAAGTCATCGACCAGCGGCGGGAGAATCGCGCCATGCTCGAAGGGTGGCAGTTCCTCTACTTCGGCTGGGCCGATCGCAAGACACCAGGTCAAGCTCGCCGCTATCTCGAGCAACTGGTGGCGCTGCGCCGATCCGAGATCGCGGCGCGTCCAAACCTCGGATTCACCCAGAAGTGACGAAGGAGGTCCGAGTTTGCGCCACTCGGTTCGTCACTTCGTTGAATTGAGGGCCGAAGCCGCTCACTTGGCGTCAACCGTGGAACCCGGCCTAACGTTTGACCATGGATATCAATGGCGTAAGTGCAATTGTCACAGGCGGAGCATCTGGAATCGGTGCAGCAGCGGCACGCCTGCTCGCATCGAAGGGCGCGAAGGTGGTCGTGGCCGACCTGCAGGAGGCGAAAGGCTCGGCGCTGGCCGCCGAGATCGGCGGATCGTTCTGCAAGGTGGATGTCACCAAGACCGAGGACATCATCGATGCGGTCGAAATGGCCAAGAGCATGGGGCCGTTGCGGGTGCTGGTCAACTCGGCCGGCATCGGCTGGGCGCAACGCACGGTCGGTAAGGACGGTAGCTACGACTCGGCCGCCAACCTTGATGCGTTCAAGAAGGTCGTTGCGATCAACTTGATCGGCAGTTTCGACTGCATCCGTATCGCTGCTACGGCGATGAGCACCACCGAGCCGCTGGAATACGGCGAGCGCGGCGCGATCGTTAACATCGCTTCGGTCGCAGCATTCGACGGCCAGATCGGCCAGGCGTCGTACTCGGCGTCGAAGGGCGGCGTGGTCGGCATGACGTTGCCGATCGCCCGCGACCTTGCGGCCATCGGGGTTCGCGTCAACACCGTCGCTCCAGGCCTGATCGACACTCCGATCTATGGCGAAGGAGACTCAAGCGAAGCGTTCAAGTCGAACCTTCAAAAAGGTGTGCTGTTCCCACAGCGCCTCGGCTCGCAGGAAGAGTTGGCGTCGATGGTGGTCGAGTGCATCACCAACAGCTACATGAACGCCGAGACCATTCGGGTCGACGGCGGCATCCGGATGCCACCGAAGTAATGCTGTCGTGAGTGATGCCGGCGTGAGTGATGCCGGCGGCGCTCAGGTGGTGTAGTCGGCGTTGATCCGCACGTAGCCGTCGGTCAGGTCGCAGCCCCATACGGTGGCAACGGCTTGCCCGGCGGCTTCGGTCTGTCCGGTCTGTCCGGCGGGTACGGTCTGTCCGGGCGACAGGCTGACATGGATGCGGATGGTGTCGCCACGCATGTAGATCGCGAGCGCGGCAAGACCTGCATCGTCGAGTTGCACGGGGTACACCTCTTGTTCGCCGAATCGGATGACCACCTTGGTCTGGTCGACTTCGTCGGCGCGAGTGCTCTTGCCGATCGCCATGGCGACTCGGCCCCAGTTGGGGTCGGCACCGTGTACCGCGGTCTTGACGAGCGGCGAGTTGACGATGGCTTTGGCGACACGCTTGGCCTGTGCGGAATCGGCGGCGGCATCAACGGTGACCTCGATCAGCTTCTCGGCGCCTTCGCCGTCACGGGCCACTTGCTTGGTCAACGAGAGTGCCACATCATGCAACGCCGATTCGAAGTCGACAAGATCCACCTGGCCTGCCGTGCCGTTGGCGAGAATCACGGCGGTGTCACTGGTGGAGGTGTCGGTATCGACCGACACGCAGTTGAACGTCTGATCGATCACTCGCCGGAAAATGGCGTCGAGTTGACCTGGGTCAACCGCTGCGTCGGTGAAGAACAACGTGATCAGCGTCGCCATATCGGGCTCGATCATCCCGACACCCTTGGCGACGCCGACGATAGTGGCCGTGCCGACTGTGGCCGAAGCGGTCTTTGCCACCGTGTCGGTGGTCATGATCCCGCGCGCCACAGCGCCGGCGTCGGTGCCGGGCAGCACCGATGGCATGGCATCCAGGCCGGCGCGCACGCGGTCCATCGGATACTGGCGGCCGATGACTCCAGTCGAGGCGATCAGTACCTCGTCAGGCGTGAGCCCGAGTGCGGTGGCAACGCCAGCCACGACTTCATGGGCATCGGCCAATCCGGCGGCACCGGTGGCGACGTTGGCGTTCTTCGAGATCACCACTATCGCTCTTGCCGACAGGTTGGCGAGGTGGTCGCGGCTGACTAACACACTGGGGCCGGCGAAGCTGCTGAGCGTGAACACCCCGGCTGCAGCGCACGGACGCTGAGAGGCGACCACGACGAAATCGTCGGTGTGATCCTTGATGCCGATGTTGGCGACATAGGCGTGAAAGCCATGGGGGAGTCGCAGTTCAGCGCTCATTGAGGGTCACGGGGAGCTGAGCACGACCCGGTTTCGAGCGAGGCGCGCAGCTTGTTGAACGCCCCGGCAAGCACCTCGATCTCGGTGAGGGAGAGCTGGTCGAGAAACCTGCTCCGCACGCTTTCGACATGATCAGGCGCAGCCTGCGTCAGTGTCTGTAGCCCGCGTTCGGTGAGCGTGGCCAGCATCACCCGTCGGTCGTCTGACGATGGGTCGCGTTGTACCAGTCCCCCCTTCACCAACCCGTCGAGACGCCGCGTGAGACCGCTCGGCGAAAGCCGCAACTTCCCGGCGAGATCACACATCCGCAGTTGATGGCCGGGTGCGTCGGACAGGCGGACCAGCACCTCATAGTCGCCGATCGCAAGCCCGTGGGGGGCGAGATCGGCGTCGAGCGCGGCACCTAAGGCGGCCACGGTCTCGATGTATCCCCGCCATGCCGCCATCTCGACGTCGTCGAGCCATCGCGGTTCGGGTGGGGTGCGCCGGGTCTCGGTCTTCATGCTGCGATTCTACGGCTCAATGCCGCGAAGGTTGCGTACGCAAGTAGTTGCACTTACAATAGTTGTTGACTCAACGAAATGCGCTCACCGACGTGGGACGCACCCCGACAAAGGAGAACACCACATGTCCGCACTCGACACGCTCACCCCCGGAATCTGGAACATCGATGCCTCGCACTCGTCGGCTGGGTTCACCGTCCGTCACCTCATGGTCAGCAAGGTCCGTGGTCGTTTCGACTCCATCGCGGGCTCGATCACCGTGGCCGAAGACCGACTGCAGTCGCGCGTCGATGCAACGCTCGACGCATCGAGCGTGAACACCAGCGACGCGAACCGCGACGGACATCTGAAGTCGCCCGACTTCTTCGATACCGAGAACTTCCCGACGATCACCTTCGCCACAACAGCGGTGACCGCTTCGGGGGAGGACTACCTGTTGACCGGTGACCTGACGATCAAGGGCGTCACCAAGCCGGTCGGGCTGACGCTCGAATTCAACGGTGTGGCCGGTGACCCTTGGGGTGGAACCCGCGCCGGTTTCTCGGCCGAGACGGAGATCAACCGGAAGGACTGGGGACTTGAGTGGAACGCAGCGCTCGAGACCGGTGGGGTGGTCGTCGGCGAAAAGGTGAAGATCCAGCTCGAGATCGAAGCCGTGAGAACCTGACCGTCAGGCTGTCGCCAGGATGACTGCTTCGGCACAGCGGCGTCCCGAATACAGCGCCCCCTGGATCGAGCCCGTGTCACGGTGGTCGCCGCACACGAATCGGTCACCCCCGAGAGAGACCCGTCGCTTCGGCAGAAATGGCGGCGACTGATCGGGCTGACCGTGGGCGATGCGGTAGGTACGCAGATGTCGCCACGAATCGATCTGCGGTCCCCACCAACCACGTAGCTGACGCCTGACTCGGAACTCGAGCTCTGCGTCGTCCAGCGTGGCATCGACGGCCAGTTCTCCCGGCACGACGGCCGCAACGAGGTGTCGCCCAGGGGGTGCATAACCCTGGGCGACGTTGCTCATCACTGCGACGTTCAAGACCGGCCCGGCGCCCTCTGCGTTGATCACCACGTAACGATGAGAGGTCGGGGCCGCCGCAGCGTCGAAGTAGAGGCATGCCACCGACCGCGACCCGACCCTGCGCAGACCGAGGAGTCGACCGGCTTCTGGGCCCTCGGTCGCAATGATCATGGTCCGTGCCTCGATTCGCTGACCATCAGTGGTGATGACCGTCGTGCCATCGACGGCATCGACGCTGGCACCGAGCCGAACGGTTCCGGGCGAAAGATCAGCAGCGATCTGCGCAGGGATCTGTCCCATCCCCGCAGCGGGAACTGCTGAATCGCCTTCGGCGAGCATCTTGAACATCACGTCGAGCATGCGACTCGATGTGGAGAGCGACGGATCGAGCTGGATCCCTCCGAACAAGGGGCGGAAAAACCGGTCGATCATCCGGTCGGAAAACCCCCTTGCCCGCAACGCGGCGCCCGTTTGGGTATCAGGACCCGTCAGCAGTCGTAACGCGTCCGTCCGGCAAACGCGACGCCGCATGAGCGCGATGCGGGCCTTGTCGAACGGGGTGCCAATCGGCGCCAACGCTGTCGACACGATCCCGGCCGGTGCCCGGAATGGATCGGCGACAACGTGGCCAGCCCCGCCCCGCCACGCCACAGCACCCGGAGCGAAGGTCTGCAACTGCAGCCGTTCGTAATCGAGTTGCCGGCGGGCCTCGGGATACGCCGTGAGGAGCACCTGAAACCCGCGGTCGAGGAGGAACCCGTCTACCTCGTCGGTTCGCACCCTCCCACCGATCCCGTCGGATGCCTCGAGCACACTGATCCGTCGGCCGGCGCGCTGCAGCGTGCGGGCCGCAGTCAGCCCTGCCAGGCCGGCCCCCACGATGACCGCGTCGAGTTGATCGACACGCCGGGTGTCGGTCATCGGCTGAGGATCGCGCGCAGCGCCACCTCGAGCGTGCTGTACTGGAACACGTAGCCGCTCGCCTGTAGTTTCGTCGGCACGACCCGTTGCCCGGTGAACAGCAGTGCGTCGGCCAGTTCGCTGCCGAGCAGGAGCTTCGGTCCGAACGACGGGACCCGCAGGAACGACGGTCGCTTGAGCACTGCTGCGAGCACTTTGGCGAAGTCGGCATTGGTGACGGGGTTCGGTGCTGTCAGGTTGACCGCACCACTGACGTCTGCTGTGAGGAGATGCTCGATCGCGCGAATTTCGTCGGTGATCGCGATCCAACTCTGCCACTGAGTGCCCTTCGCGAACTTGCCGCCGAGGCCGAGCTTGAACAACGGGAGCTGCTTCTTCAACGCACCGCCCTCGGCTGCCAACACGATGCCGGTACGGAGGTGGACCGTGCGTACCCCGGCGCTCTCGGCCGCAGCCGTGGCCCGCTCCCATTGCACACAGATGTCGGCGAGAAAGCTGTCGCCCAATGCACCATGTTCGTCGAGGACGTCGCTACCGCGTGGACCGTAGACACCGATCGCCGATCCGGAAAGAAAGACGGTGGGCGGGTGGTCGACGGCGGCAATGGTGCTGGCCAGCAGACTTGTGGTCTGTACGCGGCTGTCGAGCAACTCGCGTTTGTACTCGTCGGTCCAGCGGTGGTCGCCGATGCCGGCTCCCGACAGATTGATCACGGCGTCGGCACCATCGATCACGACGGGATCGAGCGTGCCGCCGACAGGATCCCACTCGTGCTCCTCTGGACCACTGGCACTGGCACTGGCACTGGCACTGGCACTGGCACTGGCACTGGCACTGGCACTGGCACTGGCACTGGCACTGGCATCGACCGATCGGCGGACGAGGCGGACCGCCTGGTGGCCGTGGCCGCAAAGGTGGTCGACGAGGGCGCTGCCGATGAGGCCGCTGGAACCGGCGATGATGATGCGCACGGACCCAACGCTAACCCGACGCCGAGTACCTACGACAGGCAAATCCGCCCGACCTTTGGCGTTGGGCTGTCATTGACAACGGCCTAACGCCAAAGCTCAGCCTTCGCGTGCTACACCAGGTCGATGTCGTCCTCGGCGTCGACATGGATCGGGACTGATACCACGACGGTGTGCGGCCGGTACAGCAGGCGGGCCTTCAGCGCGAATGCCGACTGGTTGTGCAGCCACTGGCTGCTCACCTTGGTGACCGACTCGGGAATGACGACCGTGATGATGTCGTCAGCGCGCTCGGCGTCGATCTCGTCGAGGTATTTCAGCACCGGCTGGGTGAGTTCCCGGTATGGCGACGAGATGGTGTGCAGTTCGATGGGCACGTCGAACGTAACCCATTGATCCTGGATGTCTCGTTCTTCTTCCGGTGTGGTGACCACACAGACGGCAATGATTCGCTCGGGTGCCAGGCTGATGGCGTACTGAATCGCGTTGAGCACTCCTTTGTTCAGCTTGCCGACCAATACCACGGCGTAGTGCGTGTGGCGTTGGGCGCGGTAGCCGGGCTCGGCACGCAGCTTCTCGCGCACCCGGTCGTAGTGGTTGCCGATACCCCGGAAGAACACGACCATGATCGGGATCAGGGCCGCCGGGATCCACGCACCCTCGGTGAACTTGGAGACCACCACGATCAACGCGATCACGAAGGTGGTGACCGCCCCGACGGCATTGACAGCAAGGCTGATCCGCCAGCGCGGTTCTTTCAGCCTGACGTGATGCACCACCATGCCGGCTTGGCTGAGTGTGAAACCGGTGAACACCCCGAACGCGTACAGGGGAATCAACGCCGAGATGTTGCCCTTGAAGATGACGATCAGGCCGCTCGCGATCACGGCGAGGAAGATGACGCCGTTCGAGTAGACCAGCCGATCGCCACGGTTCGAGAACTGCCGCGGCAGATATCCGTCCTTCGCGATGATCGAGGACAAACGCGGGAAGTCGGCATATGCGGTGTTGGCGGCAAGGATCAAGATCGCAAACGTGGAGATCTGCATGATCCAAAACAGCACGCCCTTGCCGTTGTAGATCTGCTCGGCCATGAGCGCAATGCCGGTGGCGTCGCTCTCGCCGCGAAACGGCTTCAACCTGGCTGCGATGACCGACAGACCAAGAAAGCACGACCCGAGAATCGCACCCATCCAGATGAGCGTGGTTGCCGCATTCTTCGATTCAGGCTTCTTGAACGCTGGCACTCCGTTACTGACGGCCTCGACCCCCGACAATGCGACAGCGCCCGATGAAAAAGCCCGGAGCAGTAAAATGAGCGTGACACCCTTCGCGCCCTGCGAAAGCTTCTTGGCCTCTTCGCTCACCTTGGCGGGGTCGATCTCGGAGATGTTCTTCAAGATGAAGATGCGGACCAGACCGACGACGATCAACGCGAGCAGAGAGATCACATAGATGTAGGTGGGCGGCGCAAACACTGCGCCCGACTCCTTCAACCCGCGAAGGTTGGCAATGGTCATCACCAGCACGCATGCCAGACAGATCGGAACGGTCCACTTGTTGTCGAAGCCAAAGGCCGAGCGAATTGCCAATGTCCCGCCGGCCACGCTGACGGCCACGGTGAGGATGTAGTCGACCAACAACGACGAACCGGCGACGAGCGACGGGATGCTGCCGAGGTTCTCCTTGCTGACGATGTAGCTGCCGCCACCGCTCGGGTACGCAAAGATGGTCTGGCGGTAACTCGTGATCACGATCACCAGCAAGATCGCGACGATCACGGCGATAGGGATCAGCTTGGTGAAGGCTGCGTAGCCGATGGCGGCCTGACCGAGCAGCACCACCAGGATCTCGTCGGTCGCATACGCTGTGGACGAGATCGCATCGCTCGCAAAGACCGGCAATGCGACTTTCTTGGGGATGCGCTGGTGACCCTCGTCCGCAGTAGAGATGGGGTTTCCGATGAGGACGCGTTTCAGCAACGACATAACAGTGTGGCATCCTATGTGCTCACTTGCCCGGCAACGGACATCGTAGGAACCGCAACCAGAGGAGCATTCGTGCACGTAGTGATCGTCGGCTGTGGCAGAGTCGGGTCGACCCTGGCGAAGAATCTGATCGCCGACGACCACACCGTCTCGATCATCGACAAGCGAGCCGGGGCCTTCGAACGCCTTGGTCCGGACTTCTCCGGTCGAACGGTGCTGGGCATCGGCTTTGACCGCGACCGATTGATCGACGCTGGTATCGAGCGGGCCGACGCCGTGGCAGCCGTCACCAGCGGCGACAACTCCAACATCCTGGTCGCCCGGGTGGCCCGAGAGACGTTCGGCGTCGAGCGGGTCGTGGCTCGTATCTACGACCCGCGCCGGGCTGCGATCTATCAGCGACTGGGCATCACCACCGTCGCCACTGCGTTGTGGACGGTCGAGCGGGTGCAGCGCCGAATCGTCAACGACGGTCCGGCCGTAGAGTGGGTCGACCCGAGCGCCCGGGTGTCGCTGGTGGAGTGCGAACTTGGTCGGCGCTGGGTAGGCCGGAAGGTGTCCGAACTCGATCGCGCAGATCTCAAGGTGGTGGCTGTACGCCGACTGGGTGAGTCCTCGTTGCCAACGGCGGCACTCGTCGTGCAAGAAGGTGACGTGATGTACCTCGCAGTAGCTGCGAGCCTGCTGCCAACACTCGATCAAGTCACGGCCGGTCCACCCTCATGATTCACTCCATTCATCACCCAACAACCGGGAGATCAACACTGTCATGAAGATCGTGCTTGCAGGAGGCGGAAGCGTCGGACGATTCATCGCCGAGCAACTCGCGGGGGCCGGTCACACCGTCACCATCATCGACAACGACTCCGCACTGGTCGCTGGTTACCGCGAGCGCGGTGAGCCCAAGGGTGCAGTTTGGATCCAAGGCGACGCGTGCAGCCTCGACACGCTCACGCTGTCGGGGCTCGCTGATGCCGACGTGATGGCCGCCGTCACCGGCGACGACGAGGACAACCTGGTCGTGTCACTCCTCGCGAAGCAGGAGTTCGGTGTACCGCGTGTTGTCGCTAGGGTCAACAATCCCAAGAACGAGTGGATGTTCACCGAGATGTGGGGCGTCGACGTGGCGGTCAGCACTCCGCACCTGATCACCGGATTGGTACAAGAAGCCGTCACCGTTGGATCGTTCGTACGCCTGCTCGCATTCGAGCATGGCAAGGCGAAGTTGTGTGAAGTGACGCTGGCACCGAACTCTCCGGCGATCGACCGAGAGGTTGGTGAACTCGGCTTCCCTCGTGGAGCGACCGTGGTTGCCGTGCTGCGAGAAGATCATGTGGTGGTTCCCCGCGGGGACACAATCGTGCGTGTCGGCGACGAAGTAGTGGTGCTGGTCACGGGCGACAGCGAGGACCTTGTCCGTTCGATACTCGTCGGCGACTGAAGCACCGTCACCGGTCCGGCAATTTGCTGCGGCAACTCAGTACGGCAACAGGGTGTAGGCCGGGTTGAGCAACGTCAGGTGGCCGTGCTCGAGGAACGGGACCCCTTCGAGCACGACAGCACGGCTCTGTTCGAGCCCCGCCAGGCGGCGACGGCCGGTGAACACGGCAATGGCCGTGCCGGTTCCGTCGGAGACCGTGACCACCACGGCCGGCACTCCGGAACGGGGTTGGATCTTCATCCGAACCACCTCACCACCGATTCGGGCGGGTGTGCGAGGTACCACCTGCGCCAGTTCGGTGAGGTCCAAGCCGTGGAAGCGTTCATGCAGGCGACGGTCGTCGAGTTCTTCGACCGTGGTGGTCAGCCGTTTCTTCAGGTCTCGTAACCCCATGCAGCGACACTACCGGACCGGTCGTAGTCTGTCGTCTCGATGCGCACGCGGACCCTCTTACTCCTGGCCGTTGCCTGCGGGCTGGTGATCCTGCTTGCTGGGGGGATTCAACTGCTGCGGGTCAGCGGTGATGTGCCACGGGGGGCGGATCTCTCGGTTGGCGACACAGCACAAGCGGGCGACATGAAGGTCACGGTGGTTTCGGTCGACGCGACCGACTCGACGTTGGAGGTCGATATCCGCGTGGGCGGCGTCGACGATCCGGCGGCCATCGACGGCTTTCGTCTGATCGTGCCGGGTGCCGCACTCGCGCCTTTCCTGCCTGCAGGCTCGGACGCCGCGTCGAGCGATCGTTGCGTCGCTGTCACTGTTGTCGAACAGACCTGCACGTTGGCGTTCCCGACCACCGATGTGCAGGGATCGGCCAGGGTGCTCCTGCTACGCCGTGGCGAGGACCAGCAACGCTGGGTACTGATGTGATGAACGGACTGCCGCTGACCTCACTGAGATCGCGAGCCTTGACGCCGACTGCATGCGAGTTCCGTACCGACCCGCTACCGTGACCAACGCACGTCCGGGACGGATCGTGCCGAACCTCTCACAGGAGCGATCCGATGTCAGACGCCACCAGTAGCAGCGATTCCCAGTTCGATCTCGTGATCATCGGTGGGGGGCCTGGAGGGTACGGTGCCGCCCTGTATGCAACCTCGGCCGGGCTGCGGGTCGCATTGATCGAGAAAGATTCCATCGGGGGTACCTGTCTCAACCGTGGTTGCATCCCGGCAAAGGCATTCCTCGAGACCGCGGCAGTGCAACGCCACGTCGCTCACGCAGCCGAGTTCGGCATCGAATCGAGCGCGCCGGTGGTCAACTTCGTTACTGCGCAGGCTCGCAAGCAACGAATTGTTGACGGCATCGTCAAGAGTCTCACGGGCTTCATGAAGTCGAAGCAGATCACCATCTTGTCGGGTACTGCTTCGCTCGGGCCCAACCGCACGGTGTCAGTGCGGCTCACCGAGGGCGGATCCACCACGCTCACCGGCACCAACGTGTTGCTCGCGTCGGGATCTGTCCCGCGGACCATCCCCGGATTCGATGCCGGTGGACCCATCATGACCAGCGACGAAGTGCTCATGCTCGATCAGGTGCCCGCCCGGTTGGCCGTCGTCGGCGGCGGTGCCATCGGCTGTGAGTTCGCCAGTACCTTCGCCGACCTCGGTTCACAGGTCACGATCTTGGAGGGACTGCCGAAGATTCTGCCGGGCCTCGACAGTGATCTCGCCAACGTCGTCGTACGCAGCTTCAAGAAGAAGAACATCGACATCCGCGCGGGGGTCAAGGTTCTCGGGCACACACCCAACGGCAGCGGCGGTACGGTCGTCCACTTCGGTGAAGGTGAAAACGTCGAGGTCGATGCGGTCGTGGTCAGCGTCGGCCGCAGGCCGTACTCCGACGAACTTGGCCTTGCCGGTACCGCAGTGGTGGTGACCGATCGAGGATTCGTCGAGGTCGATGAGTACTGCCGTACGGACGAAGACGGCGTCTATGCGATCGGCGACCTGATCAATACCCCACAGCTCGCTCACGTGGGCTATGCCGAGGCGATCTTGGTCACTAAGCACATCCTGGGCGAATCGCCGACACCGATCAATTATGACCGAGTGCCGTGGGCCATCTACTCACACCCGGAGGTGGCGTGGGCCGGCCCGAGCGAAGAGGCGGCGGTTGCGGCTGGCTACGAGGTGGTCGTGGCCAAGCATCAGTTCAGGGCGAACAGTCGCGCCCAGATCCTCGGTGAACTGGATGGCCTGGTCAAGATCATCGCCAAGAGGAACGCCGACGGGTCCGCTGGCCAGATCCTGGGTGTCCACATGGTCGGTCCGTGGGTGACCGAGCAGTTGAGCGGCGGCTACCTTGCTGTCAACTGGGAGGCCACTGTTGCCGAAGTTGCCGAGTTCATCCAGCCGCACCCCAGCCTGACCGAGTTGTTCGGCGAGACCGTGCTCTCGCTCACCGGACGCAGCCTCAACGCCTGAGCCGCCCCGCTCAATCCACTGCCGATCAATCCGCCTATCCGTAACGCGAGAAGGACACCCACGATGGCCGATGTGACACTGCCCCAATTGGGCGAGACCGTGACCGAAGGAACCATCACTCGATGGTTCAAGAAGGTCGGCGACACTGTCGCTGCTGACGAGCCGCTGTTCGAGGTCAGCACCGACAAGGTCGATACCGAGGTGCCGAGCCCGATGGCCGGCACCCTGACCGAGATCCGCGCCCAGGAAGGTGACACCGTTCCGGTCGGCGCCGTCATCGCAGTGATCGGCTCTGCCGATGCTGAACCAGCGCCGGTCCTAACGCCGACTGCCGAGGTTGAGGTCGAGGTCGCCGACGTCCCGGTTGCGGAAGTTTCCGTCGCCGAGGTGGCCGAAGTCCCCGTCGCCGAAGTCCCCGTTGCCGAAGTCGCCGTTGCCGAAGTCGCCGAAGTGGCGGCGGCCCCGATGCCGGCCGCATCGCTCGCGGGCGACAACCGGTTGCTCTCGCCGGTGGTACGCCGCCTTGTCGGTGAGCACCAATTGAACCCGGACGACATCGCCGGTACCGGTCCCGGTGGACGGATCACGCGTGATGATGTGCTCGATCACATCGACAAAATCGCAAGCAGCCCCCGAACGTCGCCAGCGCCGGTTCCCGTAGCAGCAGTGGTCGAAGCAGCCCCGGCTCCCGTAGCAGCCCAGGCACCGGCCGCCAGTGTTGCGCCCGTGATCTCCCCGGTTGCGATGGGTGAGCGCGACACCTCGGTGAAGCTCAGCAAGATCCGTACGCTCACGGGCAGTCACATGATCGGCAGCTTGGCGATCAGTCCGCATGCATTCAGCGTGGTCGAGGTGGACTACGCCAACGTCGATCGGGCCCGGGCTGCTGTCAAGGGCACCTGGAAAGCGAACGAGGGCTTCAGCCTCACATATCTGCCGTTCATCACTCGTGCCGTGATCGAAGCGCTTGCCGTGTTCCCTCACCTCAACGCGAGCGTCGGTGCCGACGATCTGGTCGTACACAACTTCGTCGACATCGGCGTGGCAGTCGACCTCGACTTCCAAGGTCTGTTGGTGCCGGTGGTGCGCTCGGCTGAGACCAAGCGGTTGCGGGCCATAGCGCGAGAGATCAACGACCTCGCCAACCGTGCCCGCACGCGCAAGCTCAGCCCTGACGAGATCCAAGGTGGCACGTTCACGATCTCGAACAATGGCTCGGCTGGCAGCGTGCTCACGATGCCGATCATCAACCAGCCCCAGGTCGCGATCCTTTCCACCGATGCGATCGCGCGCAGGCCGGTTGTGGCGAACCTGCCCGATGGCAGCGAGGCAATCGTGATCCACCCCGTTGGCAATCTCGCGATGAGCTGGGACCACCGTGCGTTCGACGGTGCCTACGCCGCAGGGTTCCTCGTGAAGATCAAGCAGGTCCTCGAAACCCGCGACTGGTCCGCGGAGTTGTAGCCGACGTGGCGTTCACCGAGCAGCGACCAGAGGCTGCGCCGCTGCGTATCCGGTGGCTCGGCCGTGTTCCGTACGGTGAGGCGCTCGCTGTCCAACAGGCAGTGTTCCGCTATGGCGCAGAGCACCATCTGTTGTTGCTCGAGCATCCGCATGTGTTCACACATGGTCCGCGAGCCGACCTGTCGGTCAATGTGCTCGTCGACCCGGCCTCGGTGGGTGCCGAACTGGTGTCGGTGAAGCGCGGCGGCGACGTGACGTATCACGGGCCAGGCCAATTGGTCGGCTATCCGGTCGTCTCGGTGGCCAACTCCCTTGGTGCCGCCGAGCACGTTGCGGCGGTGCAACGCGTGCTTGTGTACAGCTTGCAGGAACTCGGTTTGGCCGATGTGGGCAGCCTGCCCGCCTACCCCGGCGTGTGGGTCGAGCCCGGTGGACAGAACCCGCGCAAGATCGCAGCCATCGGCATCCGTCTCGGCAGAGGGCGAACCATGCACGGCTTCGCACTCAATGTCAGCACCGACATGCGCTATCTGCGCGACTACATCGTGCCGTGCGGCATCAGTGACAAGCCTGTGACGTCGCTCGCTGAGGAAGGTATCGAGGTATCGATGCACGACGTGGTCGACGTTGTCGCCCGGCATGCGGCCATTGAGTGGGGCGGCGGCTCTGGCGACCGTCAGGACGTGGCATGGCGGCAGCGGCCCGATGATCTGTCGGCGTTCAGCCGTGGCGAAGGTCCAGGCCGAACCGTGCGAACCGGTGCTGATCATGGTGCCGGTGCCAGTCCTGGTGCCGATGCCGAGCCGGTCCGTCTACTCGGTCGTCTGGCCGACGCGGGTGTGAGCGCTGGTCTCACCATCAACACTCGCAAGCCCGAGTGGTTGCGCCCCAAGGTGGTCCACGGGCCCGAGGTGCTGACGTTGAAGAAGACGGTCCGCGATCTCGGTCTCGTCACCGTCTGCGAAGAGGCCGGTTGCCCGAACCTCAGCGAGTGCTGGGCCGATGGGACGGCGACGTTCATGGTGCTCGGCGAGCGCTGCACGCGGGCGTGCGGGTTCTGTCTCATCGATACTCGCAAGCCGGATCTGCCCGCCGCCGACGAACCCGCTCGCGTTGCCGCAGCCGTCGCCCGCATGAGGCTCGCGCACGCGGTGCTGACGATGGTGGCACGTGACGATCTGAACGATGGAGGCATGACGCACGTGGCCGCCTGCGTGGCTGCGATTCGCGACCTGTGCCCCACTACGGCGATCGAGACGCTGATCTCCGATGCGAAGGGTGATGCCAGCTCGCTCGAGGTGCTGTTCGCTTCGCGCCCCGACGTGATGAATCACAACATCGAGACCGTGGCACGTTTGCAGCGCGCGGTTCGGCCGTCTGCAGGGTACGCGCGCAGCCTGGGTGTGCTCGCTCGTGCCAAGGCCGCTGGGCTGGTCACGAAGTCGGGCCTCATCGTGGGTATGGGCGAGACCGACGCCGAGGTCGACGGCTGCCTGGCCGATCTTGCCGGCATCGGTGTCGACATCGTCACGATCGGTCAGTACCTCCGTCCAACTTCGAACCATCTGCCGGTGGCTGAGTGGGTCGAGCCTGCTCGGTTCGACCGGTGGAAGCAGATCGGCGAGGCATTCGGAATCGGCCATGTCGAAGCGAGCCCGCTCACCAGGTCGAGCTACCATGCTCGCCAGGCTGCACTGAGCCGACGTGGCGCCAACTAGTTGCGGTTGCATGCGGCTTCGTTGCGCGCAGATTGCTCGTGATGGAGACCGGCCTGCATCAGTGACCGCGGCCCCGCCCCTGCAGGGCTGATCGCGTCGATTTTCATGTCGCCAGCCCCGATAACTCGACGCGACTCGGCACCGCAACAACGGGAAGGTCCGGAAGGCGGGCTGTCAGTCGCCGACGCTGCACTGAGCAGAAGCGGCGCCAACTAGTTGCGGGCGCAATGATATTCAGCTAGCCTGTACTCATGAGTACATCACTACAAACTCGGCCGGTTGCCGGCGTCGTCACGGCACACCGTCAGACCGAGGGCGGGGGATTCATCGTCCGCCGCCCGTTCCCATCGGCCTCGCTCGAGCAGATCGACCCATTCCTGTTGCTCGACGAGATGGGCCCCACCGACTACGCACCGGGCAAAGCCGTCGGGGCGCCCGACCATCCGCATCGCGGATTCGAGACCGTGACGTATCTGCTGGATGGAGCGATGGAACACCGTGACTCCACCGGCGGCCATGGGGTGATCGTGCCCGGTGGGGTTCAGTGGATGACGGCTGGATCCGGCGTTGTGCACAGCGAGATGCCGACGACCGAGATCCAACTCAACGGAGGACGGGTACATGGCTTTCAGTTGTGGGTCAACTTGCGTGCCGCCGACAAGATGATCCGGCCGCGATATCAGGGTTTCGGGCCCGACGAACTGGCCACTACTTCGACGGCCGGGGGGTCGACAGTTCGTGTCGTTGCCGGCGAGGTTGGCGGTGCGACGGGCCCGGTCGAATCGACGAGTCCGGTGACGTACGCGCACGTGACAGTGGCCCCGGGCGACTCGATCGAATGGACGCCCGCAGATGGTCACACTGCGTTGGTGCACGTGTTCGGTGGCACCGTCTGGGTCAACGACGTCGAAGTGGTCGACGGACAGATGGTGGTGCTCGAACGGTCGGCCGGATCGGTCGTCGTGCGGTCCGACGCAGGTAAGGGCACTGGCGCCGAAGTGCTCCTACTCGGCGGCCAGCCGCTCGGTGAGCCGATCGCTCGCTACGGCCCGTTCGTGATGAACACCCGCGACGAGATCGAGCAAGCATTCGACGATTACTCGGCCGGTCGCCTCGGCAGCATCGCCCCACTCGACAACGCGGGCTGACAAGTCGTCGTGGTACCCGTGCGCGCTGGCACACTGGGTAGATGACGCTCGCAGCCGCTACCACCATCGTGTTCGCCGACAGGGTTCGGCGCGCTCGCCACGCCCTCGCTAGTGCTGGTGCCGACGTGTTGCTCGTGTCGGTCGGGAGCGACTTGCCGTACCTCACCGGCTACGAGGCGATGCCGTTGGAACGGCTGACCATGCTCGTGGTTCCGCGCGACGGTGACGCGACATTGGTGATTCCGCGGCTCGAGGCCCCACGGGTTGTCGCCCAGCCTGGTGTGTTCACGATGCTCACGTGGGGCGAGACCGACGACCCGGTCGCAATCGTCAGCACACTGGTGGCAGCGCCCGCAGTTGCCGCAATCGGTGACACGATGTGGGCGAGGTTCCTGGTCGACCTGCTGCCACTGTGGCAAGGCACCCGGTATGTGCGATCGAACCTCGTGATGAACGAGTTACGGATGCGCAAAGACGCAGCTGAGGTGGCGGCACTGCAGGCGGCGGGTGCGGCGGCCGATCGTGTGGCAGCACAACTGCACGCGGGCGAGATCGCGCTCGTGGGTCGGACCGAGGCAGCAGTCAGTGCCGACATCTCTGCCCGTCTCATTGCCGAGGGCCACGACAAGGTCAACTTTGCAATCGTCGCGGCTGGCGAGAATGCAGCGTCGCCGCATCATCATGCGGGCGACCGTGTGATCCGCGAAGGCGAGATCGTGCTCACCGACTTCGGTGGCACCATGGCCGGCTACTGCAGCGACATCACTCGGTGCGTCTACACCGGCGAGCCGTCAGCCGAGATCGCCGAGGCATACGCAGTGCTACACGAGGCGCAGGCCGCCGGAGTTGCGGCCGGCGTGGTCGGGGCGCCGTGCCAAGAGGTCGACCGGGCCTCGCGTCGGATCATTGCTGCGGCCGGATTCGGCGACTACTTCGTGCATCGCACTGGGCACGGCATCGGCATGGAGGCCCACGAGGACCCGTACATGGTGGAGGGCAACGAGTTGCCGTTGGCCGCCGGACACGCGTTCAGTGTCGAGCCCGGGATCTACATTCCAGGTCGGTGGGGCATGCGGCTGGAAGACATCGTCGTTGCCACGAACGACGGTCCGTTGGCGCTGAACCACGCCAACCACGCGCTCGTCGCCCTCTGATGGGAGACGGCGTGCGACCGGCTCCGACTATCCATTGCTTGACACAGGGTGCGACACTTGCACGATGACAGCACTTGATGATGTATCCACGTCCGAGGCCGCTTCGCTGCCGTTCCACATGCGCGGGAACTACGCGCCCGTCATGGCCGAGGTCGAAGCGTTCGACCTTGCCGTCCAAGGCGCCATTCCCGCCGAGTTGAATGGCCGCTACATCCGCAACGGTGCCAATCCGAAGAACGGCCCGACCATGCACTGGTTCGCCGGCGACGGGATGCTGCACGGGATCCGCCTGCTCGACGGCAAAGCCGAGTGGTACCGCAACCGTTGGGTGCAGACCAAGACGCTTGCGGGCGCCGACCGGATGGACATGTCGACCGGCACGGCCGACCTCACCGTTGGCCTGGCCAACACCCATGTCGTGCGTCACGCCGGGCGGATTCTTGCGCTTGAAGAGGGCAGCCTGCCCAACGAGATCTCGCCCGACCTCGACACAATGGGACCGTACGATTTCGGCGGAAAGCTGCACACCCCGTTCACCGCTCATCCGCACGTGTGCCCCGAGACCGGCGAGATGCACTTCTTCGGATACGAACTGATCAGCGCGCCATACGTCACCTATCACATTGCCGATGCGGCCGGAAACCTGATCCACTGTCAGCCGATCGACGTGCCAGGACCGACGATGGTGCACGACTTCGCGATCAGCCGGAACTACGCGATCTTCCTCGACATGCCCGTGGTGTTCGATCTCGACGAAGCACTGAAGGGTTCGATGCCATTCATGTGGCGCGAGAGCTACGGCGCGCGCATCGGGTTGCTGCATCGTGACCGGGCGTTACGGGGCGAGCAGCCGCGTTGGTTTGATGTCGACCTGTGCTACGTGTTCCACATCATGAACGCGTGGGACACGATCGACGATCAAGGCGAGCATGTGTACCTCGATGCTGGCCGGCATGCCTCGATGTGGAAGGGCGGACCCGATGCGTTCGAGCCGTGCTACCTGTGGCGGTGGCGGTTCGACCTTGCCACAGGCCAAGTGCACGAGGAGCAACTCGACGATGCAGCACACGCGTTTCCACGGATCGACGATCGCCGTACCGGCCTGACGAATCGATTCGGATGGGCCGTCGGCCCGCGCCCTGGCGCTGCGGAGGGGATGGACTCACCGACCGGCCTGGTGAAGTACGACCTCCAGACCGGTACACAGACACGACATGACTTCGGCCCCTCTTCTTCGTCGGGAGAGCCGGTGTTCGTGCCGGCAAGCGACGCTGCTGGCGAAGATGAGGGATACCTTGTCACGTTCGTCTACGACAAGGCCACCGACTCGTCCGACTTCGTCGTGCTCGACGCGAATCACATGGACGCCGCACCGATTGCGCGCGTCCCGTTGCCCCAGCGCGTGCCGCACGGCTTCCACGGCAGCTGGATCGCGGACTGATTCGGCGGAACGGGTCAGCCGTCGGTGGTGAACAGACTTTCGGTTGCCGTTGGTAGGTAGCCCGACAGTTCGATGGTGACATCGCCGCCGACGAACCTGGCCAGCACACCATCGGCGAACACGCAGTAGGTCTTTGTGCCACCGGTGACCGGAACGCCAACGCATGTGGCGTTCTGGCCACCGATCGTCGATTGCGAACCCTCGGTAGCCGCAACTCGTGCCGACGCATCGCGGCGCAATCGTCTGGCTATGTCGCCGAACGCGAAGTCGACGGTGACCCCGGTATCGCTGACCGCTGCAGTATCCGTGCCCGGCCGGCAGGCACCGGTGGACACATGACAGGTCTGGGTGTCGCCACCGTCGACGTGATAGCGGACGTCGCCGATGGTGACGCTGCGCCGCGTGGGCGACGACTGCGACACCTGTAACCGAGTGACTGCACCGTTGAACGCCAAGGTGGAGGTGTAGTCGGCAGTGAGCACCGCGTTCGACACACCGTCGAGCAGCGTCAGCACAGCGTCGATCGCAGGGTCACCCGTGGCGACGCCAGCAGCGGTGGGAGCAGTGTTGAGCGTCGGCCGCTCACCAGTCATGCACCCGGTCATGGCCAGCATCATCAGCGCCGCCAGTACCGCCGCTACGAAGGGCAGGAGGCAGTCTCGCCGAACGACACGGGCAACGGTGATCGACGAGGCGCGACGTGACATCACCGGGGGATCGTAGGGGAGCGGCGGACCCATCGCACCCGTTTGGCCATGCCGATGGTCGCATCGACCGCTTCCGGGGCCGCCAGTTAACCTGCCAGCCGTGATTCGTCTCGATGCCGCCACGGTACTGCTGCAGTGGTCGGTCGGCGGCCTGTTCTTCCTGTGGGTCACTACCCGGCACCGCGAAGTCGGTATCGGATACGGCTGGCTGCTGCGCGCCACGTTCATGCTGCTGGCCGCCGCCGGGGTCGCCAGCGGCCTTCGGTTCGGTACGGTGCCCGTACGTGAACTAGCCGGTGCCGGTGTGGCGTTTGCTGCGCTTGCTGCGTTCGTGCTGTCGGTCGTTCGCCGTCGTGCAGGTGTCACGGGAGGCGATGCCGAGCACGACCGTCGCACCGAGCGGGTTGCGGTGATGACGGGAATCGACCGCGAAGGAAATACCGGATCGCGAAGCGGGCGCGAGTTTCCGCCTTCGGCCGACCTGGCTGCCCCGCTGATCGGCTGTGTCGGTCTGGTCGCCGCTGGCATCGATGCCAGTTCCGGGGGAGCGGGCCATCTCTCAGTGTCGCTGCTGCGTACGTTCGCCGGTGCGGCGTTTCTTGGCGCCGTCACCGATGCAATGCTGCTCGGCCACTGGTACCTCGTACAGCCCGGCCTACCGCGCAAGCACCTCAACGAACTCGTCCGTGCGCTCGGCTTCGTCTGGCCGATCGAAGTGGTCTCGCTGCTGTTGCCGATCGGTATGTTCTCGGTGTGGTCCGGCACCATCGATGACGGGTGGAATGGCACGCTCGGCTGGTTCTGGGCCGCATGCGCGATCACTACCATCGTGTTGGTGTTCGTCACCCGCGCCGCGTTGAAGGAGCGGTACTACTCGGCCGTCATGGCGGCTACCGGGTTGCTCTACCTGGCGATCCTCACGGCGTTCGGCACCGACCTGGTCGCACGGGCGGTCCTCGCCGGCTGAGACCGAGACCCGCGAACCTGCGCTGCGACGCATAGCGTGGCCGTATGCAGGCGATCCCCCGAACACTCTTTGCCGACGAGCACCACCAGTTCCGCACCGCGTTCCGCAACTGGCTCGACCACGAAGTAGTACCCAATCATGAGCAATGGGAGCTCGACCAGATCACACCGCGCAGCATCTGGCTGGAGGCCGGTGCTCACGGGTTCCTCGGATTGACGGTGCCGGAGCAGTACGGCGGGGGAGGGACCGCCGACTACCGGTTTGCGGCGATCATGGCCGAGGAGATCGGCTACACCGGGGTGATCGGCAGCGCCAACGGGATGACGCTGCACAACGACATCGTGCTGCCGTACTTCATCGAACTGTGCACCGACGAGCAGAAGCGGCGGTGGCTCCCGGGGATGGTGAATGGTCAACTGATCGGCGCCATCGCAATGACCGAACCGAACACCGGCAGCGACCTGGCGGGTGTGAAGTCCACAGCGAAGCGCCACGGTGACACCTTTGTGGTGAATGGTTCCAAGACGTTCATCTCCAATGGGATCAACAGCGACCTCGTGATCACCGTCGTCAAGACCGATCCGGCACAGGCACATCGGGGGATGAGTTTGCTGATCCTCGAGCGTGGAATGCCCGGGTTCGAGCGTGGCCGGAACCTGGACAAGATCGGCATGCACGCGCAAGACACCGCAGAGCTGTTCTTCAGCGATGTGGAGGTTCCTGTCGCGAACCTGCTGGGCGAGGAGGGCAAGGGCTTCTTCTATCTGATGACCAACCTGGCCCAGGAGCGACTCGGCATTGCGGTCGGCGCGGTAGCAGTGGCGAAGGCAGCCATCGAGTGGACAATCGACTACACCAAGAACCGAATCGCGTTCGGTCAACCGGTCGCCCAGTTCCAGCATTCGAAGTTCCTACTCGCCGAACTGCACACCGAGACCCAGACCGCACAGGTGTACGTCGACCGATGCATCGAGTTGCACGGCGACCGAGCGCTCACAGCTGAGCAGTCGGCCGCTGCCAAATACTGGTGTACCGAGCTACAGAACAAGGTGGTCGATCGTTGTGTGCAGTTGCACGGCGGCTACGGATACATGCGCGAGTACCCCATTGCGCGGGCATGGGCCGACAGCCGAATCCAGACCATTTACGGCGGAACCACCGAGATCATGAAAGAAATCGTCGGCCGGTCGCTCGTCGGCGGCTGAACCTCTTGCGCGGTCAGCTACCGGGAGTACCCACCAGCACTACGGTGCGCGGCGAGCCGTCAGCATTTCGCGTGGCAGGGTCAGTCACGGTCAACAAGACACCGCTCGGCGTAGCCAGCAGGCTCGAGAACACGGCGGTGAATCCGGCGATCTCATCGATGTCGTCTCGTGTCCACTGTACACCGTCGGCCGAATGCAGCAAGACCAGCCGCGCTGGAAACCTGATGCTCGACTCGTTCCACAGTTGGTTCTGTTGGTCGCTGGTGAGCGTGGTACGCACGGTGCCGTCGATGGCGAGTAGATCGATCGAGCCCGTCTGGTCGTTGACCCGGGTGTTGACGTTGGAAGCGTTGTCCATCCTGCCGAGTTCGGCATCGGTGGCCGCGTCGGTGAACAAGAACTCGCCGTCGTTGCTGATCAGCGACATGGTGATGCCATCCTGGGTGAGCGACACCGGACCACCGGCGATGAACGGATCAAGGTTGATCGACGCAACCACGGTGATGCCGCTGGGGCCGACCACCCCATCCTCGCTGTAGATGCTCGCCGATGCACCATCACCGGTGGCGAGGAACGATTGCGTCTCGGTCGTCGTCCACGTGATGCCACGGTCGGTGGAGGTGGCGATGCCATCTGGCCCACTGGAGGCAAAGGCAACGAGCGTGCCATCGTCGAGTTCGCTGATCTTGCGGACGTACTCGAACGGCGAGGTTGCCGGATGCCAGGTTGTTCCATCGGTGCTGATTGACAGCTCCGACACGAACACGTCCTGTCCGGGAACGTTCTCCTCGGTCGACAGAGCAAAGCCGTCAGACAGTGCGAAAACCGTCGCGCTCACTGCGCGTAGGCCGCTCGGGATCGGAGGGAACAGCGTCTCAGTGAACGATGAGCCGTCCGGACTGAAGAACAGATGGGGCGGAGCGAAGTACGCGTCGACGGCTTGCTGGTCGACGCCGAGCTCGCTCCATGCGTACAACGCGTCGGACGTGATTTGCACACCGTCGGGCATGTACGTGGCTCCGCTGCTTTCCTGATCAGGGCGAAGGAGGTGGAGGTCGAACTCGAGGTTCGGCTTGGCCGCTACCAGCACGCCGCCGCTGCCTGAAGCGATGCTGAGATATCCCCCGCTCACGCGCTGCACACCGGGAAGCGCGGCGAGCGCTTGCAGGTCGACGGGCAGCGTTGTGTTGGTCCAGGTGAGACCCTGGTCGTCGCTGGACTCGATGTCGAGCCCGGCTGGTTGATCTGCCAGCGCGCCGCTAGCGGCTGACGTGCCGAACGAGTAGAGGTGGCCGTCGTAGCTGTCGAAGGTACGCGACGAGCTGGCGGCCGGAGTATCGGAGACCACCTGCCACGCGATCCCGTCTTGTGACCGGTACATCGTGGGGATGTACGCGACATCACTCTGCACGCCTGGCTGTGTGGAGAACGAGTAGTACGGGCCGGGTGTGGCCGCACTGGCGAAGGGGAACGAGTAGGTGAAGCCCAACGCCTCAGCACTGTTGGGCACGACGTGGTTCCACACCAGATTCGACGCCTTGGCGGTGGAGACACCCTGGCTGATTTCGGGAGTGGTTTCGTCAACGCGAGGTGTTGTGTCCAGCGTTGCGTTCGTGTCCAGCGTGGAGCTCGTGTCGATTGCCGGTGCGGCCGTGGTGATCCGCCGGGGTGTCGGTTGCGAGAGCACCTGTACGCCGACGATGGCGGTGACCGCCATAGCGGCTACGCCGAGTACACCGCCCGTGGCGCGTCGGCGATTGCGTCGCTCTACTCCGCGTCGTATCACCGTCTCGACAGGAGTGTCGCCAACCGGAACCATCGACGCCTGCACATCGAGGTGGCGGCGGAGCTGCTGGTCGAGAGCTGGCTCGGATGTCGGCGCCGGATCTGCCGCCCCGGGTGAGTCAGTGATGGAGAAGTCGTTCATGACGGGTCCTGTTCGGTCGTGCTGGTCGTCGTGCTGGCGGGTTCTTCGAGGTGGCCCAGCAGCACCCGTAACTGGGCGGTGGCCCGGTGGAGGCGGCTCTTCACGGTGCCAGGTCGAATGTGCAGCGCCGCGGCGGTCTGCGCCTCGGAGTAGCCGATCAGGAACCGGCACACGATCACCGATCGCTGGTCGATGGAGAGCTGGCTGATGGCGTGGTCGATGGCCGGGTCGGCCATCGACGGAGCAGCTGTTGATGTGGGTCCGCTCACCCAGATCGGCGCCGGCCGCAGTGCCCGCCGAAGAAACGAGCGACTCCAGTTCAACCCGACGCGGTAGACCCAGCCGGCAGGACTGTCGAGGACCCCGACCTTGGCCCAGTGCTGGTACGCGCGGGCCATCGCCTCGTCGACTGCGTCAGATGCCAAGTCGCTGTCGCGAAGGGTGATCGCCAGCGCCCGTCCTACAGTGCCACGATGCGCTCGATAGAAGTCGTCGAAGGCTGGGACCACGGACACTTCGGCTACGCACGAAGTGTGCGTGATCCCCGCTGGAAGCTCCATCGCCGGGCGCTCCATCACTCGGCGCTCCATTACTGGGAGGTCGATCGCGATCTGCACGTCTGGTACACCCCCAGCGAGCTGATTCGGTTCCGTCAATATCGGCAGATCCCCAGGAGCCGGGGTCACGGGGTCGATTGATCCAGCGCAGCGAGCAGCTCAACGGCTGTTGGGTCGTTGGGCGACAGGTCGGCGGCGGTTGTCCATGCCGTTCTGGCCAGATCACGATCACCGGTCAGGACCGCGACCCGGCCGAGCTGAACTTGCCAAAATGCGCGATGCGGGTCGCGTGCAACCAAGTGCTCCCATTGCTGCAGCGCTGCGAAGGTGTCGCGCTGATCGCCGGTGATTCGGGCGCGTTGCAGCATCAGCGATCCGAGTGCTTCGCCTGCGATGAGGTCGTGCGGCGACCAGGAGAGCGCCGCGTTGATGTCGGTGATGGCGTCGTCGATGTCGGCAAGTGTTGCCGAAGCGGCGTACGCATCTGCGGCAATCACGCGATACCGGATGTTGTCGGGGCGTAACCGCACGGCCCGCGCGGCATCGTCGACCGCATTTGCAGACTCGCCGGCCGCAAGTGCGAGGATCGACCCCCTCGCCAATCGGTCGGCGGCAACGTCAAGCACCCCGGCGATGAAGGCGACCGGAACGAGCAGCAGCATCAGTCCTCCTGCAACGCGACGGGCCGTGAACGTCCACCGCGAGGCGCGCTCGGGCGACGCCGGGTTCGCGGTAGATGCGATCACCATCCCGCAACACAGCCACGCAACCGGGTCGATTTCGGCCAGTGGGAACAGCAGAAGTTGTTGAACGCCATACGCGAGCACGCCTGCGGCGACTCCGACGGTGGTGGCAGGACCATCCCGGCGGATGCTGGACCACATCCGTTTGCCGAGCAGCGCTAGCAACACGACGTAGGCGATTCCGGCGGGAAGGCCACCCGCCAGAGCCACGTCGATCGGTGCGCTATGCGCGCGATCTGGAAGTACGCGGTCGCGCCCGTAGGTGCGTTCGTAGTTGCGGTCGATTCCCTCCGCGACGGCGATCCGGTAGCCCTCAGGCCCCACACCGATCAGCGGATGATCGCCGATCACGCGGGCAGCGACCGCCCACTCGTCCAGTCGTGAAGCCGCGCCGACCGAGCGAGTGGTGATAGCACCCAAGCGAGGTGCGATCACCGCGAACCCGATCGCGACAAGCGTGAACACGCCGAGTACAAGGCGGCGGCTGGGGCGCAGTTTGACCATCGCAACGATCAACACGCTCAGCCCGCCTAGCCATGCAGCGCGGGCTCCGGAGCCGATCAATGCAACGAGTCCGAGCCCGACCCCGGCGGCTGCGACCAGGCGCCACTCACGTCGTTCGTTACGGTCGAAGGCCAGACCGCCCGCTGCTGGGACGAGCAGGCATGCTGCCGCTCCCAGGTAGGCGGCGGACCCGAACGACCCGGTGAGACGACTCGTGATGGCAGCGATCGCGACGGGTCGTCCGACGAGTAACTCCCACATCGCGTACGCACCGAGGGCGACTGCCGAGATCGCGAGCGCCCGCTCGATGACCCGCCTCTCACGGACGTCGCGCAACTGCTGACCAGCGGCGAAGAGCAATGCGAACAACAACCAGGTCGCCAGCCCGAGATGGCGTTCGGGGTGCCCAAGCAGTGCCGTCCGGACATCACCGTTTGCCACTGCGCCGAGGCACAGCATCACCAGCAGAGCGGTCCAGCATCGAGCCGTACTACGATCGACGGTCGCTCGGCCGGTCCACAGTGCCAGCCCACCACCGGCGAGCGACAGCGTCGAGACCGCCAGCCACTTCGCCGGACCGAACGGCGACCATCCGCCCGGATCGAACGTGACCACCGCTCCGATGACGAGCGCGCCGAGCAGCAGCGCAGAAGTCCGCACGCCCATACACGTCCAACCGGCGCGTTCGGTTCCCATCGCCGAATCGCCGAAGATCAGTGGATGACGCCAGCGGCTCGCAGCACAGCCGCATCGAAGCCCAACTCGGTGGCGATTTCGTCGCTGTGCTGACCGAACGACGGTGCGTGTGACGACACCGTGGCCGGGGTGGCCGAGAATCGTGGCGCGGGCCGCGGCTCGCGCACCGAACCCGCAAGCGGGTGCTGCCGTTCGATGAAGATCTCGTTGTGGATCACCTGTGGGTCATGCGGCAGACCGGCGAGGGTGTTGATCTGCGACGCCGGTACATCGTGCGCCTCGGCACCGACGAGGAACTGATCGAGGGTGATCTCCGACGCGTACTGAACCATCATGGCCACGAGTTCCGAGATGTGCTGGCTGCGCGCGAGTGCCGTCGCAAAGCGTGGATCATCGCCCAATTCGGGATGTCCAAATGCGGCACACAGACCATGGAACTCGGCATCGGTCACTGCGCTCGCGCTGATGAACCCATCGGCCAATGATGTGATCGAGTAGTTGGAGCCGATCGTCGGAGATCGGTTGGCATCGTCGTCGACGAGCATTGCGTCCATCGCCGAGTCGGGCCACATGAACGCAACCGCTGCATCGAGCATGGCGAGCACGATGTGCTGCCCGCGAGCCTTGCCTGTGGCGCGGGCATACAACGCTGCCGTGATCGCCTGGATCGCCGTGTACGACGTGACCTTGTCGCACAGCAATGTGCGAAACAGCGACGGCACGCCGGTAACAGGATCACCCTGCACGGAGGCCAGGCCGGACGCGGCCTGGATCACGTTGTCGTACACGCGCCGGTGGCTGTTCGGCCCGTCCGGTCCGTATCCACTGATGCTGACGTAGATGAGGTCTGGGTTGATCGCCGCCATGTCGTGGTAGCCGAGGCCGAGCCGCTCGACTGCTCCTGGCCGGAAGTTCTGGATGAGCACATCTGCTCGGGAGACCAGTGCCTGCATCATCTCGACCCCGACCGGATTCTTGAGATCGACCACCAGGCTGCGCTTGCCACGGTTGTTGTTCGCGAAGATCCCGGTCATCCCGCCTTTACTGGAGCCGAGGAACCGCATGATGTCGCCCAGTCCGGGCGACTCGACTTTCACCACCGAAGCACCCTGGTCCGCAAGCATCATCCCGGCGAGCGGCCCCGAGATCATCACAGACATGTCGACGACGTTCACACCAGACAGTGGCCCCATCGGCGCATCGTGGCACTTCCTCCGGGGAACATCGCTATCGGGGGTCGTCATTCACCTCCTATCGGTTTAGGCCAGTGCCCCCCGACCCTCACCCCGACCCTCTACCCGTCTCGACGCCACGAGCCCGACCACGGCGAAGCAGATGGCCAGCCCGAACACCGCGCCGAGCGCACTGGCGAGATCGATCGACGTTCGATCCGCTATCGCAACGATCGCGCCGCCGAGACCGCCCATCACCGAAAAGCCGAGCGAGTCGGCGAGGTGGATCTGGCCACTGATCTTACCCTCCTGGCCGGGGTCGGCGTAGCTCATCGATACAACGGTCGTGGGATTGAACAGAATGCCCATCCCGAGGCCGCCGATGGGCCACGACAGGAACGTTGCCCAGAGCGGCCAGCCCGCCCAGAGCACGGGTGTCACCAGGATGATCCCGATGATCAGCAGGCAGTAGCCAAGAGCGACGGCCCGACGCGGTTCAGTATGCGGTCGGCGGGCGATGATCGCCTGCCCGGCCGTCCACGCCAGTGCGGCGCCGATGATGACGAGGCCTTGCACCAATGGAGTTGCGCCATGGATGCGGTCGGCAGCCAGTGGCACGAAGCTGTCGATGCCGAGAAACGTGGCAGTGGCAAGGGTGCGGCACACGAGTACAGCGGGTATTCCGCGACGCGCGGTGAGGAAGCCTGGTGGCATGAGGCGACGCAGCGATGGGAGAGCGATGGTGAGGCCACCGACGGAAACGGCGACCGCAGCGAACAGGTTCGCCGACCGCAGCCCAATCACGAATGCGCCGATACCTCCCGCTGCGGCGACCGCCCACGCGATTCGTGAGGGTGCTTGTGGTTGGGCATGATCCACCGGGCCGTATACCCGCATCGGCCTGCTGGCGAGGGCCCCGACCGCGACGGCGAAGGGGATGAGTCCGAGGAACACCCATCGCCAGCCGAAGTGCTGGGTGACGAATCCGGCGAAAAACGGTGCCACTAGGCTGGGCAGTACCCAACCCGCCGACAGGACCGCATACATCGTGCCTTGGCGGTTGTCGGGAAAGGCCCGTTTGACCAGCACATACGCAATGGGTGCCAGGCCGCCGGTGCCAGCGCCCTGCAGGGTGCGCCCGAGCACCACGATCGGCATCGACCCAGCCGCGCCTGCAACGACGAGGCCCAACACGAAAACACCGATGCTGAGGATGAATGGCAGCCGTGGCCCCTTGCGATCCGACAGCGCACCGGCTGCGACCAGAGCAGCAAGATCGGCCAATGTGTACGACGCGAGCGTGAGCCCGTAGAGCGAGTCACCGTGCAATTCGTCGGTGATCGTTGGCAGGGCGGTGATCACCGCAGTCGCTTCGAACGCGACGAGTGTGACGCCGAGCACGAGGCCGATCGCGAGCCGTCGCTGGCTCGAACTGAATGCCGGCGCGTTCTCGCTCCTGGGCATGGTGATGGAGCCTACTTCTGAAACGTCATGGGCCGCCGAGCGAGGGCCTTGCAACGCGGGTATATACAAGTACAATACAAGTCATGGCATCGATGGACGGCTGGGATCCAGAGCAGTACCGGCGCTTTGCAAACGAGCGTGCACAGCCGTTTCACGACCTCCTCGCGCTGGTCGAGCCCGCGAAGTTCCTCCGGGCAGTCGATCTGGGATGTGGCACCGGGGAACTCACCGCGCTCGCTGCAGACCGACTCGAAATCGAAGAGATCCTCGGGATCGACCACTCCGCCGCAATGCTTGGCGCTGCTTCACTGCACGCGACGCCCTCTGTGCAGTTCAGCCACGGCGACATCTCGGCGTGGAGCTCGAACCATGAGCACGACCTCATCCTTGCGGCAGCGAGCCTGCAATGGGTGCCAGACCACGGCGAAGTGCTGCGCCGCTGGACCGGGGCGCTCGCACCTGGCGGGCAGATCGCGGTGCAGGTGCCTGCCAATGCCGACTCACCGACCCACCGTGTCGCATCCAGGCTGGCGGCGGCCGAGCCGTACCTCTCGGCGTTTGGGATAGCAGGCCCGCCTGTCGACCCCGTCGAAACCAACGTGCTGCGGCCTGAGCAGTACGCGCAACTGCTCTACGATCTCGGCTTCGAGCGTCAACATGTCCGCATGACCGTGTACCCGCATGTGCTGCCGAGCAGTCGCGATGCATTCGAATGGGTCAAGGGAACGACCCTCACGCGGTTCAAGACTCGACTTTCCGAAGAACTGTTCCACCGGTTCCTTGTCGACTACGAGCACCAACTCCTTGACGAACTCGGGCGACATGAGCCGCATTTCTTCCCGTTTCGTCGCATCCTGATATGGGCCCGACTGTCGCAGGCATGACCGCGCGACAGCGGGTGACCCAAACGCCTTTGACGGGTGCCTTCCGCCAGTGGTCGGACGCGTAGAGTCTGGCGACCATGGACAGTCGCACCTTCCTCGGCCTTGAGCAGAGCCACAATCGGTATCGGTGGTTCATGCCTGTCACCGAGGGCGTGAGCACGACGGGCAACTTCTTGTTTGGGGGGTGCGGTCTTGCGGCCGCGATCTCGGCGATGGAGGGGACGAGTGGGCGTGAGTGCATCTGGGCGACAGCTCAGTACCTGTCGTATGCCAAGCCGGGCGAGGTGCTCGACGTCGACGTCACCGTTGCCGTCGAGGGCCACCAGATAACCCAGGCTCGCGCTGTCTGCCACGTGGGCAACCGCGAGATCCTCACGGTAAATGCAGCGCTCGGCTTTCGTCCGCTGGAGATCTCCGGCCAGTTCGAGACCATGCCCGACGTGCCGCCGCCCGCCCGTTGCCCCGCCCGCCCGTTGCCGCTCATCGAGGGGAACCACATCCACAACCGACTCGACCAGCGGCTGGCCAAGGGTCGACCGATGGCTGAGTTGGACGGAACGCTCGGTGATGGTCAGACCCTGATGTGGACGCGCATTCCCGACGTGATCGAAGGTGTCGATGCAACCGCGCTCGCGATCTTGGGTGACTTTGTGCCGATGGGCGTCGGTCAAGCGCTCGGCGTGCGCGGCGGCGGAAACAGCCTCGACAACACGTTGCGGGTGGTGCACCTGCGGCCGACCGAATGGGTGCTGCTCGACATTCGCACGCACGCAGTCGAGCGCGGCTTCGGCCACGGCCTCGCCCACATGTTCGCGGAGGACGGCACGCTGCTCGCGACGGCCAGCCAGAGCTGCATTGTCCGGTTCTGGAACGATGACGTTCCGTCCGTGCGATCGGCGAGCAGCTTTTCCGAAGCCGACACCAGCACGACCGACACCAGCACGACCTACACCAACACGACCTACCAGGGGAGCACACACGGATGACCATGCCGATCCGACCGGGAATGACGGTGCCATTGCCGGGGCCGTTGCACAGCCACCGCGACAAACTTAACGAACTGGCCGATCTGGGGTACACCGATATCTGGTCGGCCGAAGCCGATGGCGCAGACGCGTTCACTCCCTTGGCCCTCGCCGCTGCCTGGGAGCCGAGATTGCGGCTCGGCACGGCGATCGTGCCTGCCTACACCAGGTCGCCGGCTTGCTTGGCGCAGAGCGTCGCGTCGTTGGCCGATGCTGCTCCGGGCCGATTTGCGATCGGTATCGGTTCGAGTAGCAACGTGATTGTCGAACGGTGGAACGGTGTGCCGTTCGTGGACCCGTACAAGAAGGTCCGCGACGTGGTGCGGTTTCTGCGTGATGCGTTGAGCGGCGAGAAGGTCGCCAAGTCGTATGACACCTTCGATATTCAGGGCTTCCGGATGGGTATCCGGCCAGAGCAGGTCCCGCCGATACTGGTGGCCGGACTGCGCGAGGGCATGCTGAGGCTGGCCGCCCGTGAAGGCGATGGTGCGATCATCAATTGGCTGTCCGCACACGACGTGGCCCAAGTGGCGGCAGTAGTACGCGACGCCGCCGGAGGTGTCGACAAAGAGATCGTCGCCAGAATATTCGTCTGCCCCAGCGAGAACGCACAGGTGGTACGCGACGCCGGCAAGTTTGCCATTGCGGCCTATCTCAATGTGCCGGTCTACGCCGCGTTTCATGAGTGGCTCGGTCGCGGACGCGTACTGCAGCCGATGTGGGATGCGTGGAAGGCTGGAGACCGTAAGGCCGCGCTTGCGGCTATTCCCGACCACGTCGTGGACGAACTGATCGTGCATGGTTCGCCTGCGGAATGCAGGACGAAGATCCAGGCGTATTTCGACAATGGCGTGACGACCAGCTCGCTGGCGATCCTGGCATTGGACCCGGAGTTGAAGCATTGGGACGCGGTACGCGCCCTGGCCCCCAACGCAAGCTGATCACGCCGCTCGTCGCCGGACCGGTGTGGCGGGTGTTGGGCGCTGTTCAGCCAAAGCTGCGAGTTGCGTACGGATCTGTTGGACATGGGCCAGCCCGCGGTTGCGGGTGCGCTCGTCGAGGCGGAACTGAAGAGGCACATCGCTGGCCGAAAGCAGCGTCAGTTGCTCTGGCTGGCCAGGCGTTGCGACTGGGCGTGCGTGACGTGAAGTGGTCATGCATGAAGAGTGCCTGAGGGGTGTATCAGAGTTGCCGACGTGTATCAGAGTTGCCGGGGTGTATCAGAGTTGCCGGCCTCGACCGGCTCGCGCTGTCGCGGTCGTTGAAGCTCGGCGAGTTGGTCCACCTTGGTGGTCCGTGAGGTTGCGGCGGTTCAGTCTGCATCGAACCTCACAGACCAGCCGGTCACGCGGGGTTCAGGCGGGCACGGCCGCACGCTGGTAGTTGCGGCGAGCGGCGAACATGGATGCAGCCGAGATGGCCAACAGTGTGAACGCAATGGTCGCCTCGAGCGCCCCGTTGCCACCATCGGGATCCAACCCGGTGAGGAACTCGATCATTTTGGCCGGGGTTTCGTCGCCGCGGTCGGCATCCGGCGCTCCAACTCAACACGAGGGCTGAGCTTTGGCGTTGGGCTGCTGTCAATGACAGCCCAACGCCAAAGGTCGGGCGGTTTCGCCTCGCCCGCCCCTTCGTTGCTGCGGTGCTCACGGCTACGGCCAAGCGGCGCACTACTAGCCGACGACATCGGCGACCACGTCGGTGTCGCCGAGTGCGTTGACGAGCAGAGGGCACCGGACCCGATGCGTACCGCCGCACCGACGGCATGGCCGTGATCCCACTTGTCTTGCTCAGACTTGACTGCTATCTGCGTAGTGCACACTGAGAATCCATAGCTAAACGACTATTCCTACGTTATTCTTTGCTTTTCCATAGGTATTGATCGAGATGTTCAACCTTTGAGCCTCAGCGGGCTGATATGATCGTTGGAATCCATCCGAGGATGCATCATGTCGACACCATCGAGCAGAACGATCGAAGAGTGGCAGGCCGAACTCGGTCGCCAGGTAGCCGATCTACGTCTGCGTCGGGGCACGACACAGGCCGAAGTCGCTCGCGCTGCGAACGTGTCGATCTCCGCGGTGCACTCGCTCGAACATGGCGCCGGCTCGAGTCTCGCCTCGCTGATCAGTGTGCTACGCACACTCGACCGCACCGACTGGCTCGAGTCGCTCGCACCGCCGGCCACCGTGAGTCCGTTGGCGATGCTGCGCGAGCGGCAACGACTGGAGGCCGAACGGCGCCGTCGAGCACCACGTCGGCGGCAGGCATGACTGCCGGGTCGGGCGGTTCGGGCGGTTCGGGCGGCTTCGTCCACACTGATCTCGTCGAGGTCCGCGTCTGGGGTCGCACGGTCGGCGCCATGGCGTTCGATCCGGGTCTGGGCACCCACGTGTTCGAGTACGACCCCGGATGGATCGCCGCCGGCATCGAGCTCGCCCCGTTGCACCTGCCGCTGCGGCGCGGGGTATTCGGGTTCCCGGGGTTGTGCCGAGAGACCTTCCATGACCTGCCTCCGATGCTCGCCGATGCGTTGCCCGACCGGTTTGGCAATGCGTTGATCAATTCGTGGATGGCCGCCCGGGGCGTCGATCCAGCAGCCGTGTCACCACTCGATCGACTCGCCTACTTGGCCGATCGGGCGATGGGCGCGCTCGAATTCCACCCGCCCGCTGGTGGCACTGCCATCACCAGCTCGGCGATCGCCCTTGCGGACCTAGTGGCCTCGGCGCGCGCTGCGCTCACCGGCGAGCTCATCGCTGGGCCCGAGGCTGAGGCGGCGCTCACGCAGCTCATCGCCGTCGGGTCGAGCGCCGGCGGAGCACGGGCGAAAGCCGTCATCGCCTACAACCCGACCACGAGCCAGATCCGGTCGGGCCAGCTGACCGCGCCCGAGGGCTACGAGCACTGGCTGATCAAGCTCGACGGTGTTGGTGCCGATCCCACACGCGAGAATGCGCTCGGCGACGGCCAGGGCGACGGCCAGGGAGTCGGGCTCGGCCTCGGTTTCGGCGCGATCGAGTATGCCTACTACCTCATGGCGGTGGCGGCAGGTGTGGAGATGGCCGAGTGCCGGTTGCTGCCGGAGGGCCCCCGCCGGCACTTCCTCACCAAGCGCTTCGACCGGGTCGGTTCCTCGGGCCGTCTGCACATGATCACCCTGTGCGGTCTCGCCCACCTCGACTTCAACATGGCCGGTGCACACGGCTACGAGCAGTACCTGACGACGATCGACGCGCTCGACCTCGGCCCGGCGGCGCGAGAGCAGGCGTTCCGACGCATCGTCTTCAACGTCGCTGCGGTTAACCGTGACGACCACACGAAAAACCACGCCTTCGTGTGCGATCAGGCCGGTACGTGGCGATTGGCCCCGGCCTACGACGTGACGTTCTCGTGGAACCCGACCGGGGCCTGGACAGCGACGCACCAGATGTCCATCGGTGCCAAGCGCGACGGGATCGACCTCCGTGACCTGACGGCGCTCGCCGATCGATTCGCCGTCCCCGGCTGTCGCGAGGCAATCGCCGACGTGCTCGCAGCCGTCGACCGCTGGCGCGAGTTCGCCGACAAGGCCACCCTCGACACGCCCCGCATCGATGCGATCGCCCAAGCCCATCGCCAGTTCCGCCCCACCTGACAAACGGGGACCACGCTGAATTCGGCACCGATCCCGAGCGACACCTGGCGGCGGCGCCAGGGTCGACCACCACGGTGACCAAAGCGACCACATCGACGTCGTCACATCATGATCGCTCGGAGGTGGCAGGATTCCGCCCATGCCGACCGTTGATCCAAAGTTTCTGAGCCAGATCCGCTATCGCTGCATCGGGCCGACCCGTGGGGGCCGCGCTGTTGCCGTTGCAGCCGACCCGAAGCACCCGTCGGTGTTCTACTTCGGCGCTGTCGCCGGTGGGGTGTGGAAGACCGACGACGCGGGACAGTACTGGGAGAACGTGACGGATGGATTTCTCGCCACCGGTTCGATCGGAGCGTTGGCGGTCGCCCCGTCCGATGGAAACGTCATCTACGCGGGCACGGGCGAATCGACGATTCGGATCGATGTCACCCACGGCGACGGCGTCTACAAATCGACCGATGCCGGAGTGACTTGGCGACACATCGGCCTCACCGAGTCGCGCCATATCGGCGAGATTCGCGTGCACCCAGACGATCCCGACCTTGTGTACGTTGCTGCGCTCGGCCACGCGTCCAAGGACAACCCTGAGCGCGGGTTGTACCGATCGAAAGATGGCGGTGAGAACTGGGAACTGGTGCTGCATGTGAGCGAGCGCGCCGGCGCCGTCGACGTGTCACTCGACCCCAACAACCCACGGATCATTTTCGCCACCATGTGGCAGGCCCGGCGTACCTTCTGGTCGATCGATAGCGGTGGCCCCGACGGTGGCCTGTGGCGTTCTCGCGATGGCGGCGACACCTGGGAGAACATCAGCGATCGCAGCGGTCTGCCTGGAGGGATTCTCGGCAAGATCGGCGTCTCTGTCTCACCGGCGCGATCCGGCCGGGTGTTCGCGATGGTCGAATCCGAGGGTCGCACGCGCGGCCTGTACCGGTCTGACGACATCGGTGAGACCTGGGAGAAGGTGTCATCGAACCCCGACCTCGGCTGGCGACCGTGGTACTACCAGCACGTCATCGCCCACCCCACCAATGCCGACGAGGTGTTCGTCATGAACATGAAGGCGTGGAGATCGATCGACGGCGGCAAGACGTTCGAGGAGTTCCACACACCACACGGCGACAACCACGCGTTGTGGATCGACCCAGCGAATCCCGACCGGATGATCGGCTGCGATGATGGCGGGGCCTGGGTGTCGTTCAACGCCGGTAGGTCGTGGTCGACGATCTACAACCAACTGACCGCCCAGTTCTACCATGTCGCCACCGACGACCAGTTCCCTTACATGGTGTACGGGTCGCAGCAGGACAACTCGAGCATCGCGGTGCCAAGCCAGACCGGCCTCGGCGCGATCAACTGGGGCGACTGCTACCCGCCCGGTACCGCCGAAAGCGGGTACGTTGCGCCGAAGCCCGGCGACCCGAACATTGTGTATGTGGGCGCGATCGGTAGCTCGCCAGGTGGCGGCGACGCTCTCCAGCGCTACGACCACACCACCAAGCAAATCCAGCTTGTCAACATCTGGCCAGAGGCCTACCACGACGGCGCTACCGCAGAGGTCCGCTTCCAATGGACCTACCCGATCGTGTTCTCGCCGCAGGATGCCAACGTGCTCTACGCGGCCGGCAACAAGGTGTTCCGGACGACCGATGAGGGGCACAGCTGGCAGGCCATCAGCCCCGACCTGACCTACGCCGACCCGGACACCTTGGGCGTGTCAGGCCCGCTCACGATGGACACGGCGGGTGCCGAGATGTACGCCACGATCTTTTCGCTGATGGTGTCTTGTCACCAGCAGGGTGTGCTGATGGCCGGGTCCGACGACGGACTCGTACATCTGTCGATGAACGACGGCGGCGACTGGGCGAACGTCACCCCAGCGGATCTCCCGAAGTTCTCTCAAGTGACCATGATCGCCGAGTCACCGCATACGCCCGGCACGGTCTACATGACCGCGGCCCGTCACAAGACGGGTGACTACGCGCCGTACGTCTACAAGACCGACGACCTGGGTGTCACGTGGAACCGGATCGACAACGGTTTGCCGCAGAACGAGTTCTGCCGCGTCATTCGAGAGGACCCGAACCGCCAAGGTCTCCTCTACGTGGGCACTGAGCTCGGTATCCACGTGTCGTTCGACGATGGCGCCAGTTGGCAATCCCTGCAATGCAACCTTCCTGTCACGCCGATCTACGACTTCGTCGTCAAAGGCACCGATCTCGTCGTTGCAACCCACGGGCGTTCGTTCTGGATTCTCGACGACTTGACGCCGCTGCATCAGATGCACGACGACCTGTTCGCAGCGAGCCGGTACCTGCTGAAGCCACGCGACGTCGTCCGCACACCCCCGCACATCACGGCGTCGTGGGGTGGTACGCCAGGTGGTAAGAACTACCACGTCACCAGCGGTCAGAACGCCACGTTCTATGTCGAGGAACTCGAGACCGGCCACATACGCAAACGAGTCATCGATGCCGGCGAGGATCTGGAGCGTGGTGTGCGGATCATGTACTTCCTCGACCAAGGTGCGGTCGGCGAGGCAAGCCTCACAATCAGCGATCACGCCGGTACGGAGATCGAGACGTTTTCCAGCACCATCCCCGCGACCAAAAAGGATCGTCACGGGTTGTACATCACCGCTGCGGCCGGCATGAACAGCTTTCAGTGGCCGATGACATGCCCCAGCGGAGTGAAGATGTCCGACACCGAGTTCCATACGCGGCCCGGTGGTCCGCTCGTGAAGCCCGGCACCTATCGAGTCACCCTCACCATCGGCGACTGGTCGATGGGCCAGTCGTTCGAGCTGCTCAAGGACCCGCGAATCGACACGAGCGAAGCGGATCTAGCCGAGCAGTTCGACTTCTTGATCCAGATCCGCGACAAGCTGTCCGAAATCGCCACGGGCGTCAACACGATCCAGTCGTTGAAGCGGCAGCTCGGCGAGTGGGTCGAGCGGTTGGCCGACAACGAGTCGACAGTGGCTGCGATCTCTGCTGCCAAGGCGCTCACCGAGCGCCTCGAAGCTGTGGAGGCTGAGCTCGTCCAGGCTGAGTTCACCTCCGACGGCGACTCGCTGAACTACCGCGAGAAGCTGTTCGAGAAGCTCAGCGCCCTGCCACCCGTGGTCAGTAGCGCCGACGCTCGCCCCACCACCCAGTCATTTGCCGTGTATCACAAACTCGCCGGCCAAGCAGACGGACAGTTGAGGGCATTGACTGCGCTGATCGACGCAGATCTCGCGGACGTGAACCGTCAGCTCGGCGACCTCGGTATGAACATCATCGGGGTCTGATTCGCCCGGCCAGTTCAGCCGCAGTCGGGTCCACTGGTCAAGACGTCGTGGGCTGACAGCGCGACCGTCAGTTCGATCTCGCCCGCTTGCTTGACGAGGAGGCGGATCCATCCGTCGGGTGACTCCTCGATACATGCAGCGCCAGCCGTTACTTGGTACAGGCTGGTGAAGCGGAACTTGACCACAGTCCACCCGACTTTCGACGCCCGGATGGTGAGCGACTCGGGCTGCACCTCGGTGACAGTGGCGTCATTGTCGGCGAGCGGGGAGGAGTCGCGAACCCGGTACACCTTCCAGTCCTTGTTCGACCACACCGGCCGGAGATAGGACGGCTCGCTACGGATGACGTCGGCCTCCGCGCCGGACTTGTCCTGCACCCCATCGAGTGGAAGAGCGACGATCGAAACGGCATGGTCGAGTAGCCACGTATGGTACGTCGAGGCGGTGAGACCATCGCCGTAGAACACTGGGTTCAGTTCACGGTCGATCTGAGTCTCCCACCCGCGTGCGATACCGTTGATCTCCAGCGCCAGCCCATCGGCCTGGCCGAACGTGGCCGTCGGCACTACCTCGACGCGAAGGGGTTGGGGCAGCGTCTGCAGGTAGGCGGCGAGCGAATCGTAGTACTCGGCGCTCGCAGTTTGGTTTGGCGGCAAGAACGCCATCTTCACGTACGAACCGCTCCAGATCAGGGTGAACGCGGCGAACACGGGCACCACCACACGCCGGTGTTTGCGAACGCTCAGGGCTACTGCCGGGCCAGCCGCGAGCCAACCGAGGCGAACCACGTTGCCCCCGAGGGGCGACTCGACGACGAACGCGCTGACCGCGACGATGCCGTAGATGACCGCCATCCATCGCACGGCGCGGATGTCGCGCCCGAACCAGCCGACGATGGCGAGTGCCGACGAGAGCAGTGCCAGGCTTCCCCACGTGAACGGGTACCAGCCACCCTCTGGAAAAACGACAATCAGTACCCCGATGGGTACTACGGCTGCTGCTGCAGCGAAAGCGAGCAGGCCGCGGGGTGCCGCCTTGGCGATCCACACCGCTGCGAGGACGATGACGAGCGACAGCGCCCCGACGGGCGAGGAGAGACCACACAACGCGGCGAGGACAACGACCAGCACCTTGCGCTCACGCTGCAGGGCGAGGACGCACGCCGTGCCGAACATGACTGCTGGACCAAACGTGAGGCGGCCGCCCAACATATTGACACCACATCCGCAGGCGAACAATACGACGCCGAGGGTGGGGCCTGGTAGGCCAGGGTGCGTTTCCCACCACCGTTCGACCAACAGAACAAAGCACCATGTCGCCACGAGCACGGACACGACAGCGATGGGAATAACGCCGAATACTCCGCTGAGCATCGGTGAGACCAACCCGTAGCCGGGGAGAGAATGTCCGCCGAACCACAGGTTGTTCCACAGGTACGTGCCGCGACGAAACAGGTGGGCACGGAAGTCGCCGCTGGCGAAGTCCTGCGAGGGAGGCCGCAGCACGACGTAGGCCAGGCAGAGCGTGCCGGCCGTGGCCATCCCGGCTACCCGGGTGCGGACTTTCACACGGCTAGGCATCGACCAGTTCGCTGGTTGTGAGAACGCTGGCCGCCGCTGTGTGGGCAGCAGATGTCGACCCTGTTGGGGCGTTGCTCGCGAGCCTGCGGTGTCGCCAGGTGGCTGTCCGTTCGATAGCTAAGGCGCCGAGACATCCGAGTGCGAGAACGGCCAGGCCGCCGATTGCGTCGAGAAAGAAATGGTTCGCCGTGGACACGATCGCGATGAGGGTGACAATCGGGTGGGCGAGTGCAAGCCAACGCAGGCGTCGCCGTCGGCTGCAGGCGATGATCACACATGCGCACCAGGCCGACCAGGCGACATGCAAGCTGGGCATCGCTGCATATTGGTTGGAGAGTTGATCGACCGGGCCAGAGTCGAACGACCACGCGCCGTCATCGGAACGCAGCGTGTCGGTAAACCTGTAGTCCGCCACTTCGGCGGTAGTGGCGCTGCCGTAGCGGCCGCCAGCGTTTAGCAGCCGTGGTGGCATGAGTGGAAGCGCTGAGTAGCCGACCACGCCGAGCACCGTGGTGAGCAGTAACGCTGAACGCCAGCGTCGAAAGTTGGTGGGCCGTTTGATGAGCAACCAGAGCAGCACCGCGACGGTGACGAGAAAATGGGCGATGCCGTAGTAGAGGTTGAAGAACGGGATGGCGGGCGTGTCGAGGAAGAATTGCTGGACGCTGAGCTCGTGGAAGATGCGCATGGTGCGCTCGAGGTCGATCACGCGCACCGCGTTACGAAACGCGCTCTCGCGCGATCCGGTATCGATGCGTGCCGAACCGAACTGGTTACGCACGATCGAGTAGGTGCCGTAGACGATGGCGACGAGCACGAATTCGCGCTTCCATGACAGTGGGCGGTGCGGCCGGAACGACTGCGCCTCGGGTGCGCGATACACCGTGGCCATGATCAGATCAGCTCGAGCTTCTGGGAGATTTCCATGGCACTGGTCGTCCGTCGTGGGGCGTGGCACCCGGAGGCACCGATGAGATCACCGAAGTCTAGTTGATTTGTGGTGCTCGGTCTCGAACAGACGTCACTTTCCGCTGATCGAGGCGGTGCAGCGAACGTCAACGAATTGAGGTCGAGGAAAAAAAGAAGCGCCCCGAGTGGCGCTCCAGCTGGGCTGGCACACCTCTCGGGGCGACTTCGAGTGATGATGATCCACCGCTGACCGAACTCCGGGCGTTAACCTTCGGATCGGACAACTTCAATCGCCCGTCGGAGCTTGCGCTTCGGCGGGCGATTCGCTTTTGCTGGCTCCTACCACCCGGCGGACCGGATGGTGCTTGCCGACACTGTCAGTCCGCAACGTACCAGTTGCCCGGTACACACTCGCCGACAGGCGAACCATCTCATGACCGTTCTCGCTTCCACCTCGTGCCCCTGGTTGGTCCTCATCACTTGAGCGTTGCCATTGCTGGCGAATCCGTCGTTCTGAGCCGTTCCACAGGCGCCGGTTGATGTGCGCTGTTCGGTACAACACACACTGTGCACCCTACGTTTAGCCTGGTCAAGAGGTATTTTTGAATTCACAGGGTTATCCACGAAACTTTCCGTTCATCCACAGAAGTTGACTGTTCATCCACTGGTCATACACATGAAAACCACAGAGTTGTGCACAACCATGCCCCTCCTCAAGGCGCGTTCAGGCGGTCGACGTTGACGATTCACTCGCCGTCGGCCACAATGAACGTCATGACGACGGCGCACCAAACCCTCCGCACCGTCGGCACCGTCATTCTCATTCTCTAGCGCACGTGGTTGTCCACGTGCGCTGCCAGCCGCCCTCCGGGGCGGCTGTTTCATTTCCCGAACAAAACGCCATTCGTCAACCCGTCAAGCCTTCAGCCCTCCAAGCCGTCAACCCATCAAACCCCCAGCCGATCAGAGGATCTCCATGAGCACGTTCCATGACGAGCAGACCGACATCGAAGTGTTCGATACCACCTTGCGCGACGGTCTCCAGGTTGAAGGCGTGTCGGCCACAGTGGACGACAAGCTGCGCATCGCCGAGCAACTCGACCATCTCGGGGTGCACTTCATCGAAGGTGGCTGGCCTGGCGCCAACCCCAAAGACATCGAGTTCTTCGCGCGAGCGACGCGTGAACTGCGACTCGACGCGTCCACATTGGTGGCGTTCGGTTCTACTCGTCGCCCGAAGGGAAAGGTCGATGACGACCCGACCTTGCGGAATCTGCTCGATGCAAATACGTCGGCGGTCTGCATCGTCGCGAAGAGTTGGGATTACCACGTGCTCCAGGCGTTGCAGACCACGCTCGAAGAGGGCGAGGCGATGATCGCCGACAGCGTTCGGTTCCTCCATGGCGCTGGCCGTCGTGTGCTGGTCGACATGGAGCATTTCTTCGACGGCTACAAGAACAATCCTGAGTTCAGCCTGCGAGCGTTGGAAGCGGCAGTCGTCAATGGCGCGACCCATGTGGTGCTGTGCGACACCAACGGCGGTTCGCTTCCCCACGACGTGCAGCGGATCGTTGCCGATGTGTACCGCCACATCGGAGCCGACGTCACGATCGGGATCCACTGCCATGACGACACCGGGTGCGCTGTGGCCAATTCGATGGCAGCGGTCAACGCCGGTGCGCGTCACGTGCAGGGCACCCTCAATGGTCTCGGCGAGCGAACCGGCAACTGCAACCTCACCACGGTTATCCCGAACCTGCAGCTCAAGATGGGGCTTCGCTGTCTTCCCGAAGGTCGCCTCGATCGTCTCACTGCGGTCAGTCATCATGTGGCCGAGGTGCTCAACCGTCCGCTCAACCCGCAGGCGCCGTACGTGGGCGCTTCGGCATTCGCTCACAAAGCAGGGCTCCACGTCAGTGCGATCGTTCGCGCCAAAGATGCATACGAACATGTCGACCCGGAAACAGTTGGCAACCGCACGAGGTTCGTTGTCAGCGAAATGGCCGGTCGTGCCACCATTCAGATGAAGGTCGACGAGCTCGGCATCTCGATGGATGGTCCGGCCGTGAACCAGGTGATCGACGATCTCAAGCGGCTCGAGCACGAGGGCTTCCACTTCGAGGTGGCTGATGCGTCGCTCGAACTGCTCATGCGGCGTGCGTCTGGATGGGAGCAGCAGTACTTCCGTGTGGAGAGCATGCGCGTCATCACCGACGAGGCCGCGAATGGGGAGTTCACCACGGAAGCCACGGTCAAGGTCTGGATCGGTGAGCGGCGCTTCGTCCATACAGCCGAAGGCAACGGTCCCGTCAACGCGATCGACACGGCGCTTCGGGCGGCGCTCACCGCTGCATTTCCCGCCCTTGCGCGGGTGCACCTCACCGACTATAAAGTCCGCATTCTCGACGGCGCCACCGCCACAGGTGCTGTCACTCGGGTGCTCATCGATTTCACCAACGGCCAGCGCACCTGGACCACGATCGGCGTGAGCACCAACATCATCGAGGCCTCGTGGCGGGCGCTCGAAGAGGGCCTCGTGTTCGGATTGCTTCACGCCAGCTGATCCAAGCGGAGCTGTCAAGAGCTGTCGGGTGCTGTCAGGTGCTGCAAACAGCCTGTTACCAGCTAGAACTGAGGTCGATATGGCCGCTCCCAAGTTCGCCCCCGCCCCCGCAGTCGACGATGCCCGCGGGTACTCCTCGCCCGATCATGTGCCGTCATCGTGGATGCCCGACCGCCCGGGTGAGATCCACGGGTTCCAACCCGAAGGTGGCCGTCTCGGTTTCCAAGGTCCGGACCAGGGCTTTGCCATCAAGATTGCCAACACTTTTCGATCGCGCCTGCAGGTGTCTCCCGGTGAGAACATCGACGATGCCGTTTGTGGCTGCCTCGGCATCGCACTACGACGTGCATCGCTGTTCAGCCGTGCGCCAGTCGTGCACGACCTCACCATTGCGTTCACGGCGTGGGGCTATCTCCACAGCGACGCACCCGCCGAACTGGTCCGCCTTCGGGCACGGCTGTTCGAGGGTGTTGCCAACACGCTGCATCATTACGCCGAAGGCCGGCTGATCGTCGACATGATGCCCGAGGCCACCTTGCGAATGAGCCCGGCACAGGTGCAGGCGGCGTTTCCGGGCGCGTGGGCGTCGCTCGTCGGGGCCTGATCTCGCAGATTCGCTGCCGTCGTGGCACGATGGCGGGATGTCACAGCCGATCACACTCACCGACGAACAACGCGAGTTCCGCGCCGTCCTTCGTCAGTTCGTCGCCGAGAAGATCACCCCGCTAGCGGCGGAGACCGATCGCACCGGTGAGTACTCGTGGGCCAGCTTCGAAGCGCTGAAAGCGATGGAACTCACCGCCCTCGGCTACCCGGAGCAGTACGGCGGTTCGGGTGCGTCACTGGTGGATCAAGCCATCGCTGCTGAAGAGGTCGCCCGCGGTTGCGCATCGACCAGTCTGCAGATCCTCATCTCGAAGCTCGGGATGCTGCCGGTGCTCAACTTCGGGTCGGAGAAGCTGAAGTCGACGTACATCCCCAGGATCTGTTCCGGCGAGAGTCAGTGCAGCTATGCGCTGAGCGAGCCCGACGCCGGCAGTGATGTGGCATCGATGATCATGAAGGCCGTTCCTGACGGCGATCACTGGGTCCTCAGCGGCACGAAGTGCTGGATCACGAACGCCGGTATCAGCGACATCTACACCGTCTTCGCCCGTACGTCGCCCGACCGCCACAAAGGCATCACGGCCTTCTTGGTGAAGGCCGAGTGGGGCGTGCAGATCGACAAGCTCGAACACAAGCTCGGCATCAAGGGTTCACCCACCGGCATCATCCGACTCGATGAAGTACGGGTGCCCGATTCGCATCGCATCGGTGAGGTCGGCGAGGGGTTCGCCATTGCGATGCACACACTCGATCGAAGCCGACCCACGATCGGCGCGCAGGCCGTCGGCATTGCTCAGGGTGCGCTCGACTATGCCGTCGGCTACATGAACAATCGGACCACATTCGGTCGTCCGATCGGATCGAATCAGGGCCTGCAGTGGATGGCAGCCGACTGTGCGATGCGGATCGAGGCTGCGCGAGCGCTGGTCTACCGGGCGTGCGCGATGGTCGACGAGGGCGACCCGCACGGAGAGTTGGCCGTTGCCGGAGCGATGGCCAAGTGCTTCGCGAGCGACGTGGCAATGCAGGTCACCACGGATGCCGTGCAGTTCCTGGGTGGCTACGGCTACACCAACGAGTTCCCCGTCGAGAGAATGATGCGTGATGCAAAGATCACCCAGATCTACGAAGGCACCAACCAGATCCAACGCATGGTGATCGCAAAGAAGCTGTTCAGCTAGCTCTTTCTGTACCACCAGTGTTGCCCCGTGTTGTCGTGTTCGTCGTCCTTCCCTAGTTGCTTCCCTAGTGTCACACCCCTGCGGTAACGTCGTCGCAGGGCGACGATCCGTGAGCGCAAACCCGGCGTGTGGGAGGTGCGCGTGTTCGTCGGCAACGACGACAGCGGCCGACCGAAGCAGGTCAGCCGAACCGTGCGTGGCACCAAGCGAGATGCGTTGCGGGCAGCCGCTGAGCTGACCGTCGCGCCCCCTGCGCCCAGCGATGGCCGCACCGTGGCCGATGCCCTGGACGCCTGGATCGAGACGAACGCGCCCACGTGGGCGGCCTCCACGGTGCGCGATCAGACCAGCCGGGCGTCGCTTGTGAAGGCTGATCGTCTTGTGCGCACGTCGTTGGGTCGGCTGACCGTGGCCGACGTCGATCGCTGGCCGCCCGTTGGGGTTGGGTCAGCACCAACGTGGCCGCACTCGCCACCCTGGGCCGGCGCACGACCAAGCCCGGTGCGGCGATGACGGCGGCCGACGTACGGGCCGTCATCGAGGCCGGCGAGCAGTTCGACCCGGCAGCCGGCCTCGCGTTCCGCCTCGCAGCGATCACGGGCGCTCGCCGATCCGAGCTCTGTGCACTCGTCTATCGCGATCTCGACGGCGACTGGCTGGCCATCGACTCCAGCATCGCGATCGAGCGAACCGGTTCGGTGAGTGACAGACAGGTGCCCGCGCTGGTCGATGCAGCCACGAAGACGGGGAACCAGCGGGTTGTGCGCCTCGACGAGCGCACGATGCAGGCCGTCGAGGCGCTTCGGGCCGAGCGTGAGCGGTACGGCCCGTGGATGCTGCAGCCGGGCGAGCGGCCGCTGAACCCGGAGCGCCTGACCGGCTGGTGGCGCCTCGCTCGCCGTGACGCAGGAATCGATACGCGGTGGCGCCTGCACGACCTGCGTCACCGGTCGGCCACCGAGGCCATCGGCCGGGGCCACGACATCCGTACTGTGGCCGCAAGGTTGGGACACGCCAACCCGGCGATGACCCTGCGGACGTACGCGCACGCATTGGACGGAGCGGATGCCGGCGTCGCGGCCACCCTCGCGAATGCATTGGAGGAAGAGTCGTGAAGCAGCGCTTCGTCCGCCTTGGAGATGAGCTCAGCGATGAGATCGTGATCGTCGTACGTGGAGGAACTCTGGCCGACGAGGCTGTGCTCGACGACGCCTTGGCCGCGTTCGAGGTGTATGGCGTGTATGCGCTCTCCGTGTTCGCATTGGTGGACACCACGATGGACGAACTTGCGCAGGAGCCGCCTCTGGTGCGATTCGAATGTCTGACGTTGATGACGGCAGGAACGGTTCGTCGGGCGGGATTTCGCCTTCTGCCGACCGGTCGCCGCACACTGCACCACAGCATCGAGTTCGACGACCTGCCCGACGGAATCGCGCGGCTTCGGTTGTGCGAGCATCGGACCGTTGTCAACCCGTATTATGTTCCATGAGATGGAGCTTCGAAAGGAGGCCGAGCATGAGCGATGAGCAGATCGACATTCGGGCAGATCTCAACGCCCAGGACGATGACGGCTACGGGTGGTCGACTCTGTCGCGAGCGCGTCATCCGGACATGGTCAAGGTCGGCTCGATGCTCCTCGCGGGCAACTCGCAAGCGATCGCTGTTGTGCGCGTTGTAGCGGTCGCTGACGACGGCCAGGTACATTTCACGATCCTCCCGGGCCCGATCGGCAAGAACCGTCACCTGCTCGACCACGCCGCCGCAAGCTGACAGCTGTGGTGGCTCCTATCGAAGTCGACATTCCGTGCGACCCCACCCAGATCGACCACACCGGCATGCCCTGGACATTCCTCGACGAAGCGGCGCGCCCGGACCGGATCCTGGAGGGAGCGATCGTCGTCACCGGTGATGCTGAGGACCCTGCGTTCGCCCGCGTTGCCTCGCTCACCGAGCGGCCGACGGGCGTCAAGGTGCACCTCGAGATTCTTCCTGGTGATCCGCTGGAGTACGTCGAAGCGATGCGCAGGTCACATCTTCTGACTGCGTGAGGCGGGGAGCCGATCACGATGATCCGACAGCCCACGGTCGACTTCAACCGGGTGCTCGAAGGCTCGCTGATTCGGGCGAACGCCAGCCGAGCCGTGACCGGCACCGAGCTCGAAGTTGGCCAGACCACTGTGGTCGGCGACGACATCTGGGGAGTTGTCAGGTCGAAGTGGTCGAGCTCGATCAAGCGTCGGGGTCGATGGTGTTGCGCCTGATGGGTGCACTGGTCGACGAGGACGGCGACTCACGCACGTACCTGTCGTGCGAGTGACGTCAACGCCGACCTCAGCCAAACCCTGGATGCAGCGGTGCTCCCGCTCCTCCGGCGAGCCGGAGTGGTTCTGCTCGCCGATATGTGCGGATTCGGCGACCATCGGGGTGCGCGATATCGGCAGTTCGGGGCTAGCTGGCTAGCTTGGAGTACTTGCGTTGAGCGGCCTGCTTTGTGACGCCGAGCATCGTGCCGATCTCGTTCCACGATCGCCCTGTGTGCCGAGCAGCGCGTACCGCTTCGGTCAAGGCCGCCTCGACGCGATCGCGGCGGTCGGCGAACTCCGCGATTGCCTTCAGCGCGTCGGTATTGGCGAGGACGAGGTCGATCTCGTCGACGTCGTCGGCCCATGCCTCCAGAGTCGCTGCTCGCCTTGCTCTTGTTTCGCTCATCGTGTCCACCATCCCTTCAGGAACTTGGCTCTGGCGGGCATCGCGTGGATAATCGCAACGCCCTCGTCGTCGATGACAACACCGATCTCCAACGGCTCTCCCCCCGTTGAGGGACCGATGAACATCGTCACATCTGGATCGTTCGTCTCGTAGGCCCTCCAGTGGTGCCGGAAGGCGTGGACCATGTCGTCGTCGGACACGCTGTGCTTGCGTGCTGTTGGATCGATGTCCACGACTCGAGGCTACGCCCGCCGCCGCACGTCGTCAACATGTGTTGACGATA